>JAITSL010000030.1 GCA_031287855.1 Candidatus Endomicrobiellum roisinitermitis
ATCATTATAGCAAAAACTTTAAGTTTTTTTGCTTCAATTTTAAGTATACTGCTTTTAGGTTTTATAGCTAACAGAGTTTTTGGTAAAAGAGCATTAGCTTATATAGAAAGCCTTATAGAAGAAATTCCTGTTTTGGGCACAGTATATTCTTCAGCTAAGAAATTTATAGGTTTTCTTTTTGGTACAGACAGCAAAAAAAGTTTTAAGCAAGTTGTTTTTGTTTGTTATCCCAAAAAAGATATGTATAGTGTAGCTTTTTTAACTGGAGAACAAAATATTGGCGATAAGAAATATTTATGTGTGTTCATGCCAACAACGCCAAACCCAACAACTGGGTTTTTATTGTTATGCCAAGAAGAAGATGTAATCTTTTCAGATTATACAGTAGATAACGCTTTTCAATTTATTATTTCTGCTGGTGTAATAAACATGGACGAAACGCATATGAGAAAAATAAAACAAGGTAAAAAGTAAGGAGATCAATAGTTAATGAATTATAAAGCGCCACGAGGGACTCATGATATATTTGGAGTTAATGCTTTAAGCATGAGCATATTTGAACAAAAGTCTAAACAGATTTTTGCAAAACATGGGTTTGAAGAAATTAGAACTCCTATTTTTGAAGATGTATCTTTATTTACAAGGTCAATAGGGCAAGCAAGTGATATTGTAGAAAAAGAAATGTACATTTTTGAAGATAAAAAAGGTAGAAAGTTAGCGCTTCGCCCAGAAGGTACTGCTTCTCTTGTAAGATCGTATATTGAGCATAGGTTTGATATTTCTAACCCTGCAGGCAAGTTTTTTTATATTGGAGAGATGTTTCGATACGAAAGGCCTCAAACTGGTAGATATCGACAATTTCAGCAGATAGGTGCTGAATTTTATGGAAGTGTATCACCAAGCGCAGATGCAGAAATTATTTTACTTGCTTGTGATATTCTTTCTTCTCTTGGGATAAACCAAATAAATGTAAACATAAATTCTTTAGGTTGCCAAAAATGTAGACCATTGTTTAGAGAAGCATTAGTTAATTATTTTAGTTCTTTTGGTGACTTGTGCCAAGACTGTGTAAGAAGACTAAAACTAAACCCTTTAAGACTTTTAGATTGTAAAGTTGATACGGATAAATTTATAAATGTCCCTCAAATGGAACATTTTTTATGCGGTGAGTGTAAAGATCATTTTGATTTAGTGCAGGCTTTACTTAAAAGTGCAAATTGTGATTATGTGGTAGAGTCAAAATTAGTAAGAGGTCTTGACTATTATACAAGGACTGTTTTTGAAATTCGTTCTAATGTGCTTGGTTTGCAAGATGCTATTGCTGCAGGTGGACGTTATGATAATTTAGTTAAAGAGCTTGGTGGGCAAGATACGCCTGCAGTAGGCTTTGCTGTTGGGTCAGAAAGGGTGTTAATGGCTGCTCAAGACAGTGGCTTTTTCGATACCTTAAATAAAAGTGAAAAGATTTTTATAGCTATAGTAGATCAAGAACTTTTTAGTGAAGCTTTTGCTTTTTCTATAAAGTTGGCAAGAAATGGTTTAGTTGGTAATAACAATATTTCTGTTTTTGGTCCATTAAATAATAAAAGCTTAACTTCACAATTAAAATTTGCAGATAAAATTGGTGTTTCTAAAGCAATAGTTTTTGCAAAGACAGAGTTTGAAAAGGGCAAAGTATTAATAAAAAACATGCAAGACAAAACACAAACAGAAGTTTTAATAAACAAACTTCAATGATTTGTTGTCATTTAAGATAAATATCAGTTTAGTATGTATAAATTCTTCTTTTTTCCTTAAACCCGGGCAAATCAGGTTCTAAACAGCAAGTTATTTTTTTATTTTAGAGATTAACTTAGAAAGCCTAGCTTTTTGGTTAGAAGCAGCATTATAGTGAACGACGTTTTTTTTAGCAGCTTTATCCCAGAGAGAAAAAGCAACAGATAACTGCTCTAAAGCAAGCTTAACATCATTACTTTTTACAGCTTGCTCAACTTTTTTTATTGAAGTTTTAATCTTGCTTTTAATGCTAATATTTCTTTTAGTCCTTTTACTTGCTTTCCTAACTTCTTTAAGAGCAGAAGTATGTCTACCAGTTTTAAGTTTTGCCACTTACTTTGTTCCTCCGATTATTTTTGTTGATTATACTTAAAATTTTACAATATAGTCAAATTTGTGTACCATACCTATATCTATATTTGCGATATATCTTTTTGTTTTGTTTACTTTCCCTTTATCTTTGTTGTAGAGAGAAAATTAATTAAATTAGAGGTAAAATATATGAGAAATATTATTTTTTTTGCTTTGCTTTTTGTTTTTTCTTCTAGTTTTTGTTTTTCAGCTAATCTTTACCACTATCAAATAGAGAATGCTGAAAAGAGTTTTAAAGAAGGAAATTTTTCTAAGAGTATTGAGATATATGAAAGTTTAATAAAAATAGAAAAAGTACAAGATCCATATATTTATTATAATCTTTCTAATGCTTATTATAGGAATGGGGATCTTGGTAAAGCAATATTAAATATAGAAAAGGCGTTAAAGCTTGCTCCTAGAGATAAAGAAATAAAAAATAATATGCAGTTTCTTTACAGTGTTGTAGGGCATAATCAAGAACGAACTATAATAGATATTTTTTTAAAACATTTTACTTTAAATGAGATAACCATACTCGCTTCTATATTGTTAGTTTTATTTCTTTGTGTTTTGTCTTTATTTATTATAAGAAAAACTTCAATGGTTAAACATTTTCTCATATTTCTTGTATTAGTTTTATTTCTTTGCAGTTGTATTTTAGCTCTTAAGGGTTGCCAAGAATTTACACTAAAAGAAGCTGTCATTTTATCTTCTCTTAGCACAAAAAGTGGGCCTGGAGACAATAATCCTGAAATATTTACTGTGTCTGAAGGGAAATTGGTTAACATAGTAGCTCAAAGTGGTGATTGGATTAATATAAAATTTAAGTCAAACAGAAAAGATTTAAGTGGTTGGATACGTAATAGTGATATAGGAAACATAAATGAGTAAAATTGCTATATTTGGTGGATCGTTTGACCCTATGCATAAAGCTCACATACAAATATCAGAAGCGGTGTTAAAAACATTTAATTTAAAGAGGTTGATTTTTGTTGTAGCGTATACGCCTCCTCATAAAGATAAACAATACGCAAACTTTAAAGATAGAGTAGATATGTTAAGGTTAGCTACTAAAAATTTGAACAACGTTGAAGTTAGTTTATATGAAGCAGAAAAACAAAATATAGTGTACTCGTATCAAACGTTAGATTATTTTCAAAAGATGTACCAAACAGATGAAATATGCATGGTTATAGGTTCAGATTCTTTAGCTGATTTACCTACTTGGAAAAATATAGATTATTTAGCTAGCAAGTATAAGTTTATAGTTGCTAGAAGACCAGGTATTTGTGTAAATTCAGATACGAAATATTTGGACAGATGTATTTTTGTATATAAAGAAATAGCAAATATTTCTTCCAGTTTAGTAAGATGTTGTTTAAAAAATAATAAACAAAAAGCGTCAAAGATGTTGTGTGCAAGTGTTTACAATTACATAATAGAAAAGGGGTTGTATAAATGAATAAAAGTTTGGAAAAACAAATATTTGACTATTTATGTGACCATTTAAGTCCTAGTTGCTTTGAACATTCTTATAATGTTGCAATGGCTGCTGCAGAACTTGCGTTAAAAAATAATGAAAATATTTTAAATGCGCAAATTGCTGGACTTTTACATGATTGTGCAAAGAATGTAAATGGTAAAAAACTTATAAGCCTTTTAACAAAACAAAAAGATGTAAAGTTTTTTTTAAATTTATACAAGTTTTCTCCAAACTTACTTCACTCTTTTGCAGGCGAGATTATTGCAAAAAAAGAACTTAAAATACAAAACCAAGACATTTTAAATGCTATAAAAAACCATACTTTAGGTAGACCTAATATGAGCAAATTAGAAAAAATAGTTTTTATTGCTGATTTTTGCTCTAAGGATAGAAAATTTAAAAGAGTTAAGAATATTTTTTGTTTAGCTAAAGAAAGTTTAGATAAAGCTTTTATAAAGGTACTTCAAAAAAAAATAAACTATATTATTTCTAATTATGGTTGGCTATGCATTAGAGCTATAGATACTTGGAATTTTTATGTTTGTAAAGATAAGTAAAACAATAATTGTTGTATCAATATTGTTTTTGGTAGTAGTATTTACTTTTTATCTTTTTTATAAAACTTCATTTGTTATTAAAAAAATTAACAATAACGACACTATAACTTGTTCTATACTGTTGTACAGTACAGGAAATGTTTTGCCTAATCTTTTAAATTGTTACCATGTAAGTTATAATAAAAACTATAATTGTTTGAAAATTTTATCAATAAATACAGATATAGTTTTGTTGAAAAAATATAAAAAATCAAAGAACTTGAAAAATTTCTTTTATGAAAATTTAAATAAAGGTTTGGAATCTTCTATAGAAAATTTTTATATAGATTTAAGTGAACTTCTTAAAGGTTATAAAAAGAGTGATTTTTATATCAATATGAGTTTTGAATCGTTTCTTTTAGTGATGGCTGACAAGGATTTGAATCGTATGATTTTAGAAGATAACTTTTCAAATAAAGATTTAAAATCATTAAATAATTTAGATTTTCTAGAGCGTACGTTAAAACTTATGCCGTACAAGGCAATTAATGTTTTTAAACAATATAATTTAGTAAATACAAATATTCCAAAAATATCTTTTTTAGCGTTGCTTACAAAGTTTACAACAAAAAGACCTTTAATTATGTTTTGTGAGCTCCCGGTTAAATATACAACAAGACAAGTTGAGCTTGATGTGCAAAATGCGGAAGAATTTTTAAATAAAGTCTATTATGCTGATATTGATGCTGATTATAACAATAAAAATTGTTTTGTTGACATTAAAAATGCTTCAGGGAAACCTCGTATGGCTCAAAAAGCTACATGGTTATTAAGAGAAAATAACTTTGATGTTTTAGATTGGAGCAATTTTGATACAGTTTATAAAAGAACATTAATAAAAGATTTTAAAGGTAATTTTAGAAGATGTTTAGATGTTGCCAGGATATTAAAAACGGGTAAAATTTTAATTTCTTACAATAATAAAATATATTATGGTATAAGTATTTACATTGGCAAGGATTGTAATATATACGATAATTTTGATAAAGCCGGAGAAAAAGGTGTCAGAAATTGATTTTTATAAACTTGCTTTAGAAGCTGCAAAAATAGCAGAAAGTAAAAAAGCTGTTGATACAGTTATTTTAGATATAGAGAAATTGACAACTGTGGCAAACTATTTTGTTTTAACTACTGGAGAATCTACACCGCAAGTAAATGCAGTATGTGATGAAATTGAAAAACAATTTAAGATAAGTGGCTTAAAACCATTAAGAAGAGAAGGTGTTTCTAGTCCGTCTTGGAGAGTTATAGATTTTGGTGGTATTATTGTGCACGTGATGTCTCCAGCAATAAGAACTGCATATTCTTTTGAGAAATTGTGGGACAATGCAGATATTGTAGAGCTTGAAGAAACAAAAAATAAAGTTGTTAAGAAAACAGTAAAAAAGAAATCTAATTTATTAAAAAATAAGGCAAAGAAAAAATAATTATTTGTTCTTTGTCTCTTGTGTCCAAGATTTGCGGATATATAAAGGCTTTACTTTAGTATAACTTAAATTGTTTGTAGATTTATACGCTAAAGTGGCTAGTACACTTGCTTTAGGCATGTGCATTGTTTCTGGCAAAGATACACTTAAACTTCCTAATTCTTTTAATAATTTTTCTTTATAAGCTATAGAAGTACTTCCTATTACAATAATTTTGTTATTATATTTTTTTAGACCTTTAATAAATAAGTCTATATTTTTTATAATGATTTTTTTATCTTGTTTAATGTAAACGTTGTTCCTTAGGGCATCAATAGATGCTATTATTTTTATACCTTTAATCTTTGGCAAAGAAGCTTCTAATATAGATAATGTATCAATTGCCACTATAGGCTTGTTTAATATTTGTGCAAACGTTTTTATGGCGGCCATAGCCACTCTTATACCTGTAAAACTACCTGGCCCTACAGATAGAGCAAATTTATCTATAATTTCAAAAGAATTGTTTGTATCTTCTAACATTCTTTCTACAGCAGTAATAATAATTTCAGAATGTATATGACCATATTCATAATAAAAAGACGCTATAGTTTTACTGTTTTCATTTAACGCAATACTAAAAGTTTTCCCAGATGTTTCTATACTTAAGATTTTCATTTTTTCTTCTCTATTGTAATTTTTCTTTTATTTGTTAAGTTTTCAATTTTAATGTTCCAATGATTTTCATTTTGTCCGTCAATAAGTTTTTGAGGCCACTCTATTAAAGATATATTATCACTATAAAGATACTCTTCTATTCCGATGTCAAAAATACTTGACTTATTTAATCTGTATAAATCTAGATGGAAAAGTTTTAAATTATCAAAGGCTTGGTATTCATTTACAATCATAAAACTAGAACTTCTGGCAAAGCCTTTGTTCCCAAAAAATTTTGTTATACCTTGAGTAAAAGTTGTTTTACCGCTACCCAACTCTCCATTTAAAAAAACAATGTCGCCACTTTTTAATGCAGAAGCAAACTTTTTTGCTAAGTTTCTTGTTTCTTGAGGAGTTTTTGTTATAAAAGCTTTATTTTTAAAAGTGTTTAAAGCCACAATATTTGATTTTTTGTTTTTTACCATTATAAAAATATTTTACCTTTGTATCAGCAGTAATTTTACCTATATACGTAATACTAGGAACTAATTTTTTTACAATTTTTGCTTTTAATTTTGGCACAGTAAATACTAACTGGTAATCTTCTGCTCCAAACAAAGCAAACTTTAAAATTTGTTGATTGTTGTTGAACACTGCTTTTAAGCTTTTTGAAATAGGTATTTGCTCCATATTTATGTTTGCGCCTTTAGAAAAACCTTCAATAAGCAAATTTAATGAAACAAATAGTCCATCTGAAGCATCTGTCAGTGAAGTTAAGTACTTAGACACTTTACAAGCTTCGTTAAGTCTTGCTATGGGGCTATTTTGCGCTTTTATTAAAGCACGTTCATGTTTTGTATATTTATACTTTGTTCCGTATTTGTTAAGTAAATAAACTCCTGCACCAGAATCACCGAAACTGTTTGTTACTCCTATTAGATCACCGATTTGTGCTCCGGTTCTTGTTATGGGTTTATGTTTACTTATTCCTATAGCTGTTACAGATATTATAATTTTATCTGCTTTTACTGTATCTCCACCAGAAAGAGCAATAGTATATTTGCTACAAGCTTGTTGTATACCTTTTAGCAAGTTTTTAACAAAATCTTCAGACGTGTTAGCTGGTGCACCAAAACCAATAAAGATATATTTTGGAATGACGCTTCCCATAGCAGCTAAATCGCTTATATTTACTTCTATTGCCTTTTTGCCTAGTTCGTATGGACTTGTCCAGCTTGTTTTAAAATGCACATTTTCTACTAGCATATCTTTGGTTATATAAATGTAATCTTTGCCAGACTTAAAACAAAAGCAATCATCGCCTATATCAACGATAATATTTTTATCTTTTGTTATATTTGAAAAAGCTTTTTTTATTAAGTTTATAAGTCTAAATTCACCAAGGCAAGAAATTGTTTGTAATTTCATTATTTTGAAATTATACAATTTTGCTATAATAAAAACTACCTATGAAATATCTTTTAAAACTTGTATTTACAAGACCAGTTATAACAGTTTTTGTTGTTTATTTTGTGTTAATTATAGTTTTAAATTGGTTAGGGTATTTTTCAGTACAAAGTAGAAGTAATATTTTTAAATTATTTAAAGACAGTGCAAATGTTTTAGTAGAAGGAAAAGTTGTTTCAGAACCATATGTGTCAAACAAAGCAAAAAAGTTTATATTAAAGACTAATTCTATAAACCATATAGAAGTTAAAGAACAGGTTCTTATTAGCATGCCAGCAGGATATGTAATAAATTATGGTGATATAATAAGTGTTGAAGGCAAGCTATATAGACCAGTAAGTTCTAAGAATTCTAATTTATTTGATTATCAAAAATATTTAGAAAGAAATGAGATATTTTTTGCTTTAAGAGTTTATTCTTTTGAATATATAAGATCTCAGCCAAACATTATTAAAAAGATTTCTATCGATCTTAAAAATGATATAGTTAATAAAATAGATGATTATTTTTTATACCCTAGTTCAGCTATTTTAAAATCTTTAATTATTGGAGACAAAACTTCTCTAGATCAAAAAATCAAAAGCGTTTTTTCTGATTCTGGGGTAATTCATATTTTAGTTGTAAGTGGCCTTCATGTTGGTTTTGTTAGTGTAATAATTCTTTTTGTGTTAAAATTATTTTTTATTCCTTTAAATAAAGCATCTTTGATTAGTATACCTTTTATATCCTTTTATGTTATTTCCACAGGTGGTAACCCTCCTGCCGTAAGAGCTGCGATAATGCTTACTTGTATATTTATCTCACTTGCTCTAGACAGAGAGCCGTTGATATATAATTCAATAGTTTTGTCAGCATTAGTTATATTAATATTTAGACCTCAGGATCTTTTTTTAGCTTCTTTTCAAATGTCATATTTAGCAACTCTTGGGATAGTTTTTTTATATAATAAAATCTTTAAATTATTTAAAAGTGTCAAAAATTCAGTTTTAAGTTTTTTTTGTGGTGTAGCTTCAGTTACAGTTTCTGCTCAGCTTGCATTAATGCCTGTACTTATGTTTTATTTTTCTAAAGTGTCAATAGTATCTTTTTTTGCAAATATAATAGTTGTGCCAGTTACAGGTGTTGTTTTAGGTTGTGTAATTGTGTTTTATATTTCGACTTTTTTATCTAAACATTTAGCAATGTTTTTTGCTTATATTTTAAACATTTTTGTAAGTTTTATTGTGTACATTACAACTTTTTTAGGCAGTTTACAGTTTTCATCTATTGCAGTAAACAGGCCTGCTATTTTAGAACTTTTATTATTTTATACGTTTTTATTTTTGGTTTTCACTTTTAAAAATAAAAGTAGGATTATATTTTCTAGTATAGTTTTAAGTTTAAATTTTTTGTTTGTTTAAAAACATTTAATAAAAAGTATTTGCTTTTATGTATAATAAACATATGAAATATCATGTTGGGGTTATTTATAATAAGTCTAAATCAAATGCAAAAAAACTTGCACTTGAAATTTCATCTTGGCTTAAACAGAACGATTGTAAGGTTTTTGTGAGTGAGTCCATGTCTATAAAACCTAAAAAGTTGGATTTTGTTTTGTCTTTAGGTGGAGACGGTACTATGCTTAAAGTTATAAGAACATTTTCTCCCTTGTCTGTGCCAATAAAAGGTATTAATCTAGGTTCTTTAGGTTTTTTGACAGACACAGATACAAATGAAGTTTACGAACTTTTAAATAATATTTTTAAAGTTGGCATAAAAATAGAAAAGAGAGTTTTGTTAGCTGTTGAGTTTAAATATAAAAATAAAAAGATTAAAAAAATTGCAGCTAACGATTCTGTTGTTAGGTCCTTATCTGGAGGTAAGCTTATTTCTGTGGATGTAGAAATAGATAAAAACTTTACAGCAGAATACAAATGCGATGGTATGATAGTTTCAACCCCTACAGGTTCTACTGCTTATTCTTTAGCAGCTTTTGGTCCAATTGTTTATCCAAACCTTCCTGTTTTTATTCTTACACCTATTTCATCTCATACGTTAACTCAAAGGTCAATGCTTTTGTCTGACAGAAACAGTATTTTTTGTACAGCAAAAAACAAATATAGTAATGGTAAAATTATTGTTTCTATTGATGGTCAAGAAAATCTTACTGTTAATAACGCTACTAAAGTAAAGTTTTCTTTATATAAAAAACCTCTTAAACTTATAAAAAATTGTAGTAAGTCGTATTTTGAGACGTTAAAGGCCAAATTGCATTGGAGTGTATAAGTGCTTACACACTTGTCAATAAAGAATTATGCTTTGATTGAAGATCTAAGTCTTAATTTTTCAAAAGGTTTTACAGTTATTACTGGCGAAACTGGTTCTGGTAAATCTATTTTAATTAAATCTATGGAGCTTGTTACAGGAAAAAGAGCAGACTTGTCTTCAATACGTTCAGGATGTAATGAGTGTGTAATAGCAGCTAATTTCGAATATAATAATTGTAAAATAACAGATTTTTTAAATCGATTTTCTATCCCTTTAGAAGATAATATAATTTTAATACGTAGAACTATAGAAGTTTCAGGAAAAAGTAAGGCTTTTATAAATGATGTTCAAGTAAGTTTGTCTGTATTATCTGGCCTTGGACAATTGCTAATAGATTTTCATGATCAATATGAAAGGCACTCTCTTTTAGATTTGGATTTTCAACTAGAAGTTTTGGATACTAAAGTAGACCAAATTAAACTTTTGCTTAATAAATGTTCTATTTTACAAGCAAATGTTAAAAGACTAAAAGCAAAATTAGAAGCTATGAATATGTCTGAAATTGATAGATTAAGAAAGGTTGATTTATATTCGTTTCAGATTAAAGAAATTCAAGAAGCTAAACTTAGAGTTGGGGAAGATGAAGAGCTTGAAGAAGAACTACCAAAATTAAAAAATGCGAAAAAAATATCTGATTTAGCTAAAGAAGTAATATCTATTTTATATTCTTGTGAAAATGCGACTTTAAGTAATATTTTAAAAGTAAAGAAGAATATAGAAACAATAAATACTTACGGAGCAAATACTTCAGGAGCTTTGTCTTTAATAGAACAAGCTTATTATCAGACAGAAGAGGCGTATAGAGAGATAGAATTAATTTTATCAAAAACCAAATTGGATCCAGAAATGTTAAATAGTTCTATGGAAAGGTTAGAACTTATTAAAAAACTTAAGAAAAAATATGGCAGTACAATTGAGACTATACTAGAGTACAAAAACAAAATAGAAGAAGAACTTAATGCTTTAAACAACTATCATGAAAATTCTTCTAAAGTCAAAGAAGACCTTTTAAAGGAAACTGAGCGCTTAACAAAAGTGTGTGAATCTATAAGTGAAAAGAGAAAAAAAGTTGCTCTAGATTTTAAAAAATTAGTCCAAGAGAAGTTATTTGACCTTGAAATAAAAAATGCTATTTTTGATATAAAGTTCGATAAAAAAGAACCATCTGACAATGGTTTTGATATAGTAGAATTTATGTTTTGTGCAAATAAAGGAGAAAAAGTTTTACCTTTAAAAAACACAGCTTCAGGGGGAGAACTTTCAAGAGTATTACTTGCTATAGAATTAGCATCTCAAATAAAAAGCGATCAAACGACAGTTTTTGATGAAATTGATACAGGTACAAGTGGTAGGGTAGGAGAAAAAATAGGAGAAAAATTGTTTGAGCTTTCAACAAAGAAACAGGTTTTTGCTATAACGCATTTAGCTCAAGTTTCTGCTTTTGCTCAGACACATATAAAGATTTATAAAGAAATAGAAAAATCTAGGACATATACAAAGGCGGTAATGTTAAGTCAAGAAGAACATATTAAAGAAGTTGCAAGGATGATATCTGGCAAAAATGTAACTGACTCTGCTTTAGAACATGCTAGAGATTTAATATTATCATCTAGTCAGTCTAAATAAAGGTATTTATGTTAGATTATAATAAAATTCTAAAAGATTTTATTTCTTATATAATTGTTGAGAAAGGACTTGCTAAAAATACAGCTTTAGCATATAAAGCGGACATTTTAAAGTTTGTTAGTTTTGCAAAAAAAAACAATCTGTTAATTGAAGATTTGCAACATCATGACATAACAAACTTTTTGTGGGAATCAAAGTCAAGTGGTTTAAAACCGAAGTCGGTGTATAGGCTTATAGAGTCTTTAAGACAGTTTTATAAATTTTTAACTATTGAAGAATTGTCTAAAAATAATCCAACCATTTATTTAACTGTTTCAAAAATACCTCAAGACTTACCGCAGATGCTTACTTTTGATGAAGTTGCTAATTTATTGAATTCTATAGATAATGAAAGTCAAATGAACGTTCGTAATAAGGCAATGTTAGAGTTGTTATATGCAACGGGCTTGAGAGTTTCTGAACTTGTTAACCTTAAAGTTTGTGATGTTAATTTGCAAGATTGTTTCGTAAGGGTTTTAGGAAAAGGTTCTAAAGAAAGGCTTGTCCCTTTTGGACAGAAAGCTAAAAATTTTATAGATATTTATCTTTCTAAAAGAGAACCTATTTTGAGTGTTAGTGACAATATCTTCATTTCTAGGCTAGGTAAAAAGATTTCTAGAGTAGAATTTTGGCGTCAGTTAAAAAATATAGCAAAAAATGTAGGTATAACTAAAAATATTACTCCTCATACATTAAGGCACTCTTTTGCAACTCACTTACTTTCAAGAGGAGCAGATATTAGGTTTGTTCAAGAGATGTTAGGCCATTCTTCAATTTCTACAACACAAATTTATACTCATTTAAATAAAGACAAAATAATAGAACAACATAAACTGTATCATCCTAGAGGATAATCTTTATAATCTTGATTTGTCCTTTTTTTCTAGGAGATAATGTTTTATGTGGTTTTGTAGCAAACTATGAAACAGAATCATCAGATATATACAGATGGCAAGTAAATGAAAACATTTCCTATTATTACTATTTCAAACCCACTACTTAAACAAGTATCTGCTAATGTGGAAGAAATTACAGAAGGTACGAAAAGTTTAATTAAAAACCTCAAAACAACTTTAATATGCTCATTTGAGATGTGTCGGCATAGCTGCTGTTCAAGTAGGAATATTCAAACGTATTATTGGTGTAGATCTTTCTCAGAGTTTAAAAGAGCATGAGAGTAGTGGACTTTTAACAATGATAAATTCTATTATAACGTAGTGCTCAGGCAAGATAAGTTCAAGAGAAGGGTGTTTGAGCGTTTCTGATTTTGTTGGCAATGTTGTAAGGAAGAAGAAAATTGAAGTTGATTATTACAGACATTAATGCAACAGCACAAAAATTGAAAACTAGTGGATTTGGAGCTATAGTTATTCAACATGAAATAGATTATTTAGTCCGAAAAGTTTTTTTAGATAGAGTAAGTAATATCGTTAAAACGGGTGTGTTAGGAAACGAAGGCGCCTATAGCTTAATTGGATAGAGCATTGGCTTCCGGAGCCAATTATTCCGGTTCAAGTCCGGATAGGCGCGTTTTTTTAATAAGAGAAATGATGGTTAATTTTAAAGTAAATATAGATAAACTTTATTCTATGATGGACAAATGTAATATATGTCCAAAAAACTGTGGTGTAAATAGAAATAGGGGACAACAAGGGCTTTGTAAAACTGCAGACAAAATATTTGTTGCAAGCATAAATGTGCACACTGGCGAAGAGCCTCCTATAAGTGCAAAGTGCGGTTCAGGAACAATATTTTTTTCAAATTGTACTCTAAACTGTGTTTTCTGCCAGAACTATCCTATCAGTCAACTCGGAAATGGCAAAGAAATAAGTTTGGAGAGTTTGGTAGGCAGCATGTTAGATCTCCAAAAACGTGGTGTACACAATATAAATTTTGTTACGCCAACTCACTACAGTGCACAAATAGCAAAGGCTGTACATACTGCTAAAGAAAAAGGGTTTAATTTGCCTGTTGTTTACAATTGTAGTGGTTATGAAAATGTTGAAACACTAAAACTTTTAGAAGGTATAGTTGATATATACTTGCCAGACATAAAATATGCAGATAATGAAATTGCCTTGAAATATTCTAAAGTTAACAACTATGTTCGAATAAATCAGTTAGCTTTAAAAGAAATGAAAAGACAAGTTGGTGATTTGGAAGTTGATAAAAATACAATAGCAAAAAGAGGTATTATTGTAAGGCACTTAGTTTTACCTGGCAATATAAACAATACTAAAAATGTTTTAGAATTTATAGCTAAAGACTTATCTACAAACACATACGTCACTTTGATGTCACAATATCATACTGCGTATAGATCAAACGATTTTAAAGAACTATCTCATTCGTTAACTCTGCAAGAGTACCAAGAAGCAGTTAGCTATCTTGAAGTATTAAAATTAAAAAATGGATGGATTCAAGACTTGTAGACTTAATTTCACGTATAATATATATTGGGTTTATAAGTTGTTTATCATAGGAGTAAAAATTGTGAAATATGAAAATGGACTTACTTCTATTTTGCTACCTGACATAAATAGTCTTTGTGCATCGATTATTGTTTTTGTTCGAGTGGGTTCTATAGATGAAAACCCTTGGCAAGCAGGCCTTTCTCATTTTTTGGAACATTTAATGTTTAAAGGTAGTAAAAATTACCAGGGTGATTTAATGTCTAGAAATGTTGAAAATATGGGTGGAGAAATAAATGCTGCCACATTAAAAGAATTTACAATGTACCACATAAACATACAAAAAGATGGGGTTGAAGAAAGCATAAAAATGCTTGCTGATGCTATAGCAAATCCACTTTTCCTTCAAAATGAAATTGATATGGAAAGAAAAGTTGTTATAGAAGAAATTCAACGACATTTAGATAACCCAGGATCTGTTCTTTATGAAAAGTTTTATGGAACTCTTTATACTCAAAGTGTATTAAAAAATAGCATAATAGGAACAGCTGATGTTATTGCAAACGTTTCTCATAAAGAAATAGAGGACTATTATAAAGCGCATTATGTACCTGCAAAAATGTTTGTTGTCGTTGCAGGGAACTTTGATGAAATAAAGGTAAAAAATCTTATAAGTAAAATATTTGGCAATTTGTCTAAACAAAACGTGCCAAAAGACCCTATGTGTCTAGAAAATATGCGTGTTGGTAAAAATGTAGTTGAGTATGGCAAAGTAGAAATTGGATATATGCTTAGCGGTTTTTTGGTAGATGATATAAAGGAAGACAATATTTATATTGCTGATTTAGCTGCAAGTGTTCTAGGAGGGGGAAAAACATCTAGACTATATAAATCTCTTTATGAAGATAAACGTATTGTATATACTATAGATTGCTCGTTTTCTGCACATAAGGGAACGTGCAACATGTGTATTATGTCTGTTTTTGATGCTAAAAATGTTGATTCTATAAGCGCAGAAATTCAAAGACAAATAGAAGACATTATTATTAATGGTATTACATGCGAAGAATTAAATAGAGCTAAACTTTCAAGAAAAAGTTCTTGGAGTTTCTCTTTAGAGACATCTTTTGATATTGCTGAAACGTACGGTTACTGGCATTTAATGAATAAAAAAGAGTTTATAGATGAATATATAACAAAAATAGAGTCTATAACAATTGACGATATTAAAAATTTTTTTAAAAGGTTTTATTCTAAAGAAACATTTTCTAATGTAATCTTACTACCTAAAGAAAATTTGTAATGTGTAAGTTCAAACTTTTGTAGTTTGTGCTTGGAGGTTAAATGGAAAGTTTTGCCCTAAAAAATAATATTAAAGTTGTTTTTAATAAAACAGGGGGAGTTAAAGTTGTTGCTATAAGAATTTTAACGCCAGTTTCTGTTATAGCTGAAAGTTTACACAATGCTGGCATATCATATCTTACTTCAAAACTCATGACGCACTCTACTAAAAAATATTCTTCACAGCAGCTTGCAAAAGTTGTAGAGGATATTGGTTCTGAGCTTGTTGGATATGCAGATTATGATACAGCAGAAATAAGCATGTCTTTTCTTAGTCAATATTTTGATAAGGCTATAGAAATTCTTTCAGATGTTATTTTAAACCCTGAGTTTGATGAGAAAGAATTATCTTTTGAAAAACAAAATATAATAGCGTCTCTTGGTTCTAGAAAAGATAGTATAGGTAGAACTGCTTTAGACAATTTTATAAAAGTATTTTATGAGGATGCTTCTTATTCTAACCCTATTTTGGGCTCTAAAGAAACCATTTTAAAAATTACTAGGAATGATTTATTGCAATGGCATAAATATTCTTATAATGCTTCAAACATTTTAATTTCAGTGGCGGGTAATATAGATAAGGATCTTGTAGAAGAATCTTTAGAAAAACATCTTTCTTTAATTCCTTCTGGCAAAAAGTTTAAAAAACCTGTATTTAGTTTAAGACATTTAGAAAATATAAAAAAAGAAATAAAAGGTAAATTTAACCAAGCATATATTCATATTGGATTTCCTGCCCCTACTTTAAATGACAGAAATTGTATTACAGTTGGAGTTATAAGTGCAGTTCTTGGCTCAAAAATGACAAGCAGGCTGTTTGTTGAGTTAAGAGAGAAACTGGGCCTTGCTTATGAAGTAAATACTATGTATCCACTAAGAGTAGAAAAAAGTTTTTTTTCAATTTATATAGGTCTTGATAAGAAAAATATAGAACTAACTTTAAAAAAAATTGAAGAGATTTTAAAAGATTTTTGTACAATAAAAATTTCTAAGCAAGAGCTAGAGAATACAAAAAGATATATTAAAGGTATACATTCTATGAGTAGGCAAACAGTAAGTAAACAAACTTTTTATTATGGCTGGCTTGAAATTGTTGGGCGGGGATTTAAATATGAAGAACAATATCTAAGAGACTTGGATATGGTGACTTCGGAAGATTTAATTGATGTAGCAAATAAAATGTTTTCTCAAAACTCTGTAACCATTATTGTAAACCCAGAATAAAAAGATATGGCGGTTTTCAATTGAACAAACTTATTGAAAAAATTAACAATTTATCACAAGGATACGACGTTTATGCAGTAGGCGGCTTTGTTAGAGACTTATATCTAAACCGCAAAAATGAGGACATAGATTTAGTTGTAAATAAAGAACCTTTAAAGTATGCTAAAAAATTGGCAAAATCTTTCAAAGCAAAACTTATAACTTTAGATAAGGTGTCTGAAACTTATAGAATAATTCTAAAAGAGAATAAAATTAAAAATATAGATATATCACGTGTTTGCGCAAACACAATAGAAGAAGATCTGCAAAGCAGAGATTTCACGGTTAATGCAATAGCTTTTAATTTAAAAGATTTCAAGAATTTTAAACAGCATGTAATTTTATCAAAAAAGACCGCTTTAAAAGATTTAAAAGCAAAAATATTGAATCCAGTTTCTTCTAAATCTTTTAAAACAGATGCTTTAAGGATGTTAAGAGGATTTCGTTTTATGGCAGAACATAGCTTTAAAATTTCAGAATCCTCTTTAAAACAAATAAAAAGCAAAGCAAAACTTATAAGTGCTGTGCCTAAAGAAAGAGTAAAAAACGAATTTTCAAGAATTCTTGCAACAAACAATGCGGCAAATGTGTTAAAGATGATGGATAAAGTTGGCCTTTTAGATGCGGTTTTTCCTGAAATTGTTAAAATGAAAAAAGCCAGTAAAAAGTATTATTATCATAAAGGCGGACTATTTGAGCATTCTTTTAAAACTTTTGAATGTTCAGAGAACATTTTAAGTAATTTGAAGAAATATTTTCCTCAAAATTATATTGATTTACAAAAACATTTTAAAGACAACTTTTCTTTTTCAGAAAACGTTACAAGAGAAGGTTTAATAAAGTTTGTAGCTTTGTTTCACGATAATGCAAAGCCAGAAACAGCGTTTTTTGAAAATGGTAAAATACATTTTTTTGGTCATGAAGAGAAAGGTGCACAAAAAATAAAAGAAATAATGTCTGCTTTAAAATTTAGTAAAAAGGATATTGAATTTTCAGTATTTTTAGTTAAGCATCATATGAGATTGTCAATTTTAACAAGAGACAATGTAGTAACTAAAAGAGCTTCCTTAAAAGTTTTTAGAGATATAGGTGATTTTACTTCAGATTTGTTGGTTGTTTCTATGTCAGATTGGCATTCATACAAAAACTTAAAAGTTTTTTCAAAGAGCAAATTAAATCTTCAAGAACAATCTTTAAGAGAACTTGTAAGATATTATTACGAGTTAAAAAATGCTAAGCCTTTAGAGAAGATTATTGACGGCAACGTAATAATGAAAAAGTTTTCTTTAAACCCAGGTCCCATAATTGGTAAACTTTTAAAAAACGTATTGATAGCTCAAGAAGAAGGAAAAGTGTCAAATGTAAAGGAAGCTTTAGAATTTGTTTCTTTAAAATTGACACAGATTAAAAAAAAGGTTAGAATCTGACGATGTTAAATCAAATATTTATTGCGGGCGTAGTCTAGTGGTAAAACCCAAGCTTCCCAAGCTTGTGATGTGGGTTCGATTCCCATCGCCCGCTTTTTTTAAAACAATACATTAAAGAGGTGTTATCATGGCAGAGGCAAGATGTATGAAATGCAAAAAACAAGTAGAAGTTAAAGACCCTCAAGATGTAGTAATGAAAAATGGCATGAAAGCCATTTCTGGAGTATGTCCACATTGCTCAACAAAAGTCTTTAAGATTGTTGGTAAAAATAAATAGTTTCTCTATAATATTGCTTAGGTTTAGTACAATTATTGTATTTTTAGCAATACAAGTTATTGCTTCTTGGTTATTGAAATACTATAATTAGCTAATATTAAGTTGCCCAGCTAATAGTACTAAATTATATATAAGTAGCTAGAGTATAGTAAAATATGCTTATACTTTTACTAGTGCTTGTTACTGTGGTGTAATTAAAAAACAATTTTTATAGGACAAGGTTTTTAAAGATGAATAAAAAGACTTATTTACCAAAACATGATGCAATTGAGAGAAAGTGGCATTTAATAGACGCAAGCGGGAAAGTTTTAGGAAGACTTGCTGTGGAAGTAGCAGCTCTTTTAAGAGGCAAAGGAAAAGTTTTTTATATTAACCACATAGATTGTGGCGATTTTGTTATTGTTACAAATGCTAGCAAAATAGTCCTTACAGGGAAGAAGCTTGACCAAAAAACGTATTTTACATTTTCAGGATACCCAGGTGGAGCCAAACTGACGCCTTATTCTGTTTTAATGGCACAAAGTCCGCAAAAAGCTTTACTTGCTGCTGTTAAAGGGATGTTGCCTAAAAATAAGCTTGCTGATAGGCAAATAACAAGACTTAAAGTTTTTAAAGATGACAAACATAATCACAGTGCGCAATTAGCAGCTTCTGTAAAGTAAAGAGGAGAAAAAAATGAGTAATGTTTCTTATTTAAGCATGAGCACAGGCCGCAGAAAAAATGCAATTGCCAGAGTAAAAGTTTCAAGCGGTAGTGGCAAAATTATAGTTAATGATAAATCAGTAGATGAATATTTTATAGGTTTAGGCAGACTAAAAAAATTGGCTTTAGAACCCATAAATGTTTGGGATGGCGTTAAAAGTTATGATTTTTTTGTAAACGTTTCTGGTGGCGGTGTAAGTGGACAAGCTGGTGCTGTAAGTCATGGTTTAGCAAGGGCGATTTTAGAACTTAACGAATCGTCTAGAGAATCTCTGAGAAAGGAAGGTCTTTTAACTAGGGACTCTAGAATGGTTGAGAGAAAAAAATCTGGAAGGCCAAAAGCTAGAAAGCGGTTCCAATTTTCAAAACGTTAGTTTTATATTACACATCAATAAAATTTGTTAGTTGTAGAGAACTTTAATAGTTAAGTTATACAGAAATTTCACAAAAAGTTCATATTTATCTTCAAAAATTTAGAATATTTAGTAGTATACTATTATAAAAGGTAGGATTTGTATTAATTTTGCAAATATAGATTATTAAGGGGTTACATAAATGTTTAAAAATTTTTTGTTTACAATTTTGTTAGTGCTTTGTATCTTCATTTGTGGATGCGGCAGTGACAATTACAACATTTTTAGAAGAATTGCAAAAACTACAGCAACCACAGGAAGTACTGTTAGTGAGGGGCAAACTGTATTAGCAAATGGGGACTATGATCAAGCTAAAGAAATTTTTAAACAGATTATAGATAGATCTCCTAACGATAGAAAAGCTATTGCAGGGTATATAGCAGCAGTAGTGCGCATTCCTGAACTTATAGGTGACATAGTGGAAGCTAGTCAAGAATTTAAAGATAGCGGGAACAAAACAATAGATATTAATAAGTACAAAAAAGTTGCTATAGATAGAGTTCACGAAATGAAAGAAGACCTTGGCCATTTGCTAAAAAATACATCTGTTGTACAAACAATGTTAAATGAACAGGAACCTCAAGCAAATGTTAACAACGCGTTAGCTTTTGGCTTTGCTGCTGTTGTAACAATTGCTGATAATAGTGCTATAAAAGAGGCTCTTGGGATAGTCGGAGACGATGTTGATTTTAACGAGATAAATAATAAAAATTTACCGGACACTCTTAAAGCAATACCAGAAGCAAGAGATGCAATTATGCAAGCTAGCCAGTTTCTCGATTTTGCTCGAAATTGTGCTACTAAGATAGCTGATGAAGAGGGGGTTATTACGCCAGAAATGATTGCTAAATTACAAGATGCTAAAGATCAATTATTCAGGCTTCTACAATAAATAAAAGACAAGAATGAATAGCAAACTATTATGAAATATAATGTTAAGTTTAAGTTATTAATGTCTTTTATTGTATTAAGTATTGGTTTTCCAAAAATACTTTTTGCAATAAAATATGAAAACAATCTTTTTATAAAAGGGGTCCGCCCTATGGGTATGGGTGGAGCATTTACTGCCATTTCCGATGATGAGAATGCGTTTTTTTATAATTGCGCAGGCATAACCCAAATATATGATGACACACTTCAAATTTTTTCTTTAAGGGCAGATGTGGATAATCACGTAGTTAAAGCTTATGCTTTTTATAATGAAAACAAAGACAATATACTCCATTTTATGGACATTTCTCCTGAAAAACAAGGAGGATTTGTTGATGAGGTAGTAAATAGTATGTTAAATTGTGCTCCAAACGTTTTGGTTTCTTTACCAAACATATTATTTATAAAAAGACCAATAGACATTAACAGAAACAAAAATTCTTTAAATTTTGGGTTAGGTTTTTTTTCTTATGTTAAAGCTATTGTAGGGTTTGACAAAGGTGCGTTACTTCCATCATTATCATATAAAGGTGAGGTTACAGGTGTTGGGATGTTACCGATAGCATTTAGAATATATTCTTTAAATTCATTAAACCTTCCAGGCGTGCTATCTTTGGGGGTTAATTTAAAATATATGTATAGGCTAGTAAATTCAAAGGAAGACCTTTCTCTTATAGAAATAGGAAAGTTTGATTTTGGCGGTAATTTTTTTGATGCAACAGCTTTTGGGATGGATTTTGGAGTGATATATTATTTAAACTCTAGGTGTTTTTTCGGGATAAACGCAACAGATTTGTATAATTCTCAATTTAAATATAAAAAATCTAAAATCCATTTTGGTGATGAAAAAAAATTAAGTTCAACAATAGATACTTATGACCCTCAAGAAATCAATCCGATCTTAAATATAGGTTGTGCATATATCCCAGAAAAGCTTTATTATTGGCCTGGCAGTTATATATATACAAATGATAATATTACATTTGCGTTTGATTTGACAGATTTAAATAATCCTAATGAATCGTTTTCTTTAACACCTTTTAAAAAGATTCATATTGGAACTGAGTGTAGGTTAAACTTATTTTCTTTAAGAGCAGGTTTAAATTCAGGTTATCCATCCTTTGGTGCGGGTATTAGTTTAAAAGCGGTTAATCTAGAATATGCTTTTTATGGTGAAGAAAAAGGCATATTGCCAGGGCAAGAGCCAGATTGGGTACACAGTTTTTTGCTGTCTATTAAGTTACGTTGGGGCAACAAATTTACTCGACAGTTAGTAAGGATGAAGAAAAAAGTCTTGTTAGATATTTGCCTGTCTTGATGGAAACAAAAATAGTTTAAAACTCAAGTTATTTTTAAGCTTTTATAATTCTGTCAAAAATGGGAAAGGCGATGCTTATATGTACAAATGTAAAGTAAACATTAAGGATGTAATAATTAATGCAGAAATGAATGTAGACGAAGATGTAGATGTTGATGACAAGTATATTTTTGTTAAAAGTTACGGTGGTTTTGAGGGGGTTTGGTTAGCAAAGAGATTGAGGTAAAACAAGGTGTATTAAGCAGATATGAAGTCCTGATTTGCCCCCGAATAATTAAGGATAAGAGTGATAGCTAATATATAATTGTCAAGCATAAAACATAACTTAAATACAGCCTTTATCCTACATTTCTGTGTAAATCCCTTATGAATTTATTGGTTTAAGTTCCATTATAGGTTAAGGTCAATTTGTATTAGCTGTCTGTGTAGCTGCTTTTTTTGCAAGCATGTCTACTCTATCGTTTTTAAGGTTTCCTGTATGGCTTTTAATATGTCTCCACTGGATTTGGATATTTGTGTTCCTTATAAAATTTACGTATTCTAACGAAAGCTCATTTTTTGCTTGCCATTTGCCTGTAGCAAAACTTTCTATCCCTTGATAATCATAGTTTATTCTTATTTTTTTCACATTATTTTTTTCGCACCATTTTAAAGTTTCTACTACGGATTTAAGTTCTCCACCAAATTGTCTAAACTGAGTATCTTTTATAGTGCCAAATAATTCTGTTTGTATATTATTGCCTAAATAAATAATAGATGCATAACTTGTTATGCCATTAATATATGCCCCATCAACAAAGGCTTCATAAATATCGCTTGAACTGTCATAAATTTTAAAACCGTTTAGTTTGTCCCATGTAGAGTCAATAATTAAATCTATTTCGGAACTTGATATTTGCCTTTTTAAGGAATAAGTTTGTTTTGTAGGTTTATAGTATAAAAATAGGATACCTTGAAATATGCCATTTTGGTTAACAAGAAGTTTTACTAGATAGTCTTTAAAAGAATTGTTGTCAAATGAAATATTTATGTTTTCTCTTTCAAGAGCTTTCTTTAGTCCCCAAGCTTTATTATTGAGTTTAGTTTTACACATTGTTATTTTTTCTGTCATTGTTGCTCCGGAGGTTGTTTTAATAGTTCATGTGGTATTTCTTTTTTTGTTGATGCTCCAAGTTCTTTTAATTTTTGAACTCTATCTATAAGACTATCTCCTTTTTTGTCCGAAGAAGAAAGTCTTTTTAAGGACTCTTCAATTTTATTTTTTGCTTCAGATATTTTTTTGTCTGCCTCAAGCAAAGTTTGTGTAAACGTTACAAATTTATCGTATAGGTTTCCACCTTGTTTAGCAATTTCGATTACATTTTTTTTCTGATATTCTTGCCTCCATATATATTCTACAGTTTTTAATGTGGCAAGCAGTGTTGAAGGGGTTACAATTGCTATATTTTTCTTAAAAGCATAAGACACAAGGTCAGGTTTATCCTGCAGAGCAAGAGGGATAGCATTTTCTATTGGCACAAACATCAATACATACTCAGGTTGGTTAATGTCTGTCAAGGATGCGTAGTCTTTTGAAGCAAGCTCATCAATATGTTTTTTTATGCTTGTTGAATGTTCTTTTAGATAAGTTTTTTTATCCATCCCATTTTGAGTATTATAGTATTTTTCATAAGCTAAGAGAGAAGTTTTTGCATCTATTATAATGTGCTTATCTTCGGGAAGTTTTACTATATAGTCAGGTATTTTTGTGTTAGCAGTATCTTTAAACTGTTTTTGAGATAAATAGTTTACACCTTCTATCATGCCAACGTACTCAAAAATACGTTCAAGAGTTAGTTCCCCCCAAATTCCTTGGAGTTTAGAGTCTCCTTTTAATGCATCTGCAAGATTGTTAGCTTCTTTACTTAATTTATTATTTAGAGCTACTAATTTTTCTAATTCCTTTTGCAAACTAGACATTTTTTCTGCTTCGTAAACTTGCAGCGAATCTACTTTAATTTTAAATTCGTCAATTTTTGTTTTAAATGGAGAAACTATAGTTTCTAAAGACAATTTGTTTAAATCTATAATTTTGGTGTTTTTTTCTTCTAATACTTTTGAAGCGATATTTTCAAATTGCATTGCTAAAGAAGAGTTTAACTTTTCTTGATTTTTTGAAGTTTCTGTTAAATCTTCTATTTTTTGTTTTTTTGTCGCAAGATCTTTGGAAATGGATATATATTTTTTTATAAATAACATACTGCCAATAGCAATTCCAAGAAAAAATAATAATATAGATAATAATATACTCATAATTCCTCTAAATTTATACTTAATTAAAAAAGACAATAAACTTTTATCATGACATTAACAAAAATATGCTAGGAAGCTTTTATGTAAACATTTCACTTTATTGTTTTTTTTAAGTTGCTACATGGAATTTTACATAAAAGGTGATACCTTTGCCAAGCTCGCTTTCAACGTAAATTTGACCTTGCATATTTTGAATTATTGCATAGTATATTGATATGATAATCCAAATCCAGTACTCTTACAAACTTCTTTAGTTGTAAAAAAGTGTCAAAAATTTTAGAAATATTTTTATTTGCTATTCCATCCACGGTATCAGTAATGGACAAGATCTAAGAATTATTATTTAAAGCAGTAGATATTCTAACTTTACCACCATTTGGCATGGCGTCTTTGGCGTTTAATAGAATATTTAAAAGAACTTGTTGCATTTGCATAGGATTTATGTCAATTATACGATATATTTTTCTTTAATTATCTCATCAATGATTTGCATTTTTAATTTTTAAAAGTTATTAGTTTTACTTCCAGGACAAATTTCTTTATAGTTACAATATTTACAAAAAAAAGTATTACTAGTTAAAGAAAACTCTTTTTTATCTTTAGGAATATTTTGCTCTATGCCTGTTAAATATTCGTACATATCTTTTGTTTCTTTTTCTACATTACATGCAAGTTCTGATATTTTAGAGTCTGAAATTTGAATATTTTTTTCAGTGTAGTAGGGATATAGGTAAACCACTATAGGCACAATATTTTCTGCTTTTATTCCAAAATTATAGCTTGCCCAAAAAGCATAACATAATAGTTGTTTAGAATGCTTTTTTTCGTCTGCTTTACCGGTTTTCCAATCAAGAATATAAACTTTATCTTCTATTGGAAACAAAAAATCTACTTTGCAAAAAGCTTTTAAATTATTTATTCTTGTTTCTCCAAAACCATCTGGCTCTATGATCCATTTATCGAGTTGTTTTATAGCATTTTTTTCAATCCAAGCAAATCTTTGGCTTTTTAAAAGATTTTCTAATATATTTTTTACTTTTATATAAATTTCCTCAAAATAAATTATTTGGCCATTATAGTAATGTTCAAAGAAAGTTTTTGATGAACAATACTTTTTTGTTATATCAAGTACATATTTAAAAAGCTTATCTTTATTTATTTGTTTTGTACTTTTTTTATATCTTGCAAGTATGTCTCTTATAATGCCGTGTACTATATTACCTGTTTCTAACGCTTTTGAAGTTAAACTTTTTAAGAATAGAAGTTTTTCTATAGGTATGTCTTTGTCATATTTTGCATAATAATCATAAAAATATTGACGTTTACAATTTATAAATTTGTCATATCTTGATATAGACCAACCCAAAATATCTGTATATTCAAACCTTTTTATTTCACTCATAAATATTCCTTATTTAAAAAATTAAAAATAAATTATAAATCCCAAATGTTAAAAATATTGCACAAGACAATAGCCTTACAGTTTTTTTATTAATTTTTTTACCTAGTATAGACCCAAGATAAATAGCTACAATATCTGCTGTTACTATTCCTAAAGTTGTACTTATTAAAATAATAAAAGGCATGTTATACTTTATTGATAATGTAATTGTTGCAAGTTGTGACTTATCTCCTATTTCTGCAATTAGAAACGCAATAATCATAGAATAAAGAGAGTGCCCTGTTACTGTACTTATATTAGTACTTTTTGCAAAAGCATTAAATAGCTCATATATACCAAACGAAATAAAAAAAACAGATGTTGTAACTTGCAGATATATGTCAGGCAACGTTATAGCAACAACACGTCCTACACTAACTGCTAAAATGTGCGATAAGAGTGTAGAGATAATTACTGCCCAAATTATATCTAAAGGCTTAGTTCTTGTTGCAAATGATAGGACAAGTAGTTGTGTTTTGTCGCCAAACTCTGCTATGAACATAAAAATAAAAGAAGATAAAAAAATTTTCACTTAACTATTCTACATTAATGACTTGTTTAAATCAACAAATTATTGCTGATTATACACATTAACATAAAGCTTAACTTAAGCTATACAGTTCTCTAAAACTAGATCATATTTCCACACTTTCCTTTACTATTTTTGTAAATGATTTATTCTGGAAATTTTAGCCTGTTGTTAAATTGCCTTTAAAATTGTCTAGCATTTTGTTAAGTATTTTTGTTTGTCGTTTGTTAGAAGATGTATTTTGATGTTTTTTCCAAAATTCAGCTTTTTGCAAAACAGACTTTAACAATTCTTGAGAAGATTCTATTGCCAAAATTAAGTTTTCTAAAAACCATTTAAGCCATAAAGTAATATCCAAAAAAGATTTTTGTGTAATTTCTAATGCTTTATAGTATGATTTTCTTTCCTTTTTAATTTGAGATGACATTGAGTAAAATCTGTTTTGGAGAACTTTCACTTCTTGTAAGAAACATATCGCTTAATGCTCGTGCTATTGTGCCGTTACCATATTCAAACGGATGTATAATTACAAACCATAAATGGACAATAGCCGATTTAATAATTAAATCTATTTTTTTGCTTTTGTCGTTAGAATAAGAAATTAACATATTCATTTCTTTGTCTAAAATAGTTGCAGAAGGCGCTTGATAGTGAACACTTTCTTTACCTGTCGGGCCAGAAACAATTTGCTAATTTGTTTAAATGGTTACTTGCGACTGCTCTGGTAACGTAGATAAGGTTCTAAACTAGACCAAACTAACTGTTTGTGTGTCAAGCGACTCTAAAAGTACAATATATGTTTGAATTTTTAAATAATGATACTTCAGATAGTAAAAAATATAGCTATAAACTTAAGTTTTCTGTGATAAGGGAAGGATAGATATTATCCGTATGGTGTTAAAAGTCTATACATGTTATTTCTTAACTTTTTTAATGTAGAAATATTTTTGCAATATTCTGCTGTTACAAGAGTTGCTTTTTCTTTTTTTTCTTTTGCAATAATTTCTAATTTTTTTGCTAGACTTTTACTAAAAATTTCTATATTCGACTCAAAATTTAGCTTAAAACTCCTAACATCCCAATTTGCAGAGCCTACAAAAACCCATTCGCTGTCTACCACAAAAATTTTGCTGTGGTCAAAAGGTGCAAAAGTGCGAAAAATTTTTACTCCACAGTTAATTAAATTTAAAAAGTTTGCTTCAGAAGCTTTTGATATAAAACTGTTGTGTATTTTAGGGAGGATTATTTCTACTTCCACACCTTTCATAGCTGCCATTTCAAGAGCTATTAAAATATTTCTTTCAGGAAGAAAATAAGGTGTTATAATAAGAATTTTTTTTATTGCAGCATTTATTGCACCAAGAGCAATAAGCTCTATTATATTGCTCTTTTTATCAGGTCCGTCAGGTATAACTCTAGCTGCAAGTCCTTTAGAGTTTGTATATTTTATAGATTTTGCTATAGAATTAAATTTTTTTTCTGTAACAAATTCCCAATCTTCTTCAAAAATTTCTGCCATTTGTTGTATTGCAGGTCCATTAATTTTAAAAGTAATATCTATAATTGCATTTTTGTTATCATTTATTAAATTTATTAAACAGTTATTTTTTGATAAATTCATACCTCCAAAAAATGCCGTTTTACCGTCTATTATCATAATTTTTCTGTGGTTTCTTAAGTTTACAAAAGGTAAAGTTAATGGAAATTTTAACGGTAAAAATATTCCATATTCTAACCCTTTAATTTCTTTTAATTTTTTTTCTATTGAACGTCCAAAAATGCTTAAAGTTCCTATAGCGTCAATCAAAACTTTTATTTTAGCTCCATTACTAGTAGCTATTTTAAATGCGTCTAAAAATTTTTCTGTTTCAGAATCATAATCAAAAATGTAGCTAGAGATTAGCACTTCTTTTTTTGCTTCTTTTATAGCGTTTATCATTTCTGGATATGCTTGTGAACCATTTTGTAAAGGTTTTATGAAATTTCCAAAAACAAAGCTTTGGGTATAAACTTTATGGCCAAACGTTATAAACTGTTTATAGTTAACTGGTAAGTTTTCAAAAATGTCATTTATTAACGTGTGTGAGTAACTTTCATTTAAATTAGTAACTCTTTTCAGTTTTAAACTTTTACGTTTTACTCTGTTAATTCCTAAAAATATATAAAGAATAGTCCCTATAAATGGAGATAAAAAGACAAGAGCTATCCATCCTATAGAACTTTTAATGTCGTCTTTATGTAAAAGGATGTGTATGCTAGTCCCTATGGCTAATGCTAGATAAAATATAGCTAGAATTAAACTTTGAAAGTTGAATTTTATAAAATTTAAAAGTATATTTGGCATATTTGCAGTATGCTATCAAAGTTGAGTTTCTTTAGCAAGAGGAAGTTTTTGTATATGAAAATAGAACAGTTAAAAAGGCAAGATTATGAAAGTGTGCTAATTTTGTGGGAAAAATCAGTTAGAAGTTCTCACATTTTTTTAAAAGAACAAGATTTTAATATTATAAAGAATGCAGTTATGTTAAGTTTTAAAAATATTAGTTTGTATGGTATTAAAAAAAATTGCAAACTTTGTGGTTTTGTTGGAACTTCACATAATCAAATAGAAGCACTTTTTGTAGATCCTACTTATTTTGGGCAAGGTTTAGGTAAAAAACTTGTAGATTATGCTATAAAGAAATTAAACTTGAAAAAAGTATGTGTAAATGAGCAAAATAAAAAAGCTTGTACTTTCTATAATAAGATGGGTTTTAAGTTTGTAAGTAGGGACGAGTTTGATTTTTTAAATCTCCCTTATCCAATTTTACATTTAGAATTACAAAAATAGCAGTATTATAATTGTATTATTAAATGTTTATTACAAATGCTTGTGACAATGCAAAACAAAAAAGCTAGAACATATTTGATTGATAAACTATGGGCTTTGTTGTAAAATATGTTTGTGACAAATGGCTTGAGGTTTAAAATGACAAATACTACACTAGCGTCTCTTTATCCGATACTCCTTCCTAGGCAAAGTGCCTATGCTTATTTAGTCAGAGGCGGTATGCAGCATAAGCAAGCTAGAGGTTACTTTGACGAAAAAACTACAATAGTTGTTAAAGGTGATAAAAATTATATAGGCAAAAATGTTCAAATAGTAATTACTTCTTCAAAGGTGATTACATGAAGAATGCTGTTATAATATTAGCTGCAGGGTTAGGTAAAAGGTTTGGGTCTAAAGTTTCAAAACAGTTTTTAACGCTAAAGAAAAAACCTATGTTTTTATGGAGTGTTAAAACATTTGCAAAGTTAAAAAGTTTTAAGCAAATTATTGTAGTTGTACCTGAAAATGTAGTAAAAGATTTGTCTTTAAAATATAAAAACGTTTTTGAATGTGTTGCAGGTGGGAAAGAGAGGTTCGATTCTGTTAAAAATGGGTTAAAGATTGTAAAAAAAGATGTGGACTTTGTTGCTATTCACGATGGTGCAAGGCCGCTTATATCAAAAATAGACATAGATTTAATTTTAAAAGAAGCGCAAAAAACAAAAGCTGCTATTGCTGTAGAGCAAACAAAAGATACAATAAAAGTTGTATCTAAAAGGAATAAGATTATAAAAACATTAGACAGATCCACTTTGAAAAATGCGCAAACTCCTCAAATTTTTGAAGTAAATTTGTTAAAAAAAGCTTATTTTAAAAAAATACCCAAAAACATTACTGACGACTCAAGCCTCATAGAAAAATTAAATGTAAAAGTTTCTGCAGTAGAAACTAAGCTCCCAAACTTCAAGATAACGACAAAGCAAGACTTTCTTGTAGCAGAAAAATTGTTAGATTAAGGGGTAAAAAGTATGTATGTTGGATTAGGCTATGATGTGCACAGGTTAAAAAAAGGGCGTCCTCTTTTTTTAGGTGGTGTTAAAATAGACAATTCCTTAGGGTTGGATGGCCATAGTGATGCAGATGTTCTACTTCACGCTGTAATGGACGCCTTGTTAGGGGCGTGTGGTTTAAACGATATAGGTCATTTCTTTCCAAACACGGACATGAAATTAAAAAATATTTCTAGCGTTTTTCTTTTAGAAACGGTGTATAAAGAATTAAAAAGACGAAAGTTTTCTGTAAATAACGTTGATGTTACTATAATTGCAGAATATCCCAAAATATCTCCCTTTATAGACAAAATGAAAAATGTGATATCAAAAACAATAAAAATAAAAAAAGAAAGGGTCGGCATAAAGTCAACCACAAATGAAAAAATGGGATTTTTAGGTAGAGGCAAAGGTGTTGCAGCTATGGCGATTGCAAGTATAAAGAAGATGCAAAGTAAACACTAATAGTAACAGGTGCTATTGTGACAATTAAAATTCATAATACTTTAACAAACACAAAGGAAGATTTTAAACCTCAACAAGAAGGTGTTGTGTCCATGTATGTGTGTGGAGTAACTCCTTATGATAGAGTACATTTAGGGCACGCAAGAGCATACATTGTTTTTGACATAATAAAACGTCACTTGTTGCAAAGAGGCTACGCAGTAACTCATGTTCAAAATTTTACAGATGTTGATGATAAAATAATAAAAAGAGCTTTAGAAAAAAACATAAGCCCATCACAATTAGCGCAAATTTATATAGATGACTATTTTGTTCAGATGGAGAAGTTAAATGTTTTAAAAGCTCAAAAGTATCCTCGTGTTACGGATATGATCACTGAAATTGTTAACTTTATAAAAGAACTCGTTTCTAAAGAGTTTGCTTATGAAGTAGATGGAGATGTGTACTTTTCTATAGAAAAATTTAAAAGTTATGGTAAATTGTCAAAAAGAAAATTAGATAGCTTAAAAGCTGGTGCAAGAGTTAATGCTTGTGATGAAAAAACTGCAGTTTTTGATTTTGCTTTGTGGAAAAAAACAAAAGAAAATGAGCCTCAAGGAGTGTCTTGGGATAGTCCTTGGGGTAAAGGAAGACCTGGCTGGCATATAGAATGCTCTGCAATGTCTTCTCATTTATTAGGTGATACTGTAGATATACACGGTGGAGGTCAAGACTTAATTTTTCCTCATCATGAAAATGAAATAGCTCAAAGTGAGGCTAAAACTGGAAAACAGTTTGTTAAATATTGGATACATAATGGTTTTCTCGCAATAAACAAAGAGAAAATGTCAAAATCTTTGAACAATTTTTTTACTTTAAACACAATTTTTCAAAAGCATAACCCTAGAATAGTGCGTTACTATCTCCTAACTCAGCATTATTCTAGTCCGTTAGATTTTTCAGATGTTGGTTTAGATTCTGCAAAAAATGCTTTGCAAGGTTTAGATGATGCGTATTTAAGGCTTGTTTGTAACGCAAAAGAAATAGTTTTTGATGTAAAAGATAAAGATTTAGTAAAGTTAAAAGAAGATTTTTTGTCAGCATTAGATGACGATTTTAATTCTGAAAAAGCGCTTTCTTACTTGCATGAACTTAAAAGCATAATATTAAATGAGCTATTTAACTCTAACAAACAGAGACTTTCTTCTTTAAGAAAACTGTTTGAAGATTTAACAGAAAAGTCTTTAGGAATTTTGCTTCCTCAAGAAAAAAATTTAAACGATGACTTACAGAACCTTATGATAGAAAGAAACCAAGCAAGAAAAAACAAGAACTGGAAAGAATCTGATAGGATAAGAGACATTATAAACGAGAAAGGATATAAAATAGTAGACAATAAAGACGGTACATCCGTGTTAGTTAAAAAGATTTAATAACTTATTTTAGTTTGTGTTGTAATGTTGTATGTTCTAGATGTATAGTTTAAAATTCTGTTTAAAAGGCATTAAATGTACAATAAAAACATTGAAAAAGACACTTCGCTTCAAAATGTTGTGTTTGGTCGTAACGCAGTTAAAGAGCTTTTAAAAGCTAATAAACGTACTATTAACAAAGTTATAGTTTCAAAGACAGCAAGAGGGAACGTTGTTTCTGAAATTATAAGTATTGCAAAGCAAAAGAATATAGCTGTGCACAGTGTTCCTCCGGAAAAACTAGATAAATTTTCGCAACAGTCACAAGGAATAGTTGCAGAAGTTTCGCCAGTAGTATATTTAGATCTTGTGAATTTAATAAATAAATCAAAACAATCATTGAAACCTTTATTAGTAATATTAGACGGTATAGAAGATCCACATAATTTAGGTGCGATTATAAGAAACTGTGTTGCTTTTGGAGCTAATGGTGTAATAATACCAAAATGGAGGGCAGTTAGTGTAAACGAAACTGTTGCTAAATCTTCTGCTGGAGCCATAGAGTATATTTCTGTTTCTAAAGTTTCAAATTTAAATCAAGCAATAACTTTGTTAAAAGACAACAACTTTTGGATAGTTGGCGCAGAAAATGGTAGTCAAACATTAGAAACAATAGATTTACCTTTCCCTCTTGCAGTTATAATAGGTAGTGAAGGCTTTGGTCTTCATGATTTAACAAAAAAAAATTGCGATTATTTAGTGTCAATCCCTCAAAAAAACACTATATCTTCGTTAAACGCTTCATGTGCGTCTGCCATAATTTTATATGAAATATCCAAAAAAATGAAATAGATAAAAACACTTAAAAATCAATTATTTTTATATAAATATTATAATAAGTAGAGTAAGTATCTTGTGTTTTTTCTAATGAAAATTTATAATACCGGTCAAGTCAGGCAATATAACAAGTTTTTTCTAATGCAATGTATATGTTTGTCTTATCTTTTATTAAAAAAAGTATTATCAATCATTATAAAAAATATGTGGTAGAGGTTTCTATATGAAAAGAACTGCGCTAGAAAAGCTTAAAGAATAGAAAAATCGTTCTGATAAGAAACCGCTGCAGTGATTTGTTATAAATCAAATATCCCATATGGAAATAGAGTTGGCGTTTTCTGTTAAAGGGCGTGGTCTGTCCGTAAGGCAAATTAAGCTTCCATACCCTGTTTTTTCAATCTTTGCAAACTTTTCAAAAGCATGAACGTCATTTTTATTAGGATTAGATGTCTTCTTTATTTCAATAGGATAAAATTTTCCGTCTCTTTCTATTAATAAATCAATTTCAGTTTGATTGGAATCCCTATAATAATATAATGATGGAAACAATCCGTTATGGTGATAAGATTTAATTATCTCAGAAATTACAAATGTTTCAAAAAAAGCTCCATTCATTGCTCCTGTTTCTAAACTTTTTGGAATATTCCAAGATGTAAGATAAGCGCACAAACCAGTATCTGTAAAATAAAGCTTAGGTTTTTTGGTAAACCGCTTTGCGATATTTTTATAATATGGTTTTAATAAATATACAATACCTGAAGTTTCAAGAATAGAAAGCCATTGTTTTGCAGTATTTGGAGAAATTTCAACATCTTTTGCAATATCTGCAATATTTAATTCTTGTCCTGTTCTTGATGCAACAACACTTAAAAATCTTATAAACGACGATACATTTTCTATACTTGTAATTTGTCTTACGTCTCTTTCAATATAAGATTGAACGTAAGAAGAATAAAAAAGAGACCACTTAGCATCGCTTTCTGTGTCAATTTCTGGGAAAGAACCTTTCCAAATAATTCTGTATGTTTCGGATAAATCTTTCTTTTCTAGCAAACATGCAGGAGTAAATGCAGGGATAAACGGTTTTTGAATTGCTCCTTTGTTTGCCCTTTCATATATTGATAAACCTAACATATTTATAATTGCAATCCTTCCTGCTAAACTTTCTGTAACACCCTTCATAAGAGAATATTGTTGAGATCCTGTCATCCAAATAGTTCCTTTTTTATCGGAATTGTCAACATACATTTTTATATATTTAAATAGTTCAGGAGCGTACTGTATTTCATCTATAAAAACAGGTGGCTTGTAAGTTTGGAAAAAAAAATCTGCTTCATCTTTTGCAAGAAGTAAATCTTTGGGATTATCTAAGGTAACATACTGTCTATTATTTTTTTCTATATACTGAAGAAGTGTAGTTTTTCCGATTTGCCTCATACCTGTTAAGAGAATAGTTTTAAAACTTTTTGACGCTTCTAAAACAATTTTTTGTAAAGTTCTTTCCTTATATAGCACAGAACCTCCAATTATGCAAATATGTGATACAGATGCATTTTAGCATAATAGCTTGCTTGTAGTCAATGCAAATCTGCGGTATAATTGCATTTTTGTATAAACAACCTATTTTATATAAGAATAATTGTCTGATTATTCTGATTATAAAGTTAGAAAAGTGAATGTCTACATACATTATAGAGGTTATTAGATATAGTAAACATTTGAAGCTTATTGTAGTCCTTTTTCAAAGTTAAATTCAACATTGTTTTGTAAGTATTGGTATATTGGAAGCGTTTAATATTGAGTTTAAATAACTTTCGTTTGGCTCTATGAAGGAAAAACGGCAATAATATAATTTTCATTTTTTAAAACTAGGCAAGTCAGATAGTAAAAAACTCAAATAAATTTTGAACTCAATATAAATATTTTGTAAAATAACTTTAAATATACGCATATTTAAAAATGGTAGTTTTTTTTTACAAATGATAATAAAAACATTTAATTTTGAAAAATATGTCGATTGTATAATTAAAATAATACCCTTAAACATCGCTATGTTTTTAATGATGACTTTGTACAGGGTATTTTTTTTCTTTTATTTTAAAAATGGACTTACATTGGGCGGAGTGTACAGTTCTTTATTTAAATCGTTTATCCTTGGCGCCCAGTTTGACTTATCCATACTTGCCTACATAAACTTAGTTGCAATATTCACATTTACTATTTTTCTTATTTTAAAGAATTTACTAGCATTTAAAATTTCTATGTTTTTCTTAAAAGTTTATTATTGTTTAGCTTTTTTTGCTATTGTTCTTTTAGATATTATAGATTTTGGATTTTACACATTTTTTGACCAACATATTAGTATTTTAGTCTTTGACTTTTTTTCAGATGATACTTCGGCTCTTATAAAAACAATACTTTATGATCACCGCTTTTTGATAGCTTTAATTTCTTTGTTTGTTACAACTTTTATAATATATAAGTTAGTTGCATTTACAACATGCAAACTTACGTCTAAACATAGCATTATAGACACTTCCATATTTAATACTGTAACTAAAATGTTGTTTGTTTTACTTGTACCGTTTTTTACGTTCTGTTTAGCTAGAGGTACATTTTCTATGTTTCCTTTAGGTAAATTTCATGCTCAAATATCTAGTAACCAGTTTATAAATGATGTGGCATTAACAAGTGTCCACTCTTTTCAAGATGCATTGGATGCAAAAATTTCTCAAGTAAACAACTATGTTGATATAGCAAAAAAATTTGATGTAAAAAAAGAAGAAATAGATGTCAACATGTTTAATAAAGTTTCTATTGTTAACACAACAGCGCAAGAAGTAAAACCGAATGTAGTTTTTATTGTTTTGGAAGGTTTTGGTGAACTGCCAATATTGTACAACAATCACAATTTTGACGTTTTAGGTGAGCTCGATAAACATTTTCAAGAAGATTTTGTTTTTTATAATTTTTTATCTGCTGGGAAAATAACTGTACATGCTTTAGAATCCACAGTGCTTAACATGCCTCAAAGACCATTTTCTTTGCAAGTTACTCAGACTTCAAAAGCGTTTAAACAGTTTTCAAGTTCAATAGTTTTGCCATACAAAAAAGCAAATTATCTTACAAAAGCTGTTTATGGTGGAAGTTTGTCATGGAGAAACATCCACAACTTTTTAAAAGCTCAAGGTTTTGATGAAGTTTATGGTGAAGGTTCTATAGAAAATGAGTATAGACACCAGTGGGGTATAAACGACGCACAATTTTTTGAGTTACTCTTAAGAGAGCTAAAAAATAGTAATGGCCCTACGTTCATTTATGCAATGTCTACAGCAACTCATCCTCCTTACCAAACGCCTCCATATTACAAGCCGTTAAATATTAATATACCTGAAGACATTTTACATATGATGCCAGGAGAAGCTAAGTATGGCAACAAAATATTTGAAACTTACCAATTTGCAAATAGAGAAGCTGCAAAGTTTTTAAGTGAAATAAAAAATTCTGAACTTGCCCAGAATACAATTGTTGTAATAACTGGAGACCACAGTTTAAGGGAGTTTAAAGCTACTGTACCAGAAGAACTGTTCAAAAAGTATTCAGTTCCAATGTACATGTATGTGCCGGAAAGACTAAGAAAAAATATGGACGTAAACCTTACTGGTTGCCATATGGACATTGCTCCTACATTGTACGATTTATCTCTTTCACAAGTGGAATACGTTGCAGCAGGCCAAAGCTTGGTAAAGGATAATATAAGCCATATTGCTTTTAACAGTGATGGGTTTATACTGGCTAAAGATAAAGCTGTTTTGTATAATCCTGACAATGCAAACACAATATACTTTAATTTTGACACTAAAACTAAAATGTTGGAAATAGCACAAGAAACGCAAGAACACCAAGAAATGCTTAAATATTATAAAAAAGTAGTTGCTACTTCAAATGATTATTTAAATTAAGAATGTTGGAGGCTATTATATGCAAGCTTTTATGATTATGGGTGTTTTAATTGCCCTTATAGGAGCATACGTACTTTTAATTTACAACAAACTTGTAACTTTTAAAAACAGGGTAATAGAATCTTGGAGCGACGTAGAAGTACAAATGAGGCGTCGTTACGACTTAATACCTACCCTTGTTGAAACTGTTAAAAGTTACGCTTTACATGAAAAAAATACTTTAGATGCAGTTATAAAAGCTAGAAATACAGCTGTTAGTGTAATTAGTATTGAAGATAAAGCAAAAGCAGAAAATGTTTTGTCTGGCACGTTAAAGTCTCTTTTTGCACTATCTGAAAATTACCCTAACCTTAAAGCAAACGAGAATTTTTTAGAGCTTCAAAAAGAACTTGCAAATACAGAAAACAAAATACAAGCAAGTCGCAGATTTTACAACTCAAACGTTCTTGCTTTAAATATCAGGCTTGAAGCGTTTCCAAGCAACATTATTGGTAAGATGTTTAATTTTGAAAAACAAAATTTCTTTAAATTAAACGAGTCAGAACAAAATGCAAAAAATCCTGTGAAGGTCTCTTTTTAGTTAAATGGCAAAGATTACAACTTATGATTTTATAGACTCTAACACTAAAAAGACAATTTGGTTAATGGTATTGTTTTTTATTAGTTTAATTGTGTTTGTATATTTAGGAATTTTGTGTGTAAGTATACTACGACTTGAAAATGTACCAAAAGAATATTCTCAAATATACACTCAAAGTTCTGTGGTTGCTCTTACTAACCAAACTGCAATGTATGTTTTACCTATAGTTTCTGCTGTAGCAATTTTGTGGATTTTGATAAGTTATTATTCTGGCCACCAGTTTATTTTGTCTACTGTTAAAGCTGTAGAACTTAATAAGCAAAATGCTCCGGAAATAGTAAAAATTGTAGAAGATATTGCTATAGCTGCTGGTCTTCCTATGCCTAAAGTGTACTCCATAAATGATACTGGCATAAACGCTTTTGCTACGGGCCAAGACCCAGAGCATTCTTGCGTTGTGCTAACTAAAGGGATAATAAACGGGTTAGAAAAAGGTGAGTTAGAAGGTGTTATTGCTCATGAAATGGCACATATAGGCAACAGGGACATAAAACTCATGCTTGTAATGGTTGTATGTATTAGTTTTGCAACTATTATTGCAGAGATGCTTTTAAGAATATCATTAACAGCGCGGGCAAACAAGTCTAAAAATAGTGCAGGTGCGATACAAATGTTTTTATTTGTTTTTGCAATATCTTTATATGTTTATGGATATTTATTAGCTCCATTGATAAAGTTTGCAGTTTCTCGTACAAGGGAATTTCAAGCTGATGCAACAGCTGCTTTAATAACTAGAAATCCGCAAGGGTTGATAAGCGCTTTAGAGAAAATTTCTGGTAATTCTATAGTAAAAAATTTAAGCGATAAGCAGACAATGTCGCCAATGTGTATAGCAAACCCTTTAATAAAAAGCAAACAAAATACTTTCTTTTCAAAAATTTCTGGTCTTTTTGCAACTCACCCGCCAATAGAGGAAAGAATAAAAGCTCTTAAAATTATGGATAGATACGGACAATAATACACCAAGAGTCTATCTAAAAGCACTAGTATTTTATAATTTTTCAAAAATATGATTTACTAATTTAAATACTCTTTATCTTATAGCATGTAGGATTTTAGTACTATAAGGTTCTACCGGTTTCGACAAAATTTGCTATGACATATTGAATATTGGTAAAATTTTTTTTATATTTGTTCCAACAGCCAATTTAAAATATTTTTGACGATTATTCCCTCATAAGATTTAACAAAAGGCGTGTCTGCCGTTAATATTGTTTTTTTATAGTTGTCTTTTAAGGTCATAAGCGATGTAAGTTCGCGTTGTTTTGTGTTTTCGTTTAGCATTGTTTGCGTCACTTGATAATACTCAACACCCTCAACATCTTCAACTACAAAATCTATTTCTGCAGATTTCATTTTTGCATCTTTTTTATCATAAATGTCAAACTTGCCGACATAAACTTTAAATCCGCGTCTTATTAGTTCCAAATAAACAATATTTTCTAAAATTCTACCACTGTCGCAATCCTTGTCACCAAGCAAATAATACCTTAAACCTATATCTGAAAGATAATATTTGTCCTGCGTTCTTAAGAGATTTTTCCCTTTAATATCATATCTTTGCACCTTATAGAAAATATAGCTGTCGCACAAGGCGTCGATATAATTTTCAAGCGTTTGTGAATGAATTTTAAACCCCTCAGAAGACATAATGTCGCTTATTTTTTTTATAGACGTTAAGTTGCCTATATTGTCTGCCATAAAACGAATTACTCGCTCTAAACGAGATATGTCCTGTACTTTTTTGTGTTCTCCAACATCTTTTAAGACTATGGAATTATATATTCCGGATATATATTCTTGTATTTGCAAGGATAAATTTTGAACGTTATTTTGCACAATCATTTGAGCAACATATGGGAATCCACTAAATCTTAGATATTGCTGAAGCAGGCTGCTCTTGTCTTGATCTTTGTCAAAAATATCGTTATATTCCTTAAATGATAAAGGCAAAATATGTAGCTCTATATAACGTCCAGCAAGCATAGTAGCCCACTGACCGGATTGGAAATGTGAGTTTGATCCCGTTAAGTATAAATCAACATTGCCTTTAATAAACAACCCATCTGCGGCACGCTGAAAGTCTTTGACATTTTGAATTTCATCTAAAAAGACATAATTTTTCTTATCATTTAATAACTTGGATTGAACATAGTCAAATAATATTTTCCAGTCTAATAAGTTATGATAATTAGGGTCTTCAAGATTTATGTTTATTATTTGACTTTTACCTACACCTTCAGACAGCAATTTTTCTTGATATAATTTAAACAAAGTTGACTTGCCCGAACGGCGAATGCCTGTAATAATTTTAATTACTTGTTTGTCTTTCCAAGATACTAGTTTTTGAATATACTGCAGTCTTTGAAACATAATGATGTCTCCTTTTATTAAAAGACAACACAAATATACTATAAAAATTCATAATTTACAATGCTTCTTTAGGTTTATTTATAAAAACATATAATTTATTTGATTTTTTTATAATTTATGATAAATTTTAATTAAACAGAACCAAATTTGTGCCTGGCATTTTCTCCTGACTTATCTGGTTTTGTAAACGTTTACTTAACACTAACTTAAATGCATAAAATAGCATAAGGCTATGTTAACATAGCCTTATGCTATAGTTTAAACTCTTTAGTTAAGCTTTTACTAGATATTTATAGTTACCCTTATGTTTAAATTACCCAAAAGATTACGCCAAGAGGTATTAAATTAAAGATTCGTAAATTTTGTAGTTTTCTTTCCCATCTGAACCATAGCAAACAATAATTATTTCGTCAAAATCTCTGTTATTAGAAACAAGAAAAGTTTTTATAGCATTTAAAGCTATGGGCGCTGCTTTATCTTTTGGATAGCCAAATATGGCAGTTGAAATACAAGGAAAAGCTATAGTGCGTAGATTGTTTGTTTTTGCAACTTGTAAAGAGCTTGTGTAGGCACTTGCAAGTAGATTAGAAGCTTGCGTGTCAGAATAGTTTGAGTATACTGGCCCAACTGCATGTATAATAAAACGAGCAGTCAAATTAAATCCTGGCGTTATTTTTGCATCTCCAATATTGCATCTGTCTATACTTGATCCTGGAATAAAGGGTATATTATTCTTTATATATGAATCTAACAAATTGTGTCCTGCAGCACCATATATAGCACCGCAGACACCACCTCCGGGATTAAGTTGTGCGTTGGCAGCATTTACTATAGCATCAACTGGTATTTTTGTAATATCTTCGTAAACTAAGCTAACTTTTCCTTTAGTAATTTTTTTGTAACTAGTGTCACCGCTATTTGTACTATTATTTTCGTTAATGCGTTGGACAGTATTTGAAGCATTATCTTTTGAGCAACCTAAAAAGAATATTATCGTAAAAAATAAAATTACAGTAAGCTGTTTCATTTACTAATTCCTCCGGATTATAAATTATCAATTGTCTTTATTAAATTATAGCTTATCTTTTTTATATGAAGCAAACACTAAAATGAAAAAAAGTGATGAAATAAATTGCAAACTTTAATAAATGTCTATAGAAATAGGGCAATGGTCAGATCCTAAAGTTTTGTTTGCTATGTTAGCTGCTTTTAAAAATTTGGTTGCGCTTTTTGAAACAAAAAAGTAGTCTATTCTCCAACCAACATTTCTTTCTCTAGAATCTGTTTTGTAGTCCCACCAAGTATAGTTGCTAGGTTCATTGTTAAAATGTCTAAACGTGTCAACAAAATTGCTAGCAACAAGCTTATCTAGTTTTTCTCTTTCTATTAGCATAAACCCTGAAGTTTCTTTGTTTTGTTTTGGTCTTGCTAAATCTATTGGCAAGTGTGCAGTGTTATAATCTCCACATATAATTACATCTACATTTTTTAAAGCTTTAATATATTCTAAAAAATAATCATAAAATTCTAGCTTATAGTTAAGACGATCTTTTGATGCTCCACCGTTTGGAAAGTATACATTAAAAAGCACAAACTTTTCAAAATCAAGTTTTAAGACTCTCCCTTCTTTGTCAAACTTTTCATTTTCTACACTAGCGCTTACAGATTTTGGCTTTATTTTAGACCACACAGCAACACCGCTATAGCCTTTTTTTTCTGCGCAGGAACAATAAAAATTGTATTCTTTTATTGTCTCTACATCTTTTGGAAATTTAGCTTTGTCTGCTTTTGTTTCTTGCACACATACAATTTCAGCATTTTCTTGATTAAACCAGTTAAGAAAGTTCTTTTTATATATTGCTCTTATACCATTTACGTTCCAAGACACTATTTTCATTTTAATTCCTTAAAAAAAAATAGCTGCCATCATGATTATTATACACCAAAATAATATTATCATAACAGGCAGCTTGCCTGTTTTAATAAAATTTACAAGACCTAATTGGATACCTTGCATATCTTCTGTAACGTTTATAAAACCAAGCTGTAATCCTTTAACAGATTGAGCTTTATTAAAAAAGCCCCACTGCCCTTCGGAAACTTCATTTTCGTTCCAGTTTACAAAACCTAACTGTAACCCATCAAACGAGTTTGTAATTGTAACAATTCCTGCTTGTCAGGCTGTTGAGTTGTCAGTTTTAGAATAAATCCAGTTGAACACTACACCTTTAACGTTTGGAGTATATATACCAATACCTAGCTCGAGCCCTTTGAGTGTGTCGTCTTTAGGTATAGCAATTTCGTCCCATAAGGAAAGTTTAATTGGTGTTGACGCAAAAGAAAACCAAGCAAATCCTGCTAATAAAAGTAAAGCTAACACAAGTTTTTCGTTTACTACCTCCTTTTAGAGGTGCATTAATTAGTGCTGAATATGCAAAGTTATCACTTAAAATGCTGCTTTTATGTCAAATAGGTTACATAATTTGTAAGAGGTTCACAAGGTTTATGCTTTGTCAACAATATTCTTATAAGGTTTAATAAGTTTAAGATATTCACACATTTTAAAGGGTTTGAGCTTTTTTAGTTGATTATGTTCAAACGCTGATGACATATACGCTATTTCTTTTTCTTTGTGATTTTATTTCAGCTATAATATCTTTTTGTGAGATGTTAGTTTGTGATGCAATCTTTTGCCCGTAAGCAAATAAATGTTGCCACTTTCTTTTACGTTCAATGTACATTCTAGAAGCTTCACGTATTAGCTCAGAACGCGAACGCACTTCGATAGTTCAAGCCACTTAAAAGTCTAAAATTCACAAACTGTTTACATGCCTATCTAAAACTCAACCTTTTTTCTAACTATGCTTTTGGAGGAAGTACAATACAGTTTAGTTTTAAGTATAAATGTTTACTTTAAAAATGAGGTTTTTGTTTCTGCTAGCCTCTTAATTTTTAGAGTAAAGATGGAGTTTTCATTTAATTATTACTTGGTTTCACAACTTTTTTACATTCTCGTATTTGGAATTGGTATTTTTTAAATTATAATTATATTATATATGCAGAAGGGTTTGAGAGTATTTTAAATCAATAGTTGGACAATTTTTTCGAAAGAAGATAAAAAAAACTTGAAAACTTAGTGAGATATTTTGTAGAAACTATAAATAATAGGGTCATAACTATGGAGACTCAATTCTATGAGGAGTTTGCTCGGACTAATGTTCAAATGAATCTCAACGTCTTTTTATTTTCTTTAAGAGCAGATATTAGTTTAAAAGTGGTTAATCTAGAATATGCTTTTTATGGTGAAGAAAAAGGGATATTGCCAGGGCAAGATCCAGGCTGGATACACAGTTTTTTAGTGTCTATTTAAGTTACGTTGGTGGTGACAAGTTTAGTAAAGAAGAAAAACGCATTGTTAGATATTTGCCTGTCTTGATGAAAACAAAAATAGTTTAAAACTTAAGTTATTCTATAAAATGGAACCTTGGAGATGATAAATAAGTATACAGGAGTAAGATTATTAGTAATATGTTGCCTGATTTTGAATATATCTAGTTACTCTACTATGGCTCAAAATATAGCCATAAATAATAATGTAGTTAATCATAACGTTATTGGAAACGGAACCCCCCCAAACGGTGCTCCTCCTTCAGTAGTAGCCGCTTCTAATAATGCGGTAACTCTTAGCGGTGGAACAGGAGTTAATGGATTTGTTGTAGGAGGTATAAAGCGAGGGGGAATTGTAGAAGATGTTGTATCTAATACAGTTAGCATAGACATAAATAATGGAGGCCTCCCAGGTGCGGGAGTTATTACAGTGTCGGCATACGGAGGACGTGCTGAAGATGCTTTACAAGACAGCAATGCAATAAATAACAGGTTAAGTATACTAAATGGAATTATTAATGTGTCGGGTGTGGGTGGTATTGCAGCAAGAGGAAGAGCAGGAGAGAACGTATTGGAGATGACAGGAGGGAGTGTTGATGATTATGTGTGCGGAGGGCTAAGTACTAGAGACGCGCTAAACAACAGGTTAACAATATCAGGAGGGAATATTGGCGTGGGAATAGTAGTAGCGGACGGAGTGTATGGTGGGCGTTCTTCTCAAGAGAGAGCGGAAGGGAACGTAATGGAGATGACAGGAGGGGTTGTTGTTGGTAATGCGTACGGAGGGTGGGGTCAGTTAGACGCGCTAAACAACAAGCTAACAATATCAGGAGGGAATATTAACGGTGCAATTGGAGCGTATGGTGGACATTCTGTGGCAGGGAGAGCAGAAGGGAACGTAATGGAGATGACAGGAGGGACAATTACCAATAATGCGTGTGGGGGATATGGTAATGGTAACGGTGATGCGATAAATAACAAGTTGAAGATTTCGAGTGGAAATATTGGAGGAGGAGCGCATGGAGGGTATTCTCAGGCAGGGAGAGCGGAAAGGAACGAGTTGGAAATGGCAGGAGGGACGATAGGCAGAAATGCATGTGGAGGGATTAGTATTGTAGGAGGTGCAATAAATAACAGGATAACGATAACAAATGGAAATATTGAAGGGCTATGTGTAGGTGGTGTAGGTGCGGTAATAGCGACTGATAATCAAGTTAAGATACTAGCTGGAAATTTTCGTAATGAGGTTAATAGTGGGAGATGTATAAATGGAGAAGCAAAGGCAAATATATTGGAGATTGCAGGTGGAGTATTTGCAAAAGACGTCATATCAGGATACTCTCGAACATCTAATGCGAATGAGAACAAAGTAATAATTAGTGGGGGAGAGTTTTTTGCAGATGTTTATGGAGGCAAGTCTAAAGATGGAGGGGCAGTAGGGAACACGGTAGAAATTAGCGGGGATCCAAAATTTTCAACAAATACATTTATATATGGAGGATTCACTTCTACTGCTTCAGTAGCAGATGTTTTTACGAATAATACTTTAAATATAAAGAC
>JAITSL010000009.1 GCA_031287855.1 Candidatus Endomicrobiellum roisinitermitis
ATACGGAGAGGGAGGGATCCCTTTTCGGTAAAATCCCTGACGGGATTTTCCTACAAGCCCGCTCTCGCTCTTTTTGCCTTTCGCTCCGCTCAAACAAAAATTTCGCTCCGAGCTTCGAACCCCATCGCAAAGCCAAATCGTTGACTTTGCCTATGACCCCAATAACTTAAATTACTACTTCTATTAACATTGACCCTGAAAGTGTACGGAGAGGGAGGGATTCGAACCCTCGATACGGTTTCCCGTATATTAGTTTTCGAGACTAACTCCTTCAACCAACTCGGACACCTCTCCAATCTATCATTTAATCAAACATAAATCATAACAACAAAAACATCTATAATCCTCTAGGGAACTCATCTTCCCAAGGATAAAACATTCTTTCAGGATTATCGTAACCAAAATTTTGTTTTGATTTATTAAATGGCATGTTGGTTTTCAAATCAAACTTAAAACCTATCCTTTCTTCCTGTGCATTTTTATTTAAAATTATACCGAAATTATAACAATGTAAATCTCTATAAATTAATAGTCTATGAGTGTTTAAAACAAAATATCTCAAATTAATGTTTGTTGAAGTTGTTACTTTATAATCTATACGCCATTTAGGGGTAGCCCAAAAAGCAAACCCTAAAATATTATCTATTTCATTATTTTTATATTCCATTGACGGGTTATTGTAGCGCTGGTATAAAAGACTATATTTAAACATTGCCTTTTTAACATGCCCTATTTTTGCATCAAACTGGAAAGAATTAAATTGACAAGGCTCCATAAGTTGCCTTTCTTGTATAAGCACTGTTACATTGTATCTTGGTGTCCAAGTCATTTCTGTAGTAAGAGGTGACCAGCATTTCTTATTTGAAATAGATCTATTATATCTAAAATCATAAGTAATAGAATTCCTTACAGTTGTACGATCTCCAATAAACATAAAATTGCTTAAAGCAACATTGTTTAACTCTGTACCGTAATCATTTGCGTTTTTATCTAAATTAAAATAATTTGGTGTTGTTCTTGCCCTATAAGAATAGTTGGCATTTAAATCAATCCAGCTTGTAAGTCTATATCTAGCATTTAAAGATGTTCCATATTGAGCAAAAAATGAATTGTTATAATTTTTTAGAGTATCTATATCGTACCAATTTTCTGCTAAGTCTAAAGATGGTTTTAATATGAGCCTTTTAGAGACTTTAAAATTTTTTGTTAAATTATATTTAGCAACAGCTGTATCTCTATAAAAATATTTTCTAAGACTATGTCGACTATAAGTATGATTAAACTGAAATGATGGTCTATACATAATATCCCAAAAAGTCTTTCTAGCATAAAAATCCCATTGCAGAGACGGTAATTTTATTAAATATGGCTTGTATTGTGAAGATAGCTCATCATAAGAAACATCATACTCTGTATTTAACAATAAATATGATCTTAGAGACTGTCTTGTTAGTGTAAAATAAGATTGTATCCAATTTTCAACACCACTCCAATTGCTTGAAGAATAAATATTATTAAAAGTTCTAGAATTTTTTAAATTTATTTGAGAACGAATTGTCCACTTTTCATTTAATCTTTGGAAGTAATTCGGCCTAATTGTCCACTTTTCTTGGCTATCTATAAGATCTTTAGTAGTATACAAATGCAAGCTTGCATTTGCATTGTTTCTTACATAGGTAAAGTTACCACCATAACCATTACCACGCCTTCCATGATAATCATACAAAAACTCTCCAAAAAAATTTTTACTCAAAGAACAACCAATGGCTGTCTCTAACGTAAAACCTTCAAGTTGTTGATAACCAGGTTTAAACTTAATTCTTAAATCTGTACCAAAACCCCGACCACCTTTTAGAGACTTTGTAACTATTGGAAGATAAAAAGCAGGTACTTTGCCAACATAAAATATAGCATTATAAATAGTTATTCTTTTATCTAAAACTAATTTACCTCTCTTGGCTCTAAAATGAGTGTGAGGGTCTTCTAAATCACAAGTAGAAAACTTTACGTCTCTAATTCCAAAAGTCTTTTTACCTTTGCCTTCCATTGCTTTTGCACGCATAAAAACAAAAGAAGAATACGAAAATACATGTTTTAAGTTTCCAGTATCTTCATTATATCTATAAGAAACAGTATCAGCAACAATAGTTGCGCCAGTTTCTTCCACTTTAACGTGCCCAGAAGCATTGAGGATTTTTTTGTCTATTAAAAATTCAATATGGTCAGCATAAATCTTTTTACCTTGCCAGTTTACAATAACTCCCCCATCAGCAGTTAGCAAAGATTTGCTTTCAAAATACTCTAAATTATCTGCAGAAATGTCCACATCTTGACAAAAAGACAAACAAGAAAAACATATTAATATAAAAAAAACAAAGTTAAAATTTTTAATTATCAATCTAAACATTTGTTTATTGTTCTTGAAAGCATTGCAGCACCAACAACTCCAAGATTATGAGTAGATTCTGACACAATAATTTTGCAGGCCTTTGTTGCAGACTTAAATGCTCTGTTTTGAATTTCCTTTACAATATATTTCATAAAATATTCTTTTGCATGGCTAATCCCACCGCATAAAACTATTGTATCAGGATTAGCAAAATTTATAATAATTGAAAGAAAAATTCCTAATTTCTGGCCAACTATTTTCCAAATTTCTTTTGATACTTTATCTCCTTTTTTTGCAGCTTGACTTAACAAGTGAGGTGTTATCAACTTATAATTTTTATTTGCAAGTCTATCTATCATTTTAGAGTTGTTATCCTTTAAATAGTCTTGTACAAATTTTGACAAATGCTTTGCGCCAACAAAAGTTTCTATGCACCCTCTATTTCCACAGTTGCACTTTTTACCATAAGCATCAATTGTAATATGGCCTACTTCGCCTGCAGTACCACTAATACCTCTATAAAGTTTTTTATCAAATATAAGCCCACCTCCAACACCAGTACCAAGAGTTATACACACTAAATCTGTAGAATTACCCTTCCCATCAAGCCAAAAAGCTCCAATAGAAGCTGTATTTGCATCGTTATCAACATAAGCTTTTTTTTGGGTTAAACCCTTTAATATATCCCTTACTTTTACATTTCTCCACTTCTTTAAATTGGGAGAAAAGCGTACTACACCTGTCTTAAAGCAAACATCACCTGCAATACCTACACCTATACTTTTTATTTTAGAATAATCTTTAAATTTTTTTGCAATATTAATTATACTTTTTAAAATATCTGCTGGCTTGCCGTTAATATCTGTTGAAATAACAGATTCTTCAAATATAACACCTTTAGAATTAACTATGGCTACCTTTATACGAGTACCACCAATATCTATACCTAAATATAAACTTTCAAGCATACATTATTCTCCTATTGTAATTATGATTTTTATTTTATATTAGCAAGTATTTCACCAGCAAGATAAAGGGATCCAACACATATTATAATCTTATGATCACTTACAATACTCAGCGCATCCATAACAGAATTAACAGTATAAATGTTATTTGGGACAACAAATTTTAAAAACTCTTCTTTTAAAATATTACTACTTACAGATCTATTGTTATTTATTTTTGGCAGTACAACTTTTTTTGCAAAAGGAGCTATTTTTTTAACCATCAACTTATAATTTTTTTCTTTCATAGAAGCAAAAATAAACACTTTTTTACTTTTAGCAAACCCTAACTGCTTATAAGTATCCACAAAAGCTTTTAATCCTTCTTCATTATGAGCACCATCTATAACAATTGTTAAACTTTTATTATTTATTTTTACTTTTTTTATCTCAAATCTAGCTTGCCAAAAAGTATTTTCTAAGCCATTTCTTATATTTCTAGAATTTATTTTTACAAAACCATTCTTAAGCAAAAACTGTACTGCACAAATAGCAACACAGGCATTAATAATTTGATGTTTGCCTAAAAGTTTTTCTCGTAAATTCTTCAAATGTAAAGACTTACTAATATAGTCAAACCTTTGGCCATTTAAACTCATATTAACATTTAAAGCTTTAAAGTCTTTTTGGTAAAATCTAACAATGTTACTTTTTGATTTATTTCTTATAACATCACTAGCTTTTTTGGGCAATTTTCCACAAACAACACTTGAACTTTTCTTTATTATTCCAGACTTTTCAAAAGCTATCTTTTCAACCGTATTGCCCAATATTTCTTGATGATCTTTTGAAATAGATGTTATAATACAAATTAAAGGATTTTTAATTATATTTGTAGCGTCAAATCTACCACCAAGACCTGTTTCAATTATTGCAATGTCAACTTTTTGTTTTTCAAAATATATAAATGATAAAGCAGTCAAATATTCAAAATAAGAAAGTTTACAATCTAAAGCTTTTTTTAAATACTTTTGTAAATATTTCTCAAATACATTTTGTTCTATATTTCTACCATTAATTTTAATTCTTTCTTTAATATCTACCAAGTCAGGAGAAGTATATAAACCTACTTTATACCCACTAACTTTTAAGATTTCTGCTATGAAAGCTGCACATGACCCTTTCCCATTAGTGCCTGCAATATGTACTACTTTAATCTTATCTTGAGGATTTTCAAACACACTTAAAAATCCTTTTATTCTTAAAAGGCCCGGAGTCATCCCTTCATATTCTTTAAGTTTCTCAAAAAAGTTCATTTTTTAGAGAAAAAGCCTAAAAGTTTAATAAGTATTTTTTTCATATCCCTTCTTTCTACAACAATGTCAACCAGTCCATGTTTTTCTAAAAATTCAGACAACTGAAATCCTTCCGGAAGTTGCTGCTTTATTGTTTGTTCTATAACCCTAGGACCTGCAAAACCAATTAAAGCTTTTGGTTCAGCAATATTGACATCCCCAAGCATTGCAAAACTGGCTGCCACCCCACCTGTTGTAGGATCTGTTAAAATGGAAATATATGCTAATCCCTCATCTGAAAGCTTTGCAAGAGCTGCACTAGTTTTACCCATCTGCATTAGAGAAACTATACCTTCTTGCATTCTTGCCCCACCAGAAGAAGAAACAATAATTACAGGATATTTTTTCTTTATAGCCTTTTCTATAGCTCTAACTATCTTTTCACCTACCACTGACCCCATGCTGCCACCCATGAATGAAAAGTCCATAGCAGCAATAATAATATTATATCCACCAATTCTTGCTTCACCTGTTACAACAGCATCATTAACATCAGTTTCTTTTATCTTTTCTTCATACCCGGGAAAATTTAATAAATCAACAGACTTTAAATTGCTATTTATCTCTTTAAAACTATCTTCATCCACTGTAATTTCTATTCTCTTCTTTGCATCAAGCCTTAAGTAATATCCACATTTTGGACACACCATCAAATTTTCTTCTAAATCTTTTTGTAAGAAAATTTGGTCACATTTTTTACATTTAGTCCATATACCTGCAAGGATTCCTTTTTTTTGAGAAATTTCTTCTGTCTGCTTTTCTATATCCATTATTTCTCCCATCCAACACTTACATAAATTCTCATTCTATTCCTTCTCTAAGCAAGTCACCCTGATCTAAAACACCTAAAGGCTTATTGTCTTTACTTACAACAGGTATATTATCTATACTATGATCTTTTAAAATTTTTGCAGCTTCTACTGCCATGGTTTCAGGACTTACTACTAAAGGATTTTTAGTCATAACTAAAGTTATATTTTTTTTTAATAATTTATCATCATTTTGCAAATGTCTACGTAAATCCCCATCAGTAAAAAATCCAATAAGTTTACCTTCATTATCAACAACGCTTGTAGCACCAACTTTTGTACCTGTCATAACAAGCAAAGAAGACTCTACTGTATCATTATGTTTAACTACTGGATTTTGTTTTCCTTTTCTCATTAGATCTTTTACTTGCATAGTAAGTTTTTTCCCTATTGCACCTAAAGGATGAAGTATCGCTAACTGCTCTTTTTTAAACTTTTTAAAATTTGAGACTGTAAGAGCTAACGCATCTCCCATTGCAAGCATTGCAGTCGTGGAGGCCGTTGGAGCAAGATTGTACGGACAAGCTTCTTTTTCTACACTACAATCAATAACAGCATCACAACATTGCCAAACTTGAGCTTTCGGCTTACCTGTCATTGCTATAGCTTTAACTCCTATTTTTTTTATGACAGGTAAAATTTTCTTTATTTCTTCAGTTTCACCTGAATAAGAAAGAAGCACTACAACATCGTCTTTCATTAACACTCCTAAGTCACCATGAAGACTTTCGGAAGGATGTAAAAATATAGATGGTATACCAATTGAGGACATCGTCGCAGAAATTTTTCTTCCTACAAGACCAGATTTCCCAAGACCTATTACAACAACATGTCCTTTACAGTTTTTCATCATCAAAACAGTTTTCTTAAAATTTGAATTTAAGTGTTTTATTTGTACTAGTACTGCCTTTGCCTCTAAAGTTAGAGTTTCTTTTGCAATTTTCAAATTATTCATTTTTACCTCAAAACCCATGCGATGCTTTAATAAAAGCGCTCATTTTATTATAATCTTTTCTTTTAGCAAGTTTCTCTATCAAAGAATCTGCGTCAAACCCATAAGGATTTATATTTTTTATACACTCTTTAATATCTTCAAATTGTGTAGCTATATCTATAAATACAGGAACTTTTAAATCCATTATTTTTAAAACAATTTCATAATTAGACTTGCGAATTTGTCCATTTACATCACATATATTTAAAATAAAGTAATCTACAACATCTCTATAAGAAACTACTTTAAAAATATCGCTTTCTTGATTAACTTTAAAATATTTAAAAACTTTCACATTTTGAGTTTCTCTAATAGATTTGCAAAGTTCAGGCAAAATATCATTGTTAAACTGAATATTCTTTATAGAACACTTTTTTATTGCTCTTAAAATGTCTCTTTCTTCATTATTATATAAAGCAGCAATACAATTGACAAAAGAAGGAAGTTTTGAAGTTATATTTAAAAAAAGTTTTTCAGAAACCTTTTTGGTAGATTCTTTAATGAAATCAAAACTCAAAAAATCTGCGCCTAAATTTGTTGCATCTAAAGCATCATTATAATTTGCAAGTCCTGAAATTTTAACTTTCGCCATCATAATTACCTTTTAACTGTATAATAAAAAACAATAAATTAACCTACTTAATAGTGTTATTAGTTTAGCAAAATTCTTTAATTAAATGAATATTTCAATTTTTGTTTACCGATGGACAGATTTTGTTTAAAGGGCAACCGGAATGATTTGGTTTTCTTGCCTTACAGATAGTTCTTCCTAAACTTTGTATATAAAAAGGAAAATCTATCCAATATCTTTTAGGTACAATTTCCATTAAATCTCTTTCTATTTTGGCAGGATTATCGCTTTTTGTAAGTTTAAGCAAATTTGCAATTCTTATAACGTGAGTATCCACAGCAATTCCTTCTGACTTACCATAAGTAATTCCTAAAACAACGTTTGCTGTTTTTCGTGCTACTCCATGTAACTTTATAAGTTCATGCATATTATTAGGAACAATCCCACCATGTAAATCCCTTATTAAGTTTGCAGACTTAATAATATTCTTTGCTTTATTTCTAAAAAATCCAGCAGATTTTATATCTTCTGCAAATTCTAAAATATTTGCATTAGCATAATCATCTATTGTCCTATATTTATTAAAAAGTTTTTTTGTTATTTTATTAACACGCTCATCTGTACATTGAGCAGACAAAATTACAGCTGTAAGAAGTTCAAATGGATTAGAGAAATTTAGAGCACATTGCAATTTGCCAAAATGCTTCTTTAAAATACTTATTATTCTTAATACATAATTCGTTTTATCTTTGCTCATTTATAGTTCCAAGCATTTCTTTGTGAACTTTTAAACTATTAGCCACAAGCATTGTACTTTTAAATAAACAATCTCTGTTCCCGTCATAGTCTGTAACAATTCCACCCGCTTCTTTAACTAACAAAATACCTGCGGCAATATCCCAAGCTTTTAAGTCTTGTTCAAAAAAAAACTCAAAACGACCGCAAGCTACATATGCCAAATCTAAAGCTGCAGAACCTAACCTTCTAACACCTTGAACTTTAACTACTATATGTTCAAAATTTTTAAACACTTTATTATTTTCTTTTATTGAATACGGAAACCCAGTAACACCTAAAGCTCTTATATTATCTTTTATATTAGAAACTGTAATTTTCTTGCCGTTAAGCCAAGCACCTTTACTCTTTTCTGCAATAAATACTTCATTTATAATAGGGGAATACACAACACCTGTTATAATTTCATTTTTATACTTTAACCCAATAGAAACAGCAAATATAGGAAGTCCGTGCAAAAAATTTACTGTACCATCTAGCGGATCTATAATCCAGCAATAGTCTCTGCCTACTTCGTTTATGCCATCTTCTTCAGCTAAAATGCCATGCTCAGGGAAAACATCTTTTATAACTTTAATTATTGCTGTTTGCGAACCTTTATCTGCCTGAGTAACAGGGTCAATTTCACCTTTATATTCAACATTTAACTTTCCATTATAATGTTTAAGCAAAACTTCTGTTCCCTTCTGTGCTGCAGCTAAAGCTATGTTTGTAAAAGAAGAAAATTTCATATCCCTCGCCTATTTTTTTAGTGTATACATACTAGAATCTATTTTTTCACCATTAGCATCTAACTTTTCAACTGTATTTTTATCTATAAAATAAAAAGATAAATTTTTATTCTTATTTAATATAAAAGAAGACAAATCTGATGCTGGGTACCACTTTCCAAAAGATTTAAAAGTTTTTCCATTAAGATCTAAGTAAGTTTGTTTTAAATAAAACGTGTAATCTGGCTCTAATTTAAGCTCTACTGCCATTAAATTTTCAGTGTTTGAAACCTGGAATGTACCTTTATAAACACCAGTATAGTTTTTTAGCATATCATAAACATCTATTGGAGAATTTATATTCCTTTCACCAAAAGGTAAAACTGTAACCTTTTTATTACTATCTATAAAACACGTATTTATAATTACTTCGGGTTTTTGTATTTTAAAAATATACACATTTGGGACAAAATATCCCAAATCTTTAGCATCTTTTTGACTAACTTCATAGTCTATATACATGTTATTACTCAACATGCAAACACGTTTAATAGATATTACTTTAAAATCTTTAGAAGGTTTCATGGCAATAATTAGTACTACCTCATTGCCAAAATCAGGCATAACAACAGAATTAGCCATCGTTTTTGCAATACCTGCAATTTTTTTAAACTTAGTTAAAGATCCTATTGTAAAAAAATTAATTTCATGTGAAAGTTTTACATTACTTTTAAGAAAATATCCATTAAGAACACTAAAAGATAAATTTTCTCCCTGCTCTAAGTTAATAACATTTGACTCAACTTCTTGCACTACTTTTTTAGGCATACTTTCCTGTTTACGAACTGAGACACAGCTAGTAATAATACACACTAAAAACATTAACAAAATAGCAACTTTTTTCATAAATCCTCTGACTAGGAGAGTATATACATATTTATGAAGTATAACATTTTTATTTATCAAAGAACAAATGAAGTTAATATGAAAAATCTCAAAATAGATTACTAAATTTTTTGTGAAATACAATAAACAAGATGACAGAATATAATTTTTAAGATATACTATTGTAACTATGACCGTCTTTTCAATTTATACAACATACAATTTGAGTGGGAAATGAAAAAAGTTTTATCAACATTTACAGCAATGTTTTTCTTAGTAGTTAATTCTTATGCATTAGAAGTTAACCAAAAAAACAATTTAGTTGACTTCATGAAAAAAGATATTTTTTCATTTAGCAGCGCATATCTTAAAGATTTATACACAAATAAACAACTAACAAATGTAAACTTAGAACTTCTTAGAGCAAGTGATAGATTATTTAGCCTTATACCTAAAAACAATGTATTTAAAATTGTTACCTTTTGCACATTATCATTTTTCAACTACAATGCAGGAACAACATTACACGAAATTGGGCACGGCCTTAGACTAAGATCTTATGGAATAGATTTTATGCTTATGACAGATATGGATGACAGCCGTCCTTTTACAAAAGATGAAAATTATTTCAATTTCTTTTTCAAAGAACTTTTCAGTAGCAAAAGAGCTGCTTGTGCAGCAAATCCAATTGGATACAAAAATTTACAGTATTATTTTGAATCTTTGGGGGAAATAAATGATTTTTATAACTTTGGGATTGTATTTTCTGCCGGAGGAATAAATAACAATACTTATTTGTCAGAACAAATTAGCAATAATATACATTTTAACAACTCTAGCGAGAGGCCTCTTCAGTATTATATTTATGTAAATAACTTACTATATGGAGCCTTATACGACACAAGTGCAAAAGAATCTGGAGATGATCCTTTCGATATAATTTATAATTTTAACCAAAAAGTAAGAAATGACTTTCAAAAAGGAACTATCTGTGATGCAGGTATAAAATCTCTCTTTTTAAGTGCAACTACATACTCATATTTCTATTCTTTTTTTACAAATAAGCCTATGGTTAAACCCTACGGTTTTAGACTTCCTGATGTATTTCCTTATATAACCACAAAAGGTATGTCATATAAAGTCGTTACTGGATATGAAATAAATGAATCTTTAAATTTAATTTTCGGTTTTGAAAGTGTTTTTGGAAAAGAAGCAACAACTGAAATTAATATAGGATTAAATCACCAAACAACCATAAACAAGTTCCCTATATCTTACAAAGGAATAGTCACCTTTGGACAAGGCTTAGACCTAGAAGTTTCTTGTTTAACACCAATATCAAAATATTTTGATGTTGGTCTAGAATGTGAAGTATATTCTGTTACAAGTTTAATGGGGCAAAGACATGCAACGACAAATATGAAAGACGGGCAAGGACAAAGCAAAAACTTATTTGCTTTTATAGAGTACAGATATTAACTATTATAATTCAAAACTTTGTTATATGTAGTAATTTCTCCTAACTTGAACCGTTTTGAGAAAATAAGGATCTCGTTTATAAAGTTGACGTAGAGGTTTAGTTTAGAACCTTATCGGAGTTACATCAAAGAGCAGCTTATGAGCAATAAACATTTAATATTTCAAAAAGTGGTCTGTCTAAAGCAAAATTCATTTATGTCTTTCTTGTCTTTTCATTTTGCAAGTTTGCTAATTTGTTTAAATGTTTGTTGCGATTGCTCTAGTAACGTAGATAAGAGTCTAAACTAGACTAACCAAACTATTTTTGAACTTTATATATTTAGAGTTATTTTACTTTCTTTACTTACTGTCTGGCTTTGATCATTAAGGTTTTATAGAATTGACAAGTCGGTAAGCTTTAATAGTACTTATTGGTTACCATTATAAATAACTATATATTGTTTTCTAATTTCTTTTTGAAAACTAATTGGCAAATTATCAAAAACTGACACATCAATCATAAATGGTATATTACTATTTCTCAAAGCTTCTTTAAATTGTTCTACGTTATGTTCTTTTTGTCCAAATTCTTTAATCGTTAAATCTAGATCACTAGATTCGTATACATTTTTTATATCGTATCCTACTCTGCTGCCATATGCCCAAACAATAGAATTCGGGTACATTTTTTTTATTATTGAAACAAGTTCATCTAAATATTTTTTTTTGATAAAAATATCAACCATTTTCGATCATTCCCTTTAATTTTTTTACATCTTCTAAAAAATCTTCAATCAAATTTAACGTTTCCTGCGCAAATTCTTGTCCATAATCATGAGTAGTATTGTTTCTATTGTCTCTATATTTAAACCATCTGGTAACATCGTTTTCTGTTAATAAGTTGTACACTGCAGCTTGGCGAAATAAATCTTTAAAATTTAAAGTATTTACTGCTTTTTTTGTTGCAAAGTAAGGAGTAATTTTTTTTCTTAAAAGTTTACCACTTTGTTCTAAAGCCATTTCAAAAGATTTAACAAGAGAGTTACGGTACATTTCAAATTCTATAGAGTTTTCTTTACTCTTTTTTAAGTACTCATAAGATTTTTCAAGTGTCAATATACACTGTTTTAAAAAATCAGTATCAATTTCGCTCATTATTAACTCCTAAACATTTAAAATTTATTATTCCAATTTTTTGTAGAATATTTTTCTTTTGCAAGCATATTTGCAATCTCTATTTCTTTGTTATAGAAATAATCTTTTTGTGTTTTAGTATTTAAGTACTCAGCTAAATTTTTGGCAAAATGTTTTGTAAAAGTACTGCTGTCTACATCATTTAATTTTAAATGAACTGATCCCTGTATTATAACTTTGTTTAAACGTCGTCTTAAGCAAGATCCTACAATTTTTTTATTGTTTAAAAATAAATCATTTTCACAAAAACTGTTAACGCACATATTATTTACATTTTCCCCTTTACAAGTTAATATTTGAGGGTTAATATTTAGTGATTTAAGAGCATTTTTTATTGCTAAGTGTATATTTTTGTATGTTTTAACTTCATTATATACATCCCAACAAATAGAAGAAACTATAAAACAGTAAGATATATCATTTTTGTGATCTACTGTAAGACCTCCGGTAAAGCGTCTAACAAAATTAGTTTGCTTTATTTCTTTAGCTTTTTGAAAATACCCAATAGTAGTATAACGTCCGTCCCATAGATATGTTCTTAGAACTGGGTTATTATTGTAATTATTGAATATAGCTTCATCTAAAGACATATTTGTTATAGCATCTTTTCTATCATCACTTATCCAGCGAAGCATTTTTACCAGTTTCCTTTTCATATTTAAGCATTTTGATTTTTTTATTTATTCCACCTTTTGCAGAATATCCACCCATGGTACCATCACTTCTTATAACTCTATGGCATGGAATTATTGGCGCAAATGGATTTTTGCTTAAAGCTAAGGCTACTACTCTAGCAGATTTGGGAAACCCTACAATTTTTGCAATTTGTTTATAAGTTAAAGTTTTTCCTGGCGGTATATTAAAACAAGCTTTCCAGACTTTTACATAAAAAGGAGGATATTGGTCCATTTGTTTAATAATACCTTGTGGTATCTTTTTCATGATAAATTAAAACTCCTTTCTCTTAATTTACGGTGATAATTTATTGCAAATCTATGAGCTTCATCTCTTACAGATTGTAAAAGTTTTAACCCTTGAGAATGTCTGCTCAATAATATAGCTTTATCTTTGTTTGGTAAAAAAATTTCTTCATTTTTTTTGGCTAAAGATATAATAGGTACTTTTATTTGTAATTCTTCTAATGCACTTATAGCAGCTTTTAGTTGCCCTTTACCTCCATCAATTAAAATTAAATCTGGGAATATTTCATTTTTTCTAACCAAGTAAGAATATCTTCTAAAAACTACTTCTCTCATGCTAGCAAAATCGTCTGCACCTATAACAGTTTTAATTTTAAATCTTCTATAATTTTTCTTATCAGCTAAACCGTTGTGAAATCTTACCATAGACGCTACTGCGTTTGTTCCTTGAATATTTGAATTATCAAACCCTTCTATTATCGCAGGTAGTTTTGGTAAATGTAAAACTTTTTTAAGTTCGTTTATACTGTCTGCCCTTTTTATAGATTGATTTATTTCATCTTTATTAATTTCGCTAATCATGACTCTTTGAGCCATACTTTTAATAGCATAAAGCCTGTCTCTTATTTCCCTAGCATCTTCATAAAGCATAGAATTGCTCAAATTAGACATTTGCGTCTCTAAGTCCGTTTTAAGTTTTTTAAATTTTCCATTTAAAAACAGTTCTATATTTTTAATTTTATCTTTATAATCCTTAGAGGTAAGTACTCCTAAACATGGACCATAACACATTTGAGTATGATAATAGATACAAGATTTAACTTTCTTTTCTTCAGGGAGAGCTTGCTCACTAAATTCTAACTTACATGGACGAATTTTGAAAAGTTTTATAAGCCACCTTATAAACTTTTTTATGTACAAAAGTTGAGGATATGGACCAAAATATAAAGCACCATCCTTGATCTTTTTTCTTGTAAATGTTAAACGAGGAAAATCTTCTTTAATTGAAAATTTTATATATGGATAAGATTTATCATCCTTCCACATAGAGTTAAAATAAGGTTTTACTTTATTTATAAGTTCTCTTTCAACGAGCAGAGCTTCCCTTTCAGAAGCACATAAAATATAATCTATTTTACACATAGCAGCTATAATTGTAGTAGCTTTAGAGTCTATATTTGCGTTAAAATAGGAAGATAATCTGTTTTTTAAACTTTTTGCTTTACCTATATATATAATGTTTCCTAAAGCGTCTCTCATTATATAAACGCCAGGAACTTTAGGTATTTCTTTTAATTCTTTGTGTTTAAAATCCTTCATAACGTTTTATTTTTTAGAAAGATATACTTAAAAGATTTAAGTTCTTCAGATTTTAAAATATATGAAACTATTATAAATACAATAACTCCTGAAAATATTGCAATTAGGACAGACAAAAACAAACTGGTTGAAAGTTTGCATGCATGCCAAGCCACAATGCCTGTACAAATAGATGCTATAAAAGATTTAAAAAAAGAAATTATTATAAGCTTAGTTCCTATATTACCTATACGTTTTCTTAAAAAAATAGTCAATACAATAGAGTTAAAATAAGATGAAATTGCTGTAGAAAAAGCAAGTCCACTAACACCCATAGGGTTCATTAAAACAATGCAAGAAACCACATGTATAATCATTGAAAATATAGCAACTTTCACAGGTGTTTTTGTATCTTGAAAAGAATAAAACGCGTTAGCAAAAATTTTAGATATAGCGTAAGCAGGAAGTCCCAAAGAATAAAAAAACAAAGCTTTGTTTGTCATAATAGAACCTAGAACGTTAAACTTGCCATGTTCAAATAAAAGTTTTACTATTGGTAATCCTATAACCATAAGTCCAATAGCTGCTGGCATTAAAGTAAAAATTGTAAATCTTATTGAATAATTAAGCGAATTTTTAAGTGTTGCAATATCTTTTTTTGCATAAGCCTTTGACATTGCAGGGAGTGACGCTGCGGCAAAAGCAAGCCCAAAAACAGCTAGGGGCATTTGCATTAATCTGTTAGAATAATATAGTGCAGATACAGGGCCATTGCCTAAAAAAGAAGCACAAATATTATCTACAAAAGCATTTATTTGATCTACAGAAAGTCCAACTAATGAAGGAATCATAAGTAAGGCTACTTGCTTTATTCCAGGATGTTTTAAGTTAATTCTAAAATTTAGGTGCCAACCTAGGCTTTTAAGTTTGGGGTATTGAACAAAAAAATGCAAAGCACCTCCAAGAATGACACTTATTGCAAGGCCTTTAATTTGGTTTTCAGGAGAAATGAGTGGCGCAATAGACAATATATAAAAAACTTCTGACACACTTAAAGAAGCTGGCGCAAGTGCAGGTATAAAAAATGAGTGTAATGTGTTAAGTATTGCCAAAAAAAAAGCAGCTAAACATATAAACACTATAAAAGGAAACATTAAGCGTGTAAGCTCTATAGTTATTTGCATTTTTTCTGGGTTGTCAGAAAATCCCCATACTACTATCTTTGTAAGTGCTGAAGAAAACAACATACCAAGAATAGATATTATTACAAGAATAAGAAGTAAAACTGTAAATATTGCATTTAGAAATTTTTGAGTTTCTTCTTTGTCTTTAGTATGTAAATATTGACTAAAAACAGGTATGAAAGCTGCAGAAAATGAACCTTCTCCAAACATACGTCTAAAGAGGTTAGGTATTCTAAAAGCTGCATAGAAAGCGTCTGCAAACATACCAACACCAAACAAGTTTGCAACCAGCATGTCTCTTATGTATCCTAAAATTCTTGAACAAACTGTACCAAAAGCAGTTTTGCCTGCATGTTTTGCAAGTGTTTTATCTTCCATTGACAAATCCTATATCGTGAACATTTTGTGTTCTAAACCAAGTATTTTGACGCTTAGCATAATGTCTTGTATCTTTAGAAAATCCTAAAATCATTTCTTCTTTAGAAATTTGATTATCTAGATATTTTACAATATGTCTATAACCTATGCTACTTAAAGCCGGACATTTTTTACTAAATCCTAAACTTAAAACTTTTTTAGTTTCGTCTATCATCCCATTTTCTATCATGTACTTACAACGATTATTAATTCTACTATAAAGTTTTTCTATTGGCACAACAATAGTAAAGTGTTTAAAATTGTAACGCTTATTTTTTGGCTTAATGTGCTCTTTTAGAGTTTTCCCTGAAATAATATTTATCTCTAAAGCTCTAATAAGCCTTTGGGGGTTTGACTTGTTTTTTTTGGCAGATTCTATATCTAACTTCATAAGTTCATCATATAATTTGTCTTGAGAGAGTTTTTTTAATTGCGCTCTTAAAGTTTCGTTTGTTTTAGGCATGTCATCTAGACCATAGAGCAAAGCTTTAATATACAAACCAGTTCCACCTACTATAACTGGAATTTTAGCTTTATTTTGTATTTCTTTTATTTTTGAATCTGCTTGAGTTTTAAATTCGTCTGCACTGTAAGTTTTATCTGGAGTGACTATATCAGTTAAATGTTGCACAATGCCATCTACTTCTCTTATGTCATTTTCTAAAAAAATTCCCTCTTTATTTGTACCTATATCCAAATACTTGTAAATTTGTCTTGAATCGCAGGAAATAATTTCGCCATTGTACTTTTTACAAAATTCCACAGCCATTTTTGTTTTCCCGCTTGCTGTAGGCCCAGAAATAACGACTATATCTGGCAATTGGCAAACAGAGATATCTGTAATATCCATTATTTTCTCTTAAAAAACTTCTCTAAATCATTGAGTGAAATTTTATATGCCGTAGGCCTGCCATGAGGGCAAGTGAAAGGATATTCACATTGAAAAAGATCACCAATTATCTTTTTTATTTCTGCTAAAGAAATGTTGTCTCCTGCTTTGATACTTGCTCTGCATGCAAAACGTATAATTTTATCTCTTTTTTGTGATATTTCTATGTTTTTAACGTCTTCCATATCTGCAACTATATTTTTCACAATAGGTTCAATTTCTATGTCACCTAAGAGGGCAGGGTAAGCAGTTATCCTAAAAAAATTATCGCCAAACTCTTCTATATCTATTCCTATATTTTTAAACAGGTCTATATTTGCTTTTATAATCTCTGACTCACTTTTAGAACAACTTATATTTTCAGGCATAAGTAGTGCTTGTTTTTTTATAGAACTATCTTTTATTTGAGAAAGATATAATTCATACTTTACTCTTTCTGCTGCTGCGTGTTGGTCAAAAATATATAAATTGCCTTCATTTTCAACAATTGCATATGTGTTGAAAGCTTGCCCTAAAACTTTTATATTATTGTCAAATTTATTGTTAATTAAAAAAGATTCTTGTTTGGCAAAAACATTCACATAGTTGTCAATGGTATAATCTTTTTTTGAAAAAGAAGTTTTTCCATACTGCATCTTAGGTTCTTGAATGTAATCAGGTTTTGATATATTGTTATTTTCATAAAAAGAGTTTTTTTGGACTGTGCTTACGCTTACATTATTTGTTTCTAAACTGATATTTTTTTGACTTTTATTGGCAATGGTGCCGGGAATATCAGAGTAAGGTTGTGAAACTAAAGCATTTTTTAAAGTTCTATACACTATGTCATACATTGCATTTTCATTAGCAAACTTTATCTCTTTTTTTGCTGGAGAAATATTAACGTCGACCTCATTAGGGTTTATATTAATATAAAGTAAAATTCCAGGATATTTGTCATGTGCGATAGACTCTTTGTAAGATTGGTTTATGCAATGTATAAGCCATTTAGGGAAATTTAGAGGCCTAGAATTTACAAAAAGATATTGATATTTTTTGTTTTGTAAAGCATTGTCTCTACCTGTAAAGTATATGTTTAAAGAAGCTCTTTCAAAGGTGGCGCTGACATTTTGCAGTTTTTGTACAAAATCTTTACCTAAAACATCTGAAATTCTATTTATTGTTTTATCTGTTTTTACAGTAGAAAAAATTATTTTGTTTTCAGAAACCATTTTAAAAGAAACATCTTTATTAGCTAGAGCAATTTCTTCTAAAGTGCTTATGATTTTTGTTCGTTCTGTGACATCACTTTTTAAAAATTTATATCTTACAGGCACATTAAAAAATAAATCTTTAACTTCAGCTATAGTACCTTCAGCCAAAGAAGATGGTAAAACTTTTATATCTTTACCACCTTTTACTGAAAGTTTCCAGCCAGAAACATCGCCTCTTTTTCTAGTTTTTATTTCAAGGTTTGAAACAGCTGCTATAGATGCTAGAGCTTCTCCTCTAAAACCAAAAGAATGTATGTAAAATAGATCGTTAAAATTGGCTATTTTGCTTGTAGCGTGCCGCATTATGGAAAGCTCCAAATCATTTTTGTCCATACCAAACCCGTCATCTTGCACTCTTATAAGCTTTTTACCTGATTGCTCTATTTCCACTATTATAGACGAAGAAAGTGCATCTAAAGAATTGTCTACTAACTCTTTAACTACACTTAAAGGGCGCTCTACAACTTCACCTGCAGCTATTTTGTTAATTGTTTCTTGAGACAAAATGTTTATAGACACAAAAAACCTCTTAATTATATTTTTCTTTCCAATCAGATAGTATCTTTAAAGCTTTTGTTGGGCTTAAAGTATCAAGCTCCACATTACGTAGATCTTGTAGGATTTTTGAATCTTCTTGAACTAAATTATTTTTGTCGTCAATAATAATGAAATCCATTTGACTATCTGCGTTAGTTTTAGAAATAGTTTGGTGATTTGCTTCTAACTTATTTAAAATTTTGTACGCTCTATCTATAACCTTATTTGGAATACCAGCAATTTTTGCAACATGTATACCATAAGATTTATCTGCACTACCTTTAACTATTTTATGTAAAAATACAACGTCTCCATTATATTCTTTGACGCTAACATTATAGTTTACTATACCGCTAAAAGTGTTTGATAAATCTGTAAGCTCAAAATAATGTGTTGCAAAAAGCACTTTTACACCCTTATTAGCTTCCTTTTTAACATCTGCAAAAAACTCTATTATAGACCAAGCTATAGACATTCCATCGTATGTTGAAGTTCCTCTGCCAACCTCATCTAAAATAATTAAACTTTTTTGAGTATATTGGTTTAGTATCGTTGCAGTTTCAGACATTTCTGTCATAAATGTAGATTGGCCACCTGCAAGATTATCACCTGCTCCTATTCTTGTAAAAATCCTATCTATAAGGCCGATTTTAGCTTCACGTGCAGGGACAAAACAACCAATTTGTGCCATTATAACAATAAGTGCAGTTTGCCTCAAGTATGTTGATTTACCGGCCATGTTAGGACCTGTAATGATAATGATTTTTAAATTTTCGTTAAAACTAACGTCATTAGATACAAACTCGCCATTTTTTAGAATTCGCTCAACCACTGGATGTCTTCCATCTTTAATATAAAGTTCTTGCGTGTCTGTTATTATAGGGCAAATATAATTATGTTCTAAAGCATCTTTAGCAAAACTACAAAAAATATCTATTTCAGCAACAATTTGTGAGGTTTTCAAAATATATTGCAAATATGAAATAATTTCTAGTTTCAAACTGTTAAAAAGTTCATTTTCTAATATTAAAATTTTTTCTTGAGAAGATAAAATTTTTTCTTCAAAAACTTTCAATTCTTCAGTTATATAACGCTCTGCATTTGTAAGTGTGTGTTTTCTGATGTAGTGTTTTGGAGCTAGATCAATATTGGATTTGGTAATTTCTATATAGTAGCCAAATACGGAGGTATAACCTATCTTAAGATTATTAATACCTGTTGCTTGTTTTTCTTTGGTTTCTATATTAGATATATACGTTTTAACGTCTCTAGATAATTTTCTTAATTCGTCTAATTTGTCTGATACTCCATTTTTGATTACCCCTCCATCTTTTAAAGATATTGGAGGATCATCTACGATAAAATTAGAAATCTTACTAATAACTTGCTCGTTTTTTGGAATACTAATAGGTAATCCTGGCACAGAATTGATAATGGTAGATATTTCATTTACTAATTTCAAAGAATGTTTTAATGCTATTAAATCTTTCGGACTTACAGTTAAAGAAGAAATTCTTGCCGCTATTCTTTCTATATCTGAAACATTTTTAAGATTTTCTATAACATCTTTACGCACATTAGAGTTATCTATAAAAAACTTTACAACATTTTGGCGATTTTTTATTTTTCCAATATCCAAAAGAGGTTGTATAATCCAGTTACGTAAAGTTCTTGCCCCCATAGCAGTTTTTGTAGAGTCTACTATCCAAAGAAGAGAATTTTCAAGCTTTCCACTACACATAGAAGATAAAATTTCAAGGTTTTTTATTGCAACAGTATCTAAGTACATGAAATCTGAATTTCTAATATACCTTATATTGGAAAAAATACCAACACTTTGCGGTTGCATTTCTTGTATATAAGAAATTAAAGCACCGCATACACAAACTGTCCCCTTCTTACTTAAGCCAAACTTTTTTACGGCATTGAAAGCAAAAAGTTTTTCTATGGTGTTTTTAGCATTTTCGTAGTCAAAAAAATTATTATCTATATTTGAAATAGGTATTTTTATATTAGAAATAAGATCTTGCACATACTTATTTTGAATATTATTTGAGTATATAAGAAGTTCACTGACATTGTATTTTGATATTTCCGTAGTGATCGCTTTTAATGTTGTTTCTAATGTAAAAAATTGTCCTGTAGATATGTCTGCAAAAGCAACAAAAAAAGAGTCATTTACATTTTCAAAATATAGTGCCATTAAAAAATTATTTTCTTTTGATTCTAAAAGTACATCTTCTAAAACAGTGCCTGGCGTTATAACTTTAGTTACCCCTCGTTTTACTATACCTTTTGAAATATTGGCATCTTCAAGTTGATCACAAATGGCTACTTTTAAACCATTTGATATAAGCTTTCTAATATAAGAATTTGCTGAATGATATGGTACTCCACACATGGGAATACCTGAACGTTGAGTTAAGACAACGTCTAAAATAGGAGCAACTTTTGATGCATCCTGGCCAAACATTTCATAAAAATCACCTAATCTAAAAAATAGAATCATTTCAGAATATTTTGACTTAATATCCCAATATTGTTGCATTAAGGGTGTTATTTTGTTAGAAAGATTATCTATTTGTTTTCTCCGTTAAAAAAATAAATTTTAAAGACTTATATACTTTATAAGTAAATATTATTGATTTTACATAATTTTTCGTTTCGTTAAATGGTATATCTTTAATTTTTAAATCTGTTTTTTGTTTATACCACCTATCCACATTACCTATCCCTGCATTATATGCAGATAAAGCTAAAATTAAGTTATTATTATAGTGATTTAAAAGTTTAGACACATAGTAAACACCAAGCATAATGTTTGTTTTTGGTTCTTTTAAAGAGCTAATAGAAAAGTTTGGAACTTTTAATTCTTTTGATATTTCCCGTGCAGTTTTTGGCATTAACTGCATTAAACCAACTGCCCCTTTAGTCGAAATAGCGTTTACATTTAAGTTAGATTCTTTTTTCATAATAGCTTTTATTAAAATAGGATCAACATTAAAACTATTAGAATATTCATATATATAATAATCGTATGGGTTTTTTTCAAATAAACCTAATACCTGCAAAATACTAAAAATTGTAATTAGAAGTACTACAAGTATTATATAAACAATTTTTTTCATACAATATTGCCAAAAAGCGAGTTTACCTTTGCCTCGTTTATGTGCACATTAAAAATTTTTCCAATGTAATCCTTGTCTGTATTTTTTATAAAAACTTTACGCCCACTGTTAGTTCTTGCTTCTAAAACATTAAAATTAAAATTTTCAGCTAAAACTTCAAAAGTTTTACCAACCATAGAAGAGACAATCTCACTAGAAATTTTATTTGACTCATTTAAAATAATAGACTGTCGCCTCTTTTTTTCCTCTAAAGGCACATCATCAAACATGGTTGAAGCTTTGGTATGAGGTCTTGGCGAATATCTAAACACATACAGACCATCAAAGCGAATATTTTGTACAGCTTTAAAAGTATCGTTAAAATCTTTTTCTGTTTCACCAGGAAAACCAACTATAACATCTGTTGTTATGCTTATATCAGAAATTTTGTTTTTTAAATTATTTACAAGTTCTAAGTAGTGCTCATAAGTATATTTTCTATTCATCTCTTTTAAAACTTTGTTTGAGCCAGATTGCATTGGTAAATGGATATGGTGACAAATTTTCTTTTCACTAACAATAAGGTCTACCAAGTCACCGCTTAAATCTTTGGGGTGATTTGTCATAAATCTTAATCTTTCTAGTTCATCAATTTTACAAATATTTTTAACTAAAGATACAAAATTTGTAGAATTATATTTATAAGAATTCACATTTTGACCTAAAAGCATTATTTCTTTTGTTTCATTTTTTGCCATTACTTCACATCTGTCAAGTATAACTTTATTGTCTAAACTAATTTCTTTTCCTCTTACAAAAGGGACTATACAATAAGCACAAAAATTATTGCAACCTTTCATAATTGTAATATATCTTACAATTTCTGATGATTTGTTAATTAAAATATCACTACTTGTTTTTTCAAAATCACATAATTCCAGAATTTTTAAAGCAAAATTATCTATGTATTTTGTTCCAAGCACTAAATCTACAGTTTTAAAACGCTTTTTAACTTTTGTTCCTAATCTTTCTGCCATACAACCAATTACAACAATTTTAATACTTGGTTTTTGTTTTTTTATCTCTTCTGCTCTTCCAAGGTAAGAAAATGCCTTTTGTTCTGCTTGTGCTCTTACTGAACATGTGTTCAATATAATTATATCAGCATCCAACGTATTATTTACCTGTACCATTCCGTAAGTTGAAAGCGTGCTAGAGAGTGTTTCTGACTCGCACACATTCATTTGACATCCAATAGTCTCAATTAAATATCTCAAAAATTAACCTCATTCTCTTTTATTTTTTATTATACCAAATTATTAAATGCCCAAGATTAAAAGTGATGTCTGACTTAACCGATAAGTTTGCATCAAACTAATAAGATTCCTAAGTAAACTTTATACATTTCACTAAAACTGGTCAAATTACTAAAGTTGCTCTATGTAGTACCTTATCGGAGTTACCTCAAAGAGCGACTTATAAGCAACAAACATTTAATACTTCAAAAGGGGGCTGTGTGAAGAAAAATTCATTTAAGTCTTTGTTGTCTTTATTTTACAAGTTTGCTAATTTGTTTAAATGTTTCTTGCGATTGCTCTAGGAACGTAGATAAGGTCATAAGCTAGGCCAAACTAACTATTTCGCAGGTATTGATATAAAGTCCTAAACTAGATCAGACTAAACTTATACCACTTACTGTAGTAGTACTTGTAGTTTAAAATTATTCAGAAATTATGTTTCCAATATCTGCTATAGAAGAATTTATTTTAGTGTACTGTTCTATAATGTCTATGTGTAGTCCAGATGTTTCGATAGATTCTCTTAGATTTGCGTGAAGACGGGCTATATGCTTTTGTTTTAAAGATGTTTCAAGATTTGTTACATCTATTGCAGAAGAAGCAACATTTTTTGCAAGAGCTTTATCCTCCAAAAGAAATGAACCTAAAACTTTAGTTAAGTTAGAATATACCAAATTGTAAATGTTTTGTATATCTTTTAAACCTTCATCAGAGAACCTAACATAGGAATAAACTTTTTTCTTTGCTATGTGCATTAAATTTCTATCTATAATCTCTGATATTTCAGACAAATTTGAGAGAATATAAAGAAGACGTATTTCTTCCTGAGATTGGCTTTTATTTAATTTTTTTTGCCCTAATTTAGCGATATAGGGTACAATTTCTTTGTTTAGGAGCTCTATTTTTAGAGCTTTTTGGTATATTTTTTCTGATATGGAAATATCTTTAGATTTAAAGGCTAAAAAAGAACTTTCTAGCATGTTTAAAACAAACTCTCCTAATCTTAATATTTCTTTCTTTATAAGTTTTAAAGCTTTGTCTGTGTCCTTTTCAACATTTTTTGCGTCTATATACACTGTGCCAAAAGATATCTCTTCTTCTTTAAAAGGATATATAAAATACATAAATCTTTGAAAAATTTTTATAGTTGGCAAAATAATTATACAATTAAGTAAAGCTGATAATGTATGAGACATAGCTATCTGCCTTGAAACATCTTGCGAAAAAATAAACATTTTAGTAATTTTTTTTACAAAATAAATCCATAGCCCTTCATCATTTATTGTAATTAGTTGCAAAAAAGGTAATATTACTATTACAATAAAAATTTGCTGTATAATTTGCCATATAACAAGTCTTTTAGAGCTTCTTGGCATTTTTAAACTTCCTAACACCACAGTTATGCAAGTGCCTATTTGAGAGCCTAAAGCTAGCTCTACAGCTTGCAATAAAGATATTACGTCACCTACTGCTAAAGCTATTACTATTCCAACGACAGCCCCACTTGACTGCAAAATTAATGTTATTATTATCCCTGCAAAAATACCAATAATAGGTGAATTTATGTTTGAGATAAGATCGAATATGTCAGAATTTGCAGTAATTGAAGATATAGAATTAGAAATAAACTTCATACCTAAAAATAATAACCCAAACCCAAAAATAGCGTCCCCTATTTTGGAAATTCTTTTTTCTTTAAATGTAAAAGATAAAATGTAACCCAAAACAATAATAAACATGGCCAAATCTGTAAACTTAAAAGCTATGAGTTGTGCTGTTATAGTAGACCCTAAAGAGGCTCCTAGAGAAATAGACATTGATTGGTAAAAAGAAATTATACCTGTGCTTATAAGACTTATAATTAAAAGCATTGTTGCAGAACTTGATTGGTTGGCAATAGTGAAAGTAAATCCAGAAAAAAGACTTTTAAATTTTGAAGATGTTAAAGAAGTGAGTACATTTTTTAACTTTTGCCCTGCAAATTTTTGTAAAGAATCATTTACAAAAGACATACCAAAAAGTAAAAGAGAAAGTCCTCCAAAAATATCAACAAAAGCTTCAACATACCATTTTTTTCCTAATAAAATAGCGTACACAAATAAAAATATAATAAGAAAAACGATTGTACACGAAAATAATATAAAAAATGTGTGCCTTTTCATTACAAATTTTGTCTATTAAATAAGTGAGGTAACAAGTCTTTTATCTTAAATATTTTAAAACTATCTTTACCTGTTTTTATAATGATATCTGCATTTTCTGCAAGTTCCAAGATCACTTGACAACATGCTCCACAAGGAAACACTTTAAACAGAGATGTCCATATAACTATTGCTTTTACTTGTTTTTCCCCATTTGAAAAAGCATTAAATAAAGCCGAGCGCTCTGCACAGTTTGTAAGTCCATAAGATGCATTTTCTATATTTGTTCCTAAATAAATTTTACCACTACCTGCTAATACAGCACTGCCAACAGCAAATTTTGAGTACGGAGAGTAAGAGTACTTTGAAGCCTCATAAGCTTTTTTTATAATTTGTTTGTATTTTGTATTCATATAATTCCATATAAATATAAGTTCAATAAAAAGTTAAACAAAACAATTTAATTACTCTAATCGCATAATGATGACTTACAATATTTATCAAGAAATAAAGATAAATTTTTATAGTTAGCACTTAAGAGAACCTTTTGACTAGGAGTCATAATAGATTTAGCCAGAGCATTGCTACAAGAACACTGTATTTTCCTTTCTGCAAGTTTTAAAATTAAACTCTTTATAATATTTTTAATACTAGTTGTTGATACTGTTGCGGTGACTAAATCATTTGTTACTTCTTGACCATCTTTCCAAGCATCACAATCTGTTACAAGAGAAATATTTGCGTAACACATTTCAGCTTCTCTTGCAAGTTTAGCTTCTGGAAAAAGAGTCATCCCAACTATAGAAAAACCTAACTGTTTGTTGATTTGGGATTCTATTTTTGTTGAAAATTGAGGCCCTTCAATACACACATAAGTGCCGTCGAAATGGTTTTTTAGTCCGAGCTCATATACAGATTCATGTATTAAGCTCCTTATTTGGTTACAAAAAGGTTCTGCCATAGACACATGAACAACTATACCTTTTTCAAAAAAAGTTGAAGGTCTATTTTTCGTTTTATCAAACACTTGATCAGGGATAACAAAGTCTTTTGGTTTTATATGTTCTTGTAAAGAGCCACAAGAATTAAATGAAACTATTTGTTCCACTCCTAAAGATTTTAGTGCATATATGTTAGCTCTTTGATTAATTTCTGACGGATTGAGAGTATGATATTTGCCATGTCTTGGCAAAAAAGCACAAGATATACCGCTTATTGTACCAATTACAATTTTATCGGAAGGTTTTCCAAAAGGTGTGTCAACTGCTTTTTCTATAATATTTTCAATACCTTCTATTCTGTACAATCCACTTCCACCAATAAAAGCAATTTTTGCAATTTGTTTTGACATTGTATTACTCCTAAAACTAGTTTAATGCAGGTTTGATGTCTATAATTTGTAGTTGTGCTAATTTATTTTTGTTTCTTTCTACAACGCCAACGTAAAAAGCAATATCTAATAAAGGTTCAGACTTTACTGCCTTAGCAAATTTAGATTTGTTCCAAAAAACAGCTTGAATATTCTTGCTCCCTTTATGAGAAACTTTAAACTTTAAGTGCTCATCTCTACTACCAAAAACAGCAATTTCTGTAGGAGTCACGCTTTTTATACAAAACACTGGTTTTGTGTTTCCCATACCAAAAGGTTCCATCTTTTTTACTTGTTTATAAAAATCGACATTAATATCAGATATTTTTAATTCGCCTTCGACTAGTATTGTCTTATCGTAGCTTGTCTCTTTTAGATTTTTATTTGCATAATCGGAAATTCTTTTTATAAAGTCCCCTATTTTAGAATCATCTAAAGTAAAACCTGCTGCTTGGTTATGCCCACCGTATTTTGTTAGTATATCTTTTACACTCTCTAAAGCTGCTACCACATCAAACCCCTCAACAGAACGAGCTGCACCAGTTGCTTCTTTACCGTCTGTAATAAATAAAAACGCTGGTTTAGAGTACATTTTGACCATTTGAGAAGCTACTATACCTGTGACCCCATGTTCCAAGTTAGACGCTTTTACTATTAAAACTTTATCGTTTTCAAGGTTACACTGCTCTTTTAAAAGATGTTTAAATTGCTCTATATTTTCAGACTGCAAATATTTTCTATTTTTGTTTAATTTAAGGATGTCTTCATACAAATTTTTTGCTTTTTTAAAATCTTTTGTCATAAGAAGTTTAGCCGAAAGAATGCCTTTTGACATACGACCAGAAGAGTTTAATACTGGTGTAATATTCCAGGACACTAATTTTGCAGTTATATTAGAAATACCTTTTGAAATTAAAACATCATCGACTAAAAGGCCCAGGCCTGTATGAGAGTGAGGATTATTTTCTATCATCTCCAAACCATTTTTTACTATTATTCTATTTTCCTCAACTAATGGAACAGAATCTGCAATTGTACCAAGAGAACATAAATCAAGGTTGTTTTCAAAAAAGGTTTTTATGTTTTTATTTTTAAAAATCTCTTTTTTATATGCTTTTTCAACAGAAAAATCATCTTCTATATTATCACTAAAAACAACAACCTTAGTGCAAAAAAGAGAGGGCTCTTGCAACATACTACTCTTTAGGTTTACTGAGTTTACATATATTTTAAATACATTTTCAAAATCATTTTTTATGTCAGAAATAGATTCATATGCCTTCTCACTTATTTTTACACCATTTTTCACGTGTAGACATATTATCGAAGATTCTTTGCAATAACATAGCAAAATATCTTTGTTATATTCTTCATTATAGGAAAACATCAAAGCGTGCATAAGCTTTAATGCTACTGTACAACCAGCCATATCTCTAAAAGGATATTTAGAATCAGAAAGTTTAGGGTTAATGACTGCATCGGCTTTAGGTATTGCCTCATAAGGAGGTTCATGATGATCTGTAAGGATTACATACATGCCAAGCTGTTTTGCATATTCAATTTCTTCTATAGCAGAAATCCCACAATCTACAGTAATCAAAAGTTTAACTTTTCCTAATGCAAACTTTGAAAGCACATCTTTGGAAATACCATACCCCTCTTCAGCAGGAACGTACCATAAGACATCTGCACCCAAAGTTCTTAAAGTATTTACAATAACGTTTACTGCAGTAACACCATCTACATCTTTATCTCCATACACTAAAATTTCCTCTTTTAATTCAAGTACTTCTCTTAGTTTTTCAACTGCCTTTTTCATGTCACAAAATAAAAAAGGATTGTGTAAATTTTCTGTTCCACTACTTAAAAACTCTTTAGCTTTTTCTAAAGTGTCTATTCCTCTATTTACTAAAACTCCTGCAATTTTTGCAATTTGTGGCAAAGCTGAAGCAATTTCTGTAACTTTTGGCACGTTTTCTTTTATGATATGCCACTTTTTTTCACTTTCGTTGCTCATAAATGATTTCCTTTATTAAATTTATATTTCCATTTTTATTTTTAGATATTATATAGGCATCTTTTATTATAGTAACAGCTTCTTCTATATTTTCGGACCTGTTATATAGAACTTCAGCAAGAATTTCACCTTTTTTGACATAATCATTGGTTTTTTTATATAGAATAATGCCTGCCGAATAATCTATAGTGTTTTCTTTCTTTGTCCTTCCTGCACCAGAGAGCATCTCTGCAATGCCAATTCTGTTAGAATTTACAGCAGTAACAAAACCTTCTTGGTTAGACTTTATCTCAAGTTTGTGTTTTGCCTTAGGCAAAAGTTGTTGAGGTTCTTCTATAACTTTAACATCTCCACCTTGAAGATGAACAATTCTTTTAAACTTTTCTAAAGCATTTCCATTATTTATTTGCTTTTCAGCAAGAATTTTTGCTTCTTGCAAACTGTTAGCTTTTTTAACACTATAAATCATAAGAGCAGACAAAAATATTGAAAGTTCATATAAATCGTTTTTTAATGTGCCTTTTAATATTTCTATTGCTTGTTTAATTTCTAAAGCGTTTCCTGCACAATTGCCTAAAGGTGTGTCCATATCGCTAATAACTACAGAAGTGTTTACACCAAATTTTTTACCTATGTTAACCATTTTTTCTGAAAGAATTTTTGCATTAGCATAACTTTTCATAAAAGAACCACTTCCTATTTTAACATCCAGTACAAGATTTTCTGTTCCTTCAGCAATTTTCTTAGACATTATACTTGAACATATTAAAGGAATAGACTCTATAGTAGCAGTAACATCTCTTAACGCATACATTTTTTTATCTACAGGTACAATTTCTGAAGTTTGTCCAATAATAGCAACACCATTTAAATCTAAAATATTTAAAAATTCCGTTTTATCTATATTTGTTCTAAAACCTGGTATAGATTCTAGTTTATCAAGAGTTCCTCCTGTATATCCAAGCCCTCGACCTGCCATCATAGGAACGCATATACCTAAACTAGCTACAACAGGCGCAATTATTAAAGATGTGCCATCGCCTATTCCACCAGTGGAATGTTTATCAACAGACGGGATGTTTAAACAAGACAAGTCCATTCTTTGACCAGAATTTATCATGGCATTTGTTAAGTAAAAAATTTCGTCATCACTCATACCAGCAAAAAATATAGCCATCAAAAACGCAGCCATTTGATAATCTGCAATATCACCGTTATTATAGCAAGCAACGATAAATTCTATTTCTTTTTTTGATAGTTCTTCTTTTTGTCTTTTTTTATATATTACATCGTAAGCTCTCACCTAGCTATCCTTTTTGAATTTATAAAATTAACAACTTCTTTAATTAGTTTTGAAATTTTATTAGTCGCTTCTTGACCATTTTTAAGTACTTGTTTGTGGCTTAAAACTTTACCATTTAAGTTTTGCGCTATATTGGAAACGTGTGTAATGCCTAAAATATTCATTTTCATTTGGTTGGCAACTATTGCTTCATATACTACAGACATGCCAATAATGTCTGCTCCAAGTTTTTTGAAAGCTTTTATTTCAGCTGGGGTTTCGTAAGATGGGCCTGCAACACTGCAGTAAACGCCTTCGTGAATTTTAATTTTATGTTTTATTGCGATGGTTAATGCTCTTTTTCTTAGTTTGAAATCGTATACATTCCTCATACTAGGAAATCTTTCACCAAAATTATCTAAATGTTTACCTATTAGAGGATTATATCCAGTAAAGTTCAAATGATCTTTTATTAAAACGATATCACCTACTGAATATTTTTTATTTATTGCCCCGACAGCTGCTGTTATTAAAACAGTTTGTATACCTAAAAATTTCATGACTCTTATAGGATAAACAACTTCTCTTGCAGAAAAACCTTCATAATAGTGGAATCTTCCATTAAATATCAAAATGTTAGTATTTTGATAAGAACATAAAAGAAGCTCTCCCTTATGACCTTGAACTGTCACTTTTGAAAAATGTGGGATTTTTGAATACTGCATTTTCTTTAGAACTGTAAAAATTTTTTCTATACCGCTAAGGCCAGAACCTCCTACAATAGCAACTGTTGGCGTAAAACCTTTTAAAGAAAGGATATAACTTGTTGTTTCTTTGATTTTTTTTAATACATTTTGTTCCACACTTATCCCTTAAAAAATCCAAATTTTTTAGTTGTATTTACTTATAGACACTACTATATTACAACAGGGCATTAGCTAACTATACCATAAAAACTTGTGCCATTTTTCATTTTACCAAGTTTGAAAATGTCAACTATAGTTTGAGCTATATCTGACAAAGTATCTCTTACGCCTATATTTACATCCTTTTTCAATTTCTTACCGTAGACTAAAAGTGGAACATACTCTCTTGTATGATCTGTGTGTATTTTACATGTAGGGTCACATCCATGATCTGCCGTAATAATAAGTACATCATCTTCAAGTAAAGTGTCTATAAATTTTGGCAAAAAGTTATCAAAATCTTTTAAACCATTAGCATACGCCTCTACATTTCTACGATGGCCCCAAAGCATGTCAAAATCCACAAGGTTTGTAAAAATCAATTTATTTTTTTCAAAAGGTTGTTGTAATTCTTTTAAAGTAACTTCCATACCATCCACATTTCCAGCAGTGTGAATGGATTTAGTTATTCCTTTGGCGTTAAAAATATCAGATATTTTTCCTATACCTACAACATCTGCACCAGAACTCTTTAATTCATCTAAAACAGTTGTTTCTGGTGGAGTTAAAGAATAATCTTTTCTATTTGAAGTTCTCATATAGTTACCGTTTTCACCTATAAAAGGTCTAGCTATAACTCTACCAACAGCGTTTTGGCCCTTCAAAACTTCTCTTGCTATTTGGCAAATCTCATAAAGTTTTTCAAGACCAAAAGACTGTTCATGAGCTGCAATTTGAAAAACAGAGTCAGCAGAAGTATAAACTATAGGAAAACCGGTCTTTTGGTGCTTTCTACCCAACTCTTTTATTATTTGAGTACCTGAAATTGCTATATTACCAAGAATTTTTGTGCCTATTTTTTCTTCAAACTCTTCTATAATTTCTTTTGGGAAACCGTTTGGATAAACGGGAAAAGGTTTTTTCAAAATTATACCAGACATTTCCCAATGTCCAGCGGTAGTATCCTTGGCTGGACACTTTGTCATTATTTTGCCATAACAACCTTCCACAGAAATGTTAGGCAAAACATTTTTTGTGTCTATTATTTTATAAAGTCCTAACTTCCCCATGTTAGGTAAAGAAAAAGAATTACCCATAAAGTCAAAAATATGACCTATTGTGTTTGCACCTTTGTCTTTATATTTAGCAGAATCCGGCAAATAGCCAACACCTGCACTATCTAAAACAATTAGAACAACTCTTTTTTGCATTTTATTTTCTCTTTAATACTTTTAAAGCTGCTTCAGCGATGTTTACATCTTTTAACCCATATTTTGCAATCAAATTCATACCATCACCTGATTGCCCAAACTTGTCGTTTACTGCAACCATTTCAACAGGCACTGGAAAATTTTTCACCAAAACTTCGCTAACTGCAGAGCCAAACCCACCATAAATTTGATGTTCCTCGGCAGTTACAATTGCTCCACACTCTTTAGCTGCACCAATAATCGCATTTTCGTCTATAGGTTTAATTGTATGTATATTTATAACTTTTGCTTTAATACCTTTTTTTTCTAAAATTTCTGTAGCCATTAAAGACTCATAAACCATAGTACCACAAGCTAAAATAGCAATGTCTTTACCATCTCTTAAAATGCTAGCTTTACCTATTTCAAAATGTGTACTTTCTTGAGTAAATATAGGTGTATTCTCTCTCCCGTATCTTATATAAACAGGTCCGTCACTGTAGGCGCTTGCTATTACAGCTTTTCTAGTTTCAATTGAATCGCACGGAGATATAACTTTCATATTTGGGATACACCTCATTATCGCAATTTCTTCTAAAGCTTGATGGGTAGCTCCATCTGGGCCTACCATAAGACCAGAATGAGAACCCCCTATTTTAACATTCAAGTTAGAATAACAAATTGTTGTCCTAATTTGTTCCCAAGGTCTACCTGAAGCAAAAACACCATATGTAGAAACGAAAGGTATAAAACCTGCAACAGCAAGACCTGCTGCCATACCTAACAAGTTTGTTTCTGCGATACCAACGTTTAAAAATCTGTCTGGAAACATTTCTTTAAAATTATTTATAGCAACAGAGGAAATTGTGTCCGCACCTAAAACAAATATCTTTGAATTTGCTTTCCCAAGCTCAACAAGACCTTCACCAAAACCAAACCTTGTAGCTTTTTGCCCAAAAGTTTCCACCATTTATTTCTCCTAAAAGGTAAGTCTTTACTGCACTGACTCATCAATTTCTTGTAATGCTTGTTCGATTAGTTGCTTAGATGGAATTTTGCCATGCCACTGGGCAAAATTTTCCATGTAAGAAACACCTTTACCTTTAATCGTTTTTGCTATTATTGCTGTAGGTTTTTGTTTCTCTTCTTTAAATTTTAAATAAGCGTTATCGATTTGTTCTAAATTATGTCCATCTATTTCTATAACATTCCATCCAAAAGATTTATATTTATCGGATAAAGGTTCAACATTCATTACATCTTTTGTAAAACCGTCTATTTGCAGTCCGTTGTCGTCAACAATAGCACAAAGATTATTTAACTTATACTGAGATGCTGCCATAGCAGCTTCCCAAATACTACCTTCTTGTTGTTCTCCATCGCCCATAAGAACATAAACTTTATTATCTTTCTTTACATGTTTCATACCTGCAGCAATGCCTGCCCCAATTGACAAGCCATACCCAAGAGAACCAGTGGATACTTCTATGCCAGGCAAATCTTTATCTTTTGCAGGATGACCTTGAAGTCTACTTCCGGCTTTCCTTAAAGTGCAAAGTTCGTCTGGACTAAAACATTCAAGTTGTGCTAAAACTGCATATAATACTGGACAAGCATGTCCTTTTGATAAAATAAAATAATCTCTATTTGGATCATTTGGGTTTTTAGCGTTAAACTTCATATGTTTAAAATACAAAGATACAACAAGTTCAACAGAAGATAAACTACCGCCAGGATGGCCAGAGCCTGCAAGTTTAAGCATTTTAATAATATTTTTTCTTACATTAGCAGACACCAATTTTAAATTTGTCATATAGAACAAACTCCTTTTTTAACAGCTCTCCATTTTTTCTATCTGTTTAATCTTTTCTATTCTCTTAGAATGCCTTTCTTCAAACGGAGTTTCAAGAAATATTTTTATCCTATGACATATTTGGCTAACAGTGGCTGTTCTAGAACCCAGACAGACAATGTTTGCACAATTGTGCTCTGCAACAAGTCTTGCTGTGTCTTCATTCCAACAAACAGCTGCAATAACACTTTTGACTTTATTTGCAGCAATAGACATACCTATACCTGTACCACATATTAAAACACCTTTATAAGCTTCATTGTTTGCTACTGCTTTTGCAACTTTTAAAGCATAATCTGGATAATCACAGCTACCTCCACAAAAATCAAAATCTAGGACTTCATACCCTAAATCTTTTAAATAATTCTTTATGGTTTCTCTTATCTGTATAGCTGTATGATCAGTAGCAAAAGCAATTCTTTTCACGGTTTCCATAGGAGAATTTCCTATAAAATTAATTTGTTTAATATATAAAATTTAATTCTTAGAATACTTTACAAGCTTCACAAAAGATTCAACTTCTAAACTTGCACTACCAACTAAACCGCCATCTATATCAGGCTGTTTCATAAGTTCAGAAACATTATCAGGCTTTACAGAACCACCATAAAGAATCCTTACCTTATCAGCAGCGTTTTTATAAAGTTGAGAATGGATGTGTCTTATAAAAGCGTGCACTTCTTGAGCCTGTTGCGGAGTTGCTGTCTTGCCTGTACCTATTGCCCATACCGGCTCATAAGCAATAACTAATTTAGAAGCTCCTTCTTGGCTAAGATCTGACAAAGATTCTTTAACTTGCTTTTCTATAACTTTAAAAGTAGTGTTCTCTTCTCTTTCCCTTAGAGTTTCCCCTACACAAACTATCGGAACAATGCCATTTAATAAGGCTGCTTTTACTTTTTTATTTACAGTTTTATCAACTTCTCCAAAATACTGTCTACGTTCTGAATGTCCAACTAAAACATATGAGCAACCTGCATCTTTTAGCATGAACGCAGACACCTCACCTGTAAAAGCTCCCTTTTCTTCCCAGAAAAGGTCTTGAGCACCAACATTTATATTTGACCCCTTAACTTCATTGTAAACCGCATTGGCACAGATAAATGTAGGACATACCAGAGCATCTACATCTTTTACATCAGAAATTGCAGTTTTAAGCATATGCACAAAACTGACAGACTCTGCAATAGTTTTATGCATTTTCCAATTGCCAGCCATTAACGGTTTTTTCATATCAATACCCAATAATTATGTTGATTTTGGAATTATACTAGATTTGTCAGTGATTTTTCAACACAGCAACAAAATGCAACGGATATTGATCTAGTTTAGTATCTTACCTGCGTTACCTCAAAGAGCAACTTATGAGCAATAAACATTTAATATTGCAAATTAGCTCTGTCTGAAGCAAAATTCATTTATGTCTTTCTTGTCTTTTCATTTTGCTAGTTTGCTA
>JAITSL010000011.1 GCA_031287855.1 Candidatus Endomicrobiellum roisinitermitis
TAAAGCAAAAGCAGAAATGGAAATAGAGAAAGCAAGAAGTAAGGAAGAGCAAGACAAACTAGCATTAGAGAAGAAGAGGAGAGAAGAATTAATAAAGGCAGAGATAGAATCCCAAAAAGCAAAAGCAAAAGAAGAAAGAGACACTTTAGCAGCAGAGAAGAAGAGGAGAGAAGAGATAGAAAGAGCAAAAGCAAAAGAAGAGGCAGACAAAGTAGCATTAGAGAAAGCAAAGCGTGAAGCCCAAGCAAAAGTGGAAATGGAAATACAAAAGGCAAGAAGTAAGGAAGAGCAGGACAAACTAGCATTAGAGAAGAAAAGACGTGAAGAACTAGAAAAAAAGAAGTTAAAAGAGGAACAAGATAAACTTTCTTTAGATACAAAAAAGCGCGAAGAACTAGAAAAAGCTAGAGCAAAAGCGGAAGAAGAGGCAAACAAATTAGCTTTGGAAAAGAAAAAGTTGGAAGAAGAAAAGAAAAAGTTAGCAGAAGAGAAGAAGAAAAAAGAAGAAGAAGAAAAGAGAAAGCTTGAAGAGAAGAAGAAAAAAGAAGCTATGTCTATAGATGGAGAGGACGTTTTATATTTAGGCGCAACAATAAAGTAGTAGCAAATAATAGGATTAAAAATGGTAAAGAAAAATCACTTTATTGCATGCCTAATATTGTCAATATTAATAAATGCGATGGTTATGTTTATTATATGGATTAATAGTGCAATGCATAAAGAGCAAAAAGAAATTATGGAAGTAGAGTTTTTGTCTTCCTCACCTGAAGAACAAGAAATTGAAGAGCCAGACCCTGAAGAACAAGAAATTGAAGAGCCAGAGTCCGAACCAGAACCAGAGCCAGAGCCAAAGTCCGAACCTGAACCAGAACCAGAACCAGAGCCAAAGTCCGAACCAGAGCCAGAGCCTCCTGTGCCAGGTAAAATATTTACAGTACCTGTAGAGGAACAAGCTCCCGAGCCTGAACCAGATTCTGCATCAACAGATAAAAATGAAGTTGGTAAAGAAACTAAGTCCCAAAACGAAATTGCTTATGAAGCTCAGAAATTTAAATATGAGGCATACGCAAAGCAGGTACACCAAAAGTTAAGACGGTATCTTCCATGGCTAAAAAAGACGTTTGGTAAAGGATATGCTGTAGTTAAATTTGCAGTACATAGAGATGGCACTACTTCTCATGTTTCGATTTTAGAGTCTTCGGGGAATAAAAATTTTGACGATGAAGCTATGAAACTTGTAGAAGAAGAAACATTTGATAAGCTTCCCAGTGATTACGAAAAAAATGTTTTAGTAACGGCTTTTGAGTTTAGAATTGGTACAAATAATTAAAAATAAAGGAGAAATAAATGTTTGAAGGGAAAAGTATTATAGAAATACTGAATATGGGGGGCGTGACATTATATATTTTGTTAGCATGTTCTATATTGTCTATAACTATTATATGTTATAAAGCCTTTGAATTTTGGAGTAAGTCTAGAGTTACAAGAGTAGAATTTATAAAAAAATTAACTAACTATGTAAAAGATGGAAAGCTTGATGAAGCTATAGATTATTGTAACAGCGTCAACTCTCCAATGGCAGCAGTATCAAAAGTGGGGATACTTGCTTTTAAAGAAAAAGGTGAAAGAGCTAGTGAAGCTATGGAGAGGGAAACAATGATTCAGACAGTACAGTTAGAAACTTTTACAACAATATTAGCTACGCTTGGAAGTATGACAGTTTATATAGGTTTGTTTGGTACTGTGTTAGGTATTATAAGTGCATTTCACGATATATCTGCGGTTGGTGCTGGTGGTATAGCAGTAATTATAGGAGGAGTTTCAGAAGCTTTAATGGCAACGGCAGCAGGTTTAAGTGTTGCAGTACCAGCTTCTGCAGCTTATAATTTTATCGCAAAAAAGATAGATAAGTTTGTTATACAAATGGAGTATTGTATATCTGCTTTAGAAGAAGTTTTATTTAAATCAAGGAGTAAGTAAATGAGAGCTCATATAAAAAGAAACAAAGTAAAAACAGATATTAATATCGCTCCTTTTACTGACGTTATCTTAGTGCTTTTAATTATATTTATGATTTCGACTCCTGCTTTAATGCAACCAGGAATAACTGTAAATCTTCCAAAAACAAAAATTACAGATCCTACAGATAGTTCGAATATGGAAGTTTTAATATCTAGAGAAGGTAATATATATATAGATAATAAACAAACTGAATTAGAGAATGTAGAAAATGTTGTAAAGGAATGGATTGTTTCTAACCCTAACCAGTCTGTAGTTATAAAGGGTGATGAACAAATACCTTATAATCTTGTCATACAGTTTATGGATAGAGCAAAAAGAGCTGGTGCTGCAAAGTTTGCTCTTGCTGTAGATAATGCAAATACAGAGAAATAAGTTTGTTCGCATAGTAAGTTGTTATCAAATAAATAACCAATATTGCTATGCGACTTTGTAACATTGAAACATCAAAATTTAACTAATCTTTAAATAATCAAATTAAAACCAAAAATATAAAATAGTACTTGACATATTAAAGTGTTAGTGTTACAATATTGGCACTTTGACAACTCGAGTGCTAGTAATCGGCTATTATTAATCGCTTTAAAGAGGATAAGATGCGACAAATAGCGTTAGAAGTTTTAAAAGAAAGAAAGAGTAAAATATTGAGTGCTATCATATATCACTACATTAAAACAGGAAAACCGGTAGGTTCTAATGCTTTAATAGAGGAATATAACATTTCTCTTTCTCCTGCTGCGGTAAGAAATCTGATGGCAGACCTTGAGGAAGAAGGGTTTCTTACACATCCTCATACTTCTGCAGGTAGGATACCCACAGATAAAGGCTATAGAGCTTATGTAGATACTCTTGTTAAGTTACAAAATTTTGCCGTAGAAGAGGAAGAAAGGTTAAAAAAAGAATATGAGCAAAAACATAATGAGACAGAAGTAATTCTTTCTGAAACTTCTCGTATTTTGTCATGTCTTTCACAATATACTGGTTTTGTTATGACGCCTAAAACTCAATATGATGCTATAAGGAATGTAGAGTTTGTACAAATTTCGCAAGAAGAACTTTTAGTTGTGATGCTTACTCAAAGCGGTATAATAAAACATAAAAGAGTTGAGGCTTCTCTAACGCAAGGGCAGATTAATAAGTTGCGCAGTTTTTTAAATGATAAACTAAGAGGTGTGTCAGTAGCACAAGCGAGTAAAAAAATAGTAGCAGAAATAAAAAATTTTAAGCAAAACGAAACTGCAATTTTAGCTGCTGCTGAAAAAGTTAGTGACATTTTTTATAATATACAAGACGATGTTTATATAGATGGGACATCTAATGTTGTTGCAGTTGAGGATTTTAATGATTTTGGACCTATAAAATCTCTTATACGTTTTAATGAAGATAAAGAAAAGTTTATAAAAGTAATAAATAAAGATTTTAGTAGTAGTGGAATTAATGTAAAGATAGGTTCAGAAAATACTTTAGCAGAACTTAAAGATTTAAGTGTTGTAACAACTGTTTATAAAAGTGACGAATACGCAGTGGGTATTTTAGGGATTATAGGCCCCAAACGTATGGAATATGAAAAGATGATGTCTATTGTTAGTAAAGTCTCTGAGATATTAAATGATTTTTTTAAAAATAAAAAATAATGGGGGTGGGTCTATTTTGGATAATGAAAAACAGGAAAAGTTGGTTGATAGTGAACAAGAAAAAATTGATTATACTCAAGCTCGATACGAAAAAATCCTTGAACTTGAAATTTTGAAACAGTCTGTTGAAGAACAAAAAGAGTTAGCACAAAATTATTATGACCAGCTTGTAAGATTAAAGGCAGATTTTGAAAATTATAGGAGACGATCAGAGAGAGAAAAACAGGATTATTTAGATTGGGGCAAAGAAAAAATTCTTATTAAACAAATTGATATAGCTGATGTTTTGCAACAAGCTTTAAAGAGTGCAAAAGCGGGAAGCAATATAGAAAGTATAGTTGTTGGCTTAGAGATGATAAGTAAGGAGTTTACAAAAATGTTAAAGGACGAAGGTGTAGAAGAAATTGTTTGTGAAAAGTTTGACCCAAATATATGCGAAGCTTTAGATAGTGTCGAGACTGAACAAGAGGATGGTAAAGTTTTAGAAATTTATCAAAATGGTTATAAAATGAATGGTAAACTTATAAGAACAGTAAAGGTAAAAGTAGCAAAAAATGATAAAAAAAATGAGCAAGAAGATTAAATTAATTTAAAGAAATTTAAATTGTCAAAAAATAAACATTTAATATAGGGGGATATATGGCAAAAATTATCGGTATTGATTTAGGGACATCAAACTCTGCTGCAGCTGTAATGGAAGGTGGAAAAACTACTCTTATCCCTTCTGCTGAAGGCACAACTTTAGGAGGGAAAGCGTTTCCTTCTTATGTAGCTTTTACAAAAGATGGGCAACTTTTAGTTGGAGAGCCAGCAAGGAGACAAGCAGTAACAAACCCTGAAGGTACAATTAGTGCTTTTAAAAGGAAAATGGGTACAGATTACAAGTACACTGTAAACGGTAAAGAGTTTACACCTCAACAACTTTCAGCATTTATTTTGCAGAAAATTAAAAAGGATGCAGAAGCTTATCTAGGAGAACCTATAAGTAAAGCTGTTATAACAGTACCTGCGTATTTTAATGATAACCAAAGGCAAGCTACAAAAGATGCTGGTGCAATTGCAGGTCTTGACGTTGTAAGGCTTGTAAACGAGCCTACAGCTGCATCTCTTGCTTATGGGATAGATAAGGTTGGTAAAGAGCAAAAAATATTGGTTTTTGATCTTGGTGGTGGTACTTTAGATGTAACTATTATGGAAATGGGGGCTGAAGGTACTTTTGAAGTGCTTTCAACTTCTGGAGACACTCAACTTGGTGGAACCGATATGGACAATGCTTTAATAGACTATATCGCAGAAGATTTTAAAAAGACAAACGGAATAGATTTACGTAATGATAAAATGGCAATGCAACGTTTAAAAGAATCTGCAGAAAAGGCTAAAATAGAGCTGTCAAATGTTTTGGAAACTGATATAAATCTTCCCTTTATCACAGCAGATGCTGCAGGTCCTAAACATTTAACCATGAAGTTTACAAGAGCAACACTTGAAAATTTAGTAAGACCTATAGTGGAAAAGTGTAAAGAATCTATAGACCAAGCTTTAAAAGATGCAAAACTTAATGCAGATACAGTTACAAAGATAATTTTAGTTGGTGGGCCTACAAGGATGCCTATTGTTCAAAAATTTGTTGAGGATTACGTTGGTAAAAAAGTAGAACGTGGTATAGATCCTATGGAATGTGTATGTTTTGGTGCAGCGGTACAAGCCGCTGTACTTACAGGAGATGTAAAAGATATTCTTCTTTTAGATGTTACGCCTTTAACTTTAGGTTTAGAGACAATGGGTGGAGTAAGAACTGCTTTAATAGATAGAAATACAACAGTTCCTGCGAAACGTTCTCAAATATTTTCAACGGCTGCAGATAACCAGCCGAGTGTTGAGATCAATGTTTTGCAAGGCGAAAGACCGATGGCGCAAGACAACTTATCTCTTGGTAGATTTATGTTAGATGGTATACCACCTGCGCCAAGAGGTGTACCTCAAATAGAAGTTACTTTTGATATAGACGCTAACGGTATTTTGCACGTATCTGCAAAAGATAAAGGGACTGGAAAAGAGCAGTCTATTAAAATATCTTCTTCAACAAAACTTTCAAAAGAAGATATAGATAAGTATGTAAAAGAAGCAGAGCAGTACGCTTCTGAAGATTCTAAACGTAAAGAGGAAATAGAAGTAAGAAACGAAGCAGACAACCTTGTTTACTCAGTAGAGAAAAGTTTAAAAGAACATGGCGATAAAGTTTCAGCAGATGAAAAGCTTGCTATAGAACAGGCCTTGTCAGCTTCAAAAGATGCGCTTAAAGGTAAGGATGTTACAATAATTAAGTCTACAAAAGAAGCTTTGATGACCGCTTCTCATAAACTTGCAGAGGCTGTATACAAAGCTTCTCAAGGGCAAAATTCTCAAGCAGGTGCTCAAGGGGCTGCGCAAAGTTCTGGCCAAGCGGCAGACCAGTCAGGGCAAAGTGCCCAAGATAATGTAGTTGATGCAGAAGTTGTTGACGATAAAAAACAATAAATAAGTATTTGTTTTTGTAACCAGCCGACCTGCTTAAAATTAAACATTATAACCAGGTCGGTTGTGAAATAATATGGAATTACTGTATAGATTTGTATATTTTATTGCAAAGTAAACTTTTATGTGAGAAACTAGTTATTTTTGTTGTGTTTTAATAATGAAATTGAAAACAAATTACTTTTTAACAGTAATTTTCTAATACTTAAGGAATATAAAAAATGAAACGTGATTATTATGAAGTGCTTGGAATTTCAAAATCTGCCGGTAAAGATGAAATAAAGTCAGCTTATAGAAAACTTGCTTTAAAATATCATCCTGACAAAAATCCAGGTAATAAAGAAGCTGAAGAAAAATTTAAAGAAATAAATGAAGCTTATGAAATTTTATCTGATGATAATAAAAAGCAGCAGTACGATACGTTTGGCCATGATGCTACTGGAGGTAACCCTTTCAGTGGAGAAAATCCCTTTGGTGGTGGAAGCTCTTCGTATAGTAGTGGCGATTTTTCAAATATGGGCGACATTTTTGGTGATATATTTGGCGACATTTTTGGTGGAAGTTCTTCTAATCGTAAAAAAGGTAGAGCTTCACAAATACGAGGAGAAGATTTACGTTACGATATAGAAGTTTCGTATTTAGATGCAATGAAAGGTACCGAAATTTCTATAGATATACCAAAAAAAGATACATGTTCTAAATGTCATGGTACAGGTAGCAAAGATAATTCTGCTCCTAAACAGTGCCCTCAGTGTAAAGGCACAGGCCAAGTTAGATACTCTCAAGGTTTTTTTTCTTTTAGCCAACAATGCCCTCAGTGTAAGGGTAAAGGTACAATAATTAGTAATCCTTGCCCGGATTGTAGAGGAGAGGGTATTGTAAGAACTAGGAAAACAATTAAAGTTAGGGTCCCTCAGGGTGTGCAGGAAGGTACTTCCTTAAAAGTTACAGGGTCTGGTAATGCTGGTGTAAATGGTGCTCCTTCAGGAGATCTTTATGTTGTAATACACATGAAGCAAACACCAGGCTTTAAAAGAAATGGAGATGATTTATATACAGAAGCTTCTATTTCTTTCCCTAAAGCGGCAATGGGTGCAGAAATTAATGTGCCTGTTTTAGAGGGGCATGTAAAAATAAAAGTACCTCAAGGCACGCAGGCTGGCAAAACTTTAAGAATTAGAGAACAAGGCTTTCCAATGCTTGGCAGGAGAACAAGAGGGGACTTGTATGTTAAAATAAATGTAACTGTTCCTACATCTTTAACAGACCAGCAAAAACGTGCTTTGTTTGAATATGCAAAAACTATAGGCGAAGTTCCGCGGGATGCTAAATATCAAAGTGACAACTTTTTTAAAAAGATATTTGGATAAATTAACATGTTATCTAAAGTTTGACAATGCATATAAAAAATAATAATATATGCATAAAAAGGAGGTGTTGTATGCGAACAACTTTAGATTTGCCAGAACAATTAATAAATAAAGCTATGGCTTTAACGCATATTTCTACAAAAACAGAAGTAATAAAAATTGCTTTAGAAAATCTCATACAAAGGGAAAAATTAAAAAAATTGACAAATTATTTTGGGAAAGTGTCTTTAGATATAGATTTAAATAAAATAAGAATGCGATGAATAATATACTGATTGACTCATCAGTTTGGATAGAATATTTCAGAGGAAGCAAGAATTTCTTATTTGTTAATGATTTAATTATTAGCAATGTTTTATGTACGAATGAATTAATATTAGCAGAATTGTTACCGTTTATTTTATACAAAAAAGAGTTTGATTTAAATGATTTGTTGTGTAATATTAAAAGGCTTGAAATGAAAATCAATTGGGAGCAACTGTGCTCTTTCCAATTAATTAATATAAGAAATGGTAACAATAACATTGGAATTACAGATTTGATTATAGCTCAAAATTGTATGCAGAACAAATGTAAGTTGTTGTCTTGCGATAAACACTTTAAAATCATTGCAAAATTTTTGCCATTAGAGATTTATAATTATTTGATGTAATTTTTAGAGATTATTGTTTCTGTTACAATTGTATGATAGTTAATGAAAAGCAAAACCTACTTACATAAGAGGAATGTTTAAAAATGATATATAAAAGTTTAATTGAAAAGTATAAAAAATATTTGCCAGTGGACGAAAAAACCCCAATTATATCTCTTTGTGAAGGTAACACACCGTTAATACAAACAAGAAATTTGTCTAAAGAAATTGAGTTTAAAGGCCAGATATATTTTAAGTTTGAGGGGTTAAACCCAACTGGTTCCTTTAAAGATAGAGGTATGACAATGGCTGTATCTAAAGCTGTTGAAAGTGGCAGTAAAGCTATTATTTGCGCTTCTACTGGTAACACTTCTGCATCTGCAGCTGCGTATGCAGCTAGAGCTGGTATAAAATGTGTAGTTTTAATACCAGAAGGCAAAATAGCTCTAGGTAAACTTTCTCAAGCTCTTATGCATGGAGCTGAAGTCTTAGAAATAGATGGAAACTTTGACACAGCCTTAAACCTTGTCAAGAAATTAAGTGATAGTTATCCTATTACTTTAGTTAATTCTGTAAACCCTTTTAGAATAGAAGGACAAAAAACAGCTTCTTATGAAATATGCGAAAGTTTAGATAGTGCTCCGCAATATCAGTTTATGCCTGTAGGCAATGCTGGTAATATTACAGCTTATTGGAAAGGTTATAAAGACTTAAATAATGAAAATCCTAAAAAATATGTTCTCCCTAAAATGATGGGCTTTCAAGCTGCAGGTGCTGCTCCCATAGTTGATGGCCACCCTATTTTAAAGCCAGAAACAGTAGCTACAGCTATAAGAATAGGTAATCCTGCCTCTTGGAAAACTGCAGAGATCGCTCGTGATGAATCTGGAGGTGTAATTGATAAAGTTAGTGATGAAGAAATTTTGTTTGCTTATAAACTTATAGCTAAAACTGAAGGTGTTTTTTGTGAGCCAGCTTCAGCAGCGTCTATAGCTGGACTTATAAAGTATGTAAGACAGGGCTATTTTAAAAGTGTTCAAAATGCACAAGTTGTATGTGTACTCACAGGTCACGGGTTAAAAGATCCTGACAATGCAATTATTAATGCTAAAAAACCAAAAAAACTTAAAGCGGATATAAACGAAGTTGTAAAGGTAATAGGGTTTTAGTTTTGTGAAAATTGAACTTATTTGTACAGGCAGCGAACTTTTAACTGGTACAATAAATACTAATGCTGGTTTTATTGGCTCTAAACTTTACAATATAGGGCAAGAATTATATTTTGTTACAGATGTCAGTGACAAAAAAGAAGATCTGAAAAATGTTTTAAATAACGCTATATCCCGGAGTGATCTTATTATAGTTACGGGTGGACTTGGCCCTACATTTGATGACATAACTGTTGAAACTGTATCAGAGTGTTTAAAGGTACCTGTATATAGAGATGAAAAAGTTTTACAAAGTATAAAAGATTATTTTTTAAAAAAAAGAAAAACATTTCCTGAAATTAACAAGAAGCAATCCAATATTATTAAATCTGCAAAAATTTTAGAAAATAGATTTGGAACAGCTCCTGGGCAAATGCTACACTTTGACTTTAAATATAAAGATAAAAGTGTTAGGAAAACATTGTTTTTGCTTCCTGGTCCTCCAAGAGAAATGGCATCTATTTTTAACGAAAATGTTGAACCGTTTTTAAAAAGTTATTCTATAGGTATAAAAAAAAGTATTTCTATAAACGTGGTTGGGATCGCAGAGTCTGAAGTTGAAGAGCTTATAAAACCTGTTATAGAAGCTACAAGGTTTGGTTATAATGACACAGTAAAATTTGGCATTTTAGCAAATGATTCTGTTATAAAAGTTAAATTTTCTGTTTCAGGCCAAGATGAAATTTTTGTAGATGAGATAATAAATAAATTAAAGCTAGATTTTTCTAATATTTTAAAAGACAATATTTTTGGTTTTGGTGATGATACTTTAGCGTCTGTGGTTGGGGAACTATTAATCGGAAGGGGAAAAACTATTTCTCTTGCAGAGTCTTGTACAGGTGGTAAAATATCTTCTACAATTACTGATATCGCAGGTAGTTCTTTATATTTAAAAAATTCTATAGTTGTTTATTCTAATGAGTCAAAAATAAAGTTATTGGGTGTAAAAGAAAGCAGTATTAATATTTTTGGAGCTGTAAGCGAACAAACTGCTAAAGAAATGGTAGAATCTGTTTTAAAACTTTCAGGTACAGATTATGCGTTGTCAGTGACAGGTATTGCAGGCCCTGGTGGCGCAACAAGAGATAAACCGGTAGGACTTGTCTACATTGGTTTTGCTGATAAGAAAAAGACAGAAGTTTTTAGATTTTTGTTTAGTGGAGTAAGAGAACAGATAAGGAATTGTGCTGTAAACGCAAGCTTAGATTTAATTAGAAGACGTTTAATATAAAAACATTGCAAAAGTAGAGGCAAGATGGTTAAAGAAACTTCTTGTGGGGCTGTAATATATAAAATAGAAAATGCTAATCCTGTATTTTTACTTGTAAAATCTGTTAAAAGCAGTAACTGGGGTTTACCTAAAGGACATATGGAAAAAGGAGAAACAGAAAAAGAAACTGCTGTTAGGGAAATTTTTGAAGAAACAGGAATAAAGCAACTTAAATTTGACGATAATTTTAGGCAAGAAAATGTTTATATAATAGACAATGAAGAAACAACAAAGTTAGGATACAAAATAGAAAAATGTGTGGTATATTTTCTTGCTTTGTCAGTTGGTAATGAAATTTTAGAATATGATAAAAAAGAAATATCTGAAAATAGGTGGATGAATTTTCAAAAACTACAAGAGTTGCTTTTGCTTCATAATTCAAAGGAAATTTTAAGTTTAGCTTATAAAAAAATTATAGAGGAGGGAGGGTAAATATGAGTAATCCACTTTTAAAAGACAGTGTTTTTAGTTCTCCAATAAGAAGTAATGATGTTATGACAGTTTCAGGTACAATAAATAAAAGTATAATTCTTTGGGTACTGCTTATTGCTGGTGCGTTTTATTCTTGGACA
>JAITSL010000026.1 GCA_031287855.1 Candidatus Endomicrobiellum roisinitermitis
ACGAATAATTTTGAGATAACAGCAGAAACAGTAGCTTTATTCTATAAAAATAGACGAAAAATTGAGCTTTTCTTTAAATTTATCAAGCAACATTTAAAAATAAAAAGCTTTTTATGAACTTCAGAAAATGCAGTGAAAAACCAATTATGGGCTGCTATGATTTATTATTTAATAGTAAGTTATATAAAATTCAAGACAAATACTAAACAAGGATTATTAGCACTTTCTAGATTGTTATCAGAAGCTTTATTTTTAAGGCTGAAAATTATTGATCTTTTGGGACTATCGCCCCAAAATCTCGTAAAAATAGCTCAGTTAGAAAGAGCTTGACCTATTCAGGAACCTTTGTTCTAATTTTTTTTCTTGGACAGCAGTGGGAGAAAACACATCCAATTTAGTAAAAGAATTATTTCGGAAAAAGTAAAAAATCGCTTGCATTTTGATTTCAGTTCAATATCTTCTCACTCGTTCGTTCAAAAAAATAAGAAGAAAAACCCTTGAATACTAATTATTACTACGATAAACAAGACTTACTTTGAAAGAAATCCAAATAAACTCATGTACTGATGGATTTTTTTAAGATATACATTAAGAAGAAATGAACACTTTGTACTAAGTAGTATTTTTCTTGGTACTTAAAAAATGTCATAAAACAAAAAATATATGAAAACCTAAAAGAAAACAAAAAGTGGAATTCTCTCAAGGAGGGAAGGAAACCGAAGTGTGAGAACAGCTTCGTTACTCAATGTCTTCAAGTATATTCACTTGCTCCATATCATTACGGGGAAACGATGTAGGGAGGTAGACCTACAAAATAAAAAATCCGCTAATGACGCTACCTAGTCAAAGGCAAAACAAAAATTTATATAAAAATGTTTAAAAAAAGTTTAAATTTATTGTTAGCGATGTGTTTCATCGCCGTAATGTGTATGTTTTCGTCCTGTACGAAGGATGAAGATGTCGTGTCTGTTCCCACTCCCGCTGAGAAGGCTATTGATGTTCCTTCGGAAGATGTAAGTACAAGAGCTACAACAACTGAATACTGTTATGTTGCAGCCATCTATAAAAATGCTTATAAACATTTAAAACAACTTAGCGGAGAATGTAGTTGGACAAGTTATACTTTGACTGCTGCTGCAGTTGCTAGGGGAAATGGAAGTAATTATCCCAATAATATTGCAAATCCCGTGGAAGCTAACTACAGAAGTAAGATAACTCATGTCAGAACAATGTGTGTAGATACTTCTTATATCTGGAAACTAGAATGGTATGGTCAAAATGTTGATCATCCTGCATATAGTACCATATCTCCATATTTAGTTGTGAGAGAAGCAAATGAGTTTGATAATGCAGTATACGCGTTTTTAGCCGAACGAAGGATTAATCAAAAACCTTGCATCTTCTTAGGAAGTAAGGGAGGCATAGGACATTTCTACATTCTGTGGGATTTGGAATGGAATGGGACAGCAGCGTCTAGTGTTGTATATTATACTGACCCAGATTCAGGAAGTACGACATCTTTTTCATCCTATAATGACAGAAAGAATTATATGTCATTATCAAGTATGTTATCCACAAAACTTTCTGGAAATAAATATAACTTTCTCTTCTTTTAGTGAATAGTATATATATATTCTAGAAGTTATATGGAGGGAATAATTCCCTCCATTTTTTTGTTACAAAGACTATCTACTTGTTTTTTTTATTAAAATAAATACTATGAGATAGTATACAAATATTATTTTATTTAATTTAATAGGCGACATAATGAAATTTTCATTTTTATTCTCATTATTATTGTTTTTGCTATTATGAGGATGTAGTCCAATAAAAGATGAAAAGATAATATCTAAAATAGAACTTTCTACAGGAACTCTCATAGAACTTACTTTTTTATGAGAACAGAAAGGGAAGGAATATCAAGAAGGTAAGGAAATCCCTATTTATACCTATGAATTAGATATTCCAGAATACTATTTTAATGTAAAGGCTACCTTCACTAATAACCTCGAAAACTTAACAGAAATACCTCGAATTGAAGGTTGAAGTATCAATCCAAATTGACGAAAAAGTTTTTCTAATGCGTGTTATCCTTACCCTGTCACTTTCTATCAATATACAGGAACGATTGAAGAAGCAGTACAGGCTTTTTCACAAGAATTTGGAGTAAAATTTTCGCAAGTGACAGATATAGAAAATAAATATAACCATAGACCTTCAGAGAAACGAACAGAAATTTTTGATGGAGTTAGTGTATGGGGAAAGAGTATTGTAGAGGGAGTTAAAGATGGAACAATTATATTTTATACACGAGATGAAGGATATGGTAGTAATAGAGGAGATGATTTATGGCTATGGCAAAGATACTTACTCTTCAATAAAAAATATCCAAATATTGTATATCATATTAGTTCATGATGAACAGATTGCCGACATCAAGAGATTACTGTCTTTAATTTTATAAAATAAAGCTAAACCTAATATCAAATTTTCTGCCCATTTCATCTTTTATAGGAGTTCCGCAAACAATCCCTAAATAAGAGTAAGTCAAGATAGTGACAATTTATTAAGCATATCTTTAGTATAGCAAATAGTATCATTGGTTATACAAGCATACCAACTACTCAATCATTGTTTCAATCTAGTAATTT
>JAITSL010000032.1 GCA_031287855.1 Candidatus Endomicrobiellum roisinitermitis
AAAGATAATAAGCTTGAAGAAATGCTAAATAAAGCAATGCTTCAAATAAGAAGTAATAAGTATTACGAAAAATATGCAAGTACTGAGGTTATATTGTTGGCATTAGCTTTTGGAAAAAACAAAGAAATTAGTTGTAGGTTTGAAAATATTTAAATTTTTTGCTAATGCTTTTATAAAAGTTTAAAGATATATATGGGCAATTTTTGCGTTAAAAGTGTATAAAAAGATCCAAATTCAAAAAAACTTTCCAATTGTTTGTTAGCAATAAAAACTTGGAGAGCTAGTATGTTATGAGATAATCTTTCATCAAACTTTTGACTCTATTAAAATATCATTGTTGGCAAGAATTAGCCAATCTATATATTTATATTAATCTAAGGAAAATATATTATAGAGTTTTATTTTGTTATTACCTGACTTGATAATTTGGAAAATGTTAAGTCTATTAAGTCCGGCAATGTTGTTTAATTGTGCTATGCAAAGAACTTTTGTATAATAGAATAAAATGTATATTAGGATTTTTAATGGAAGAATTAGAAAGAATAGTTGAGTCTTCTAAACTTACAGAAGAATATAAAATAGAAACCTCTTTAAGACCTCAAAGTCTTTCTGACTTTATAGGACAAGATAAGCTAAAAAATAATCTTAAAGTTTTTATAGAAGCTGCTAAAAATAGGAAAGAAGCATTAGACCATTGCTTATTTTATGCCCCGCCTGGTCTTGGAAAAACTACTCTTTCGCATATTATTGCAAAAGAAATGGGCAGTAATTTAAGGATGACTTCTGGTCCAGTTTTAGAAAGGGTAGGGGACTTAGCTGCAATACTTACTAATCTTTCTGAAGGTGATGTTTTTTTTATAGACGAAATTCACAGAATGAACCATTTAGTTGAAGAATCTCTCTACCCTGCTATGGAAGATTTTGAACTTGACATTATTATAGGTCAAGGCCCTTCAGCAAAAACCATAAAACTATCTATACCTCGTTTTACGCTAATAGGCGCCACTACAAGAGCAGGTCTTTTATCTAGCCCATTAAGAGACAGGTTTGGTATAATAGAACACCTTGAATTTTATGATATAAAAGATTTAACGCTAATAGTAAACCGTTCTGCGTCTATAATGAATATTGAAATAGACCAAGACGCAAGCAAAGAAATAGCAAGACGTTCAAGAAGTACACCTAGAATTGTAAACAGGCTTTTAAAAAGAGTAAGGGACTTTGCTCAAATACAAGGCAAGAAAATAACTAAAAATATTGCTAAAGAAGCGTTAGATGCTTTAGCTGTAGATAATGCTGGGCTTGATAGAATGGATAGACTTATTCTTAGCACTTTAGTTAATAAATTTGGAGGCGGTCCAGTAGGAGCTGATAGTATCGCCGTAGCAATATCTGAAGAGTCTGACACCATCACTGATGTTTACGAACCATATCTTATACAGTCTGGCTTTCTTGCCAGAACACCAAGAGGAAGAATTGTAACAGAAGCTGGATACAAGCATATTGGTGCAGAACCTCCTAAAAACTTACAAAAAGAATTATTTTAGATTATGAATAAGTCTCAAAATAAAGTTTTATTGCATATTTGTTGTGCTCCATGCTCTGCTTCAAGTATGAAAGTATTGCATACTAATTACAATGTTTCTTTTTACTGGTACAACCCAAACATCTGGGATTTTGATGAGTATAAAAAAAGAAAAGATTCTGCTATAAAGTATGCAAAAGAACTTAACATTACTTTTCATGAACACCAAAATTTTGTTTATAATTATAAAATTTGGGAAAAAGAAACTTTAGAAACCTGTAAGCTTTGCTACTCTGTACGCCTAGCAAAAGTAGCTTTATTTGCAAAGTCAAACAATTTTGATTTTTTTACTACTTCCCTATTGTCTAGTCCTTACCAAAAACATGACCTAGTTAAACAAATTTCTGAAAATATATCAGCAAAATATTTAGTGAAATTTCTTTATGCAGATTTTAGAGAATTTTTTTATGAAGGGAGAAACAAACTAAAACAGAAAGGTTATTACACACAAAAGTATTGTGCTTGCAATAAATCCTATAAAGAGAGATTTGAGAATAAATGATTTTTAAAAATATACAACGAGCAGTACCAATACTGTTTATATTTGTAGTTTTACTGCATAAAAGTTTATACGCACTAGACTATGTAAATAAAGACGTTAATATCGGCATATTTGTAAATATTTCTTCTGTAGCTTTAGGGTGTTCAAAAAGCTTCATAATAGAAGAAGACAATACTGGCAAAAAACTAAAATTTTCAAAAGGGATGGTAAATTTAATTTGTACCTTTAAAGGCATAAAAATAAACAATTACACTTTGCGCTCTCCCATTAAAATATTACCATCAAACGATGTAGTTTTTGCTAACTCTCAAGCCTATCAAGGCTATTTGTATATCAAACAATCACAAAATAAAATGACTATTATAAATGTTTTGCCCATAGAGGAATATTTAAAAGGAGTAGTCCCTAAAGAAGTTAGCACTTCTTGGCCAATTGAAGCTTTAAAAGTGCAAGCTGTAATCAGTAGAACTTACACAATTGCTAATTTAAACAAACACAAGGAGCAAGGTTTTAATTTATGCTCTACAACACATTGCCAAGTTTATGGCGGACTTAGCTGTCAAGCGCACTTAAGCAACCAAGCAGTTAAAGAAACAAACAAAGAAGTTTTAACATACGAAAATAACGTTATACAAGCAGTTTTTCATGCAAGCTGCGGTGGCCGTACAGACACACCAGAATATGTTTGGAGTTGGAAAAATATACCTCCTTGTTTGAAAGGAACAAAGTGCAGATATTGCCGCAACGCTCCATACACAAAATGGGAACAAATCTTAGATGAACATTTTATACATGAAAAACTTTCTCAAAACAATAAAATAGGTAAAATTAAAAAAATCAAAATTAAAGGAAAAACTTCAGCAAAAGCTGCTAAAGAATTAGAAATAATACACACTAAAGGTAAAATAAAGTTAAATGCCTATAAGTTTAGGACTTTAGTTGACGCTTGGAAAATAAAAAGTCATACTTTTGACTCTATAAAAGTTAAAAACGATAAAATTTATTTTAAAGGGAGAGGGTGGGGACACAAGGTTGGCCTATGTCAAGAAGGAGCAAAAGGTATGGCTGAAAAAGGTAAACCATATAAAAAAATTTTACTTCATTTTTATCCTAAAACAAAAATTGAAACCATAAATTACTGGAAATAAAAAAATGACAAATGAAGATTTATATTTATCAAATTATAATTACACTGTACCTAATAAACTTGTTGCACAAACGCCAACCATAAATAGGCAAGATTCTAAACTTTTTGTTGTAAATAGGATAAATGGGCAATTTTGCCATAAAAAATTTTCAGACATAGTAGAGTATTTTAATTATGGAGATTGCATAGTTCTTAACGAAACCAAAGTTGTACCGTCTAGACTGTTTGGAAAAAAACACAGTGGTGGAAAAGTAGAGCTACTTTTCCTTGCCCCGTGCCAAGATAAAGAAAAATATAAAGTTTTAATTAAACCTTTTATAGGCGTTGGTAAAAAAGCTTACTTTGAAAATGGTTATGAGTGCGAAATTCTTTCAAAAGAAGAAAATGGCAAAACTTTAGTTAAGTTTAACAAAACTAATATTTTAACTTTTTTACAAGAACATGGAATTATGCCATTACCATCTTACATAAACAGAAAAAACGGTTTAGCTGTTGAAATGTCTGACTTGGACAGGAAAAGATATCAAACAATATACGCAAAAAATATAGGCGCAATTGCTGCCCCAACAGCAGGATTACATTTTACAGACAAAATTTTAAGTTCATTAAAAAATAAGGGAGTAAGCATTGCAAAATTAACATTGCATGTAGGTTGGGGGACTTTCAAACCTATAACTACAAACAATTTATACTATCACAACATGCTCCCAGAAAAGTTTATTCTAAGCAAAGAAAATGCACAAATTATAAATAATTCCATTAAAAACAACAAAAGAGTAGTTGCAGTAGGTACCACTTCTACAAGAGCACTAGAATCAATAGCAAATTTTGCTAGTCTTATAGAGAATGGGAAAACTCTTATAAAAGATTTTTCAGGCGAAACTTCAATTTTTATATATCCAGACTACAAATTTAAAGTAATAAACACTCTAATAACAAACCTTCATTTACCAAAATCTACACCTCTTATGATGGCAAGTGCTTTTTCTTCCAGAACTTTAATGTTAAAAGCATACAAGGAAGCTATTAATAAAGAGTATCGTTTTTTCTCTTATGGGGACTCGATGCTTATTTTGTAAATACTAAAATTTAATATATAATGTCAAAAATAAATATAGTGACTTAACTGTTAGAAGAACTCTGCTTATTTTGTAAATACTAAAATTTAATATATAATGTCAAAAATAAATGTAGTGACTTAACTGTTAGAAAAACTCTAATAATCAGGAGTAAATTGGCGATTTTATAGTGCCTTATTAGAGACGAGGTAAAGGTGAAATGAAAAACTATAAAGTGGCAGTGGTTGGTGCGACAGGCGCTGTAGGTTTAGAAATGATAAAGATGCTTGAAGATAGAAATTTTCCAGTAGAAAACATAAAATTTTTAGCTACAGAACGTTCTGTAGGGAAAAAGCTAACATATAATGGCAAGCAAGTCCCAGTTGGAGTACTTACTAAAAACAGTGGCAAAGGGATTGACGTTGCTCTATTTACCGCAGGGTCTGAAATTTCTAAAAAAATCGCTCCTTTTTTTGCAAATGATGGGTGTTTTGTTATAGACAACTCAAGCGCTTGGCGGATGGACAAAGGTGTCCCTTTAGTAGTACCTGAAGTTAACCCTAAAGACTTAAGTAAAGATAAAAAAATAATAGCAAACCCTAACTGTTCTACAATTCAAATGGTGGTAGCATTAAAACCTCTACACGACTTTGCAAAAATTAAAAGAGTAATTGTCTCTACATATCAATCTGTATCTGGCGCAGGGCAAAAAGGCATAAATGAGCTTACAGAACAGGCAAAAGCTTGGGCAAAAGATGAAACTTTGCCGCAACCAAACAAATTTCAGTATCAAATAGCATTTAACTTAATACCCCAAATAGACATTTTCACAGATAACGGCTATACAAAAGAAGAAATGAAAATGACAAATGAAACCAAGAAAATTATGGGCGGTGATAATTCTATAGAAGTAAGTGCAACATGTGTTAGAGTGCCTATATTTAGATCTCATTCAGAAAGTGTTTGGATAGAAACAGAAAAACCTCTTTCTCCTGTGCAGGCAAAAGAATTGCTGTCAAAAGCAAATGGCATACAAGTTTTAGATGAACCGGAAAGTAAAAAATATCCTATGCCATTATTTGCAGAAAATATGCAAACAACTTATGTGGGTAGAATTCGTACTGACATTTCAACAAAAAATAATGCACTAACATTTTGGATAGTTGCAGACAATCTTTTAAAAGGAGCTGCTTTAAATGCAGTCCAAATTGCAGAAACTTTAGTTAAGAATAATATTTTATAAAAAGGAGACTTTAAAAATGGCATTACTTAGCAAACTTTTAGCATTTGTTTTTAGCATTTGTTTTTTATTTTTACCTATCATCACAAATGCATCTGACTTTGGTGAAATCAATATTAATTTTGGTGCAAGTCTTGTTTCTAAAACAACATTAATAGAGGAAAAAAACTTTCCGTCTGGCTATCAACCAGATGGGCTAACCGACCTCTTAAAACCTGTTGCAGATGCATCTACAGATGATTTCTGGAAACAAAGATACATGTGTTCTTTTGGTTTAGAGTATATGCACTCTCTTAATATTATAAACGCAAAGCTTGAAAATATTAAAATTGGTATTGGAACAAAGCTTATTCAAAAATCTGTGCAAGCTGCTGAAATACAGGATACAGAGGGTGGTTTATTTCCACTCATTTTTGAACCAGAAACATGGGCACTAAATAGTAAAGTATCTAGAAACCTTTATATGTTGCCATTTTATCTAACAGTACAAATAAACCCTCTTAAATCAGACACATTTTCTGGTATATATTTAAAAGGCAATGTTGGCTATAATTTTATTGTTAAAGATGACTTATTAGGAACAGCCAAATATTATAGTGATAGCAGTCTTTGGGAATTGAAAAGAGAGGGGAAATTATATTGTGGAGCAGAAATAGGCAATGAGTTTAAAGTTAGCGAAAAAATATATATATTATTAAATATTTATTATGATTATATTCAATATACATCTATACTTACAGATGTAGGTAAATATCATGGACCACTTGAACATGCACGTTTAACAGATGCCGACCATTCAATTGGAATTAAAACTGGCCTCAAATTCAAAATTTAATCTAAAAACAGGTAATAAAATAAAGTTTAAAAAAGTTCACCCTCACGCAAAAATGAGGGTGAACTTTTGGTCAACATTTGTAAACCAATCAGTATTTTTATTCTCAAGAACCATTCCTACTTCAGCTGAAGTTTTATATTCAATATAATCATAGAATAAACTTAAAATAAGCCCTATTTTATTTTTCAGCAGTGTAAAAAAAGCACAACAAACACCTCTAACTTACAAGCCTAAATATAAGCCATTTTCTCTTTTAAGCTTCTACAAAGAAGTATCAACACCGCTGTCCATATCCGGCATATCATCCTTTTACTACAAGAAAAATTCATCTTTAGTTTAAGTTTTACACACAATTTAATGTCAAATACTTATTAAATTTTTTAAACTAGCAAAAAAATTGAAATAAAAGTATTTTGATATTATTAAAAGATTAAAGTATTTTATTACCTTGATGTTATTTTTCTTTATTTATAAGTATAAATTTATAAAACATTGCTTAAGTTCTTTATAATAAACCAATCATCTTATCAATACATCGTACTTAACATAATATATATTATCGGACAAATTCAATTTGACAAAATTGGGGCTTTCCCTTCTTATTTTAGAAACCTCACCTCATCTACCACCTCACAAGATGATGTAGCGTACTGTACTGCTAAGCTAGGCCTCAGATGTGTCTTTTATCATTGTTTAGTTTTGATTTTTTTTATTTCATCGTATAGCTTGGCTAGATAGCCTTTGCAAGGGTCTATTTGGTGGGTTTTGACAACTTTATTTTAAAGTTTTTAAATTTTTCTTAGAATAGCTAACTTTGATAGTTTCTGTTGGAAGGCCTATATCTTTAAGCAAATCAATAAAAGGATCTGGATTAAGTTCTTCAACATTTACCATAGTTTTAGTATCTCCCCAGTCCCCTCTTGCAACTAAAACTGCAGCAGCAACTGCAGGCACGCCTGCTGTATAGCTTATAGCTTGAGATTCAACTTCTTCATAACAAGCCTTGTGATCACAAACATTATAGATAAAAAGTTCTTTTTTTCTTCCACCTTTTGTACCAACTATAAGGTCTCCAATGCAAGTATTGCCAACATAATTAGGAGCCAATGTTTTAGGATCAGGCAAACAAGCTTTTACAACTTTTAAAGGTACAACTTCTAAACCTTCAGCAGTTTTTACTGGTTTTTCTGACAAAAGACCCAAATTTTTAAGCACGTTAAAAACGTTTAAGTAATGATCACTAAAGCCCATCCAAAACCTTATTGAGTTTGCCTCAATATTTTTAGAAAGTGAGTGTAACTCGTCATGACCAGTTAAATATATAGTTTGAGGGCCAACTACAGGAAAATCAAAAACTTTTTTTTCGGAATGTATAGGCTTACAAACCCACTCTTTATTTATCCATGTCCAGACTTTCACAAACTCTCTAAAGTTTATTTCTGGGTCAAAGTTAGTAGCAAAATATTTACCATGACTACCAGCGTTTACGTCCATAATATCTATTGTATCTATTACATCAAAAAAATGCTTTTTTGCATACGTGACATACGCATTTACAACACCAGGATCAAAGCCAGCACCTAAAATAGCTGTAATGCCTTTATCTTTACAACGATCTTTCCTTTTCCACTCATAATTAGCATACCATGGTGGGTTCTCACAAACTTTATTTGGCTCCTCATGAATCGCAGTATCTATGTAAGCAGCACCCGTTTCTATGCACGCTTCTAAAATAGACATATTACAAAAAGCTGAAGCCAAATTTATAGTGATAGAAATATTAAGTTCCTTTATTAGCTTTATCATATCAGGAACATTTAAAGCATCAATTTGTCTAATTTGTATCTTTTTTAAAGTGTCTTTATAATTGCGTTTACGTTCTATACTTTCTAAGATTTGCTTGCAGCTATCCACTGAGCGAGACGCTATAAAAATATCCCCAAACAAGTCATTGTTTTGAGCCAGTTTATGAGCAGCAACATGAGCAACTCCGCCTGCTCCTACAAGGAGCACATTTCTTTTTCCCATTTCTTATAGATTTCCACAATTAGTAAATTTAACAACATGTCAAGATAAGCTTTTTAAAAAGTCATTATATAAAAACTTTCTGATAATTTCTACTTCTCCATTTAATCTTTTAACTACAATTGAAGGCATTTTTATTCCATTAAACCAATTTTTTTTAACCATTGTATAGCCTGCAGTATCTCTAAAACGTATAGCAGAACCTATCTTAAGTTTTGTAGCAAGCTTATAAGTTCCAAAAACATCGCCAGCAAGGCAAGATCTACCGGCAATTATATATTCATTTTCACCAATTTTAGCATTAATTTTTGCCTCTGTTCTATATATAAGCAAGTCTAGCATATGTGCCTCTATAGAAGCATCAACTATTGCTATATATTTTTCGTTTTTTACAATATCTAGAACTGTTGTAACAAGCTCACAACTGTCTGTAATAGAAGCTTCTCCTGGTTCTAAATATATTTGAACATTGTATTTTTCGCTAAAACTTTTAAGTTTTTTACAAAATTTATCTATTGGATACCCATCTTTAGTAAAACATATCCCTCCACCCAAACTAACCCAGTCAACCTTATTTAAAAGTGACGCATATTTTAATGATAATTTATCTAACATTTTACTAAAATTTTTAAAATTGTCATTTTCGCAATTATAGTGAAACATAACGCCACTAATTTTATCTAAAACTTGCATAATTTCTTTTTGGTCAGTTGCTCCCAACCTTGAATATCTTCTTGCAGGATCAGCTAAATCAAAATGAGAATAACTAAACCCCGGATTTATTCTAAGGCCAATTTTTAAGTGCTTTACTTTACTATAAAATCTTTTAAGTTGAGAAACAGAATTAAAGATAAGTTTGTCTGAAATATTTTTTAAATGTTCTATATCTTCTTTAGAATAAGCAACACTGAAAGCATGCGTTTCCTTACCAAAATATTCGTGCCCGAGTTTTGCTTCATACAAAGAACTGCTCGTTGTTCCGTCCATATATTGGCTCATCAAGCTAAAAACTGACCAAGTAGAAAAACATTTTAATGCTAAAACAGATTTTGTTCCACTTTGCTTTTTTACATATTTTATTTTTTTAAGATTCTTTAATAACTTCTTTTCGTCAATTAAATAATAAGGTGTTTTCGTTTTTTCCATATAACTTCTCCTCATTATTGGTACTTGTATGTTACCAGACAAACCAAATTTCTTCCCCATAGAGCATTCTGTATTTAAACCTATCTATATCTACCCATTCAATATTTACCGTTTATACCAAATTGGACTGTAGTATTTGCTCCATTATATTTCGGGCAAAGTCTACTATAAAATGCTCTCCGGCAAGTGGTGTCTTTTATATTTTTACAATAACTCACATACAAACTTTATTATTTTGACTTTTATCAGGTATTCTTAGCTTGTCTATAAACTACATACAGCACCAACTCTATATAAATTATACAAATTATTGTATCTCTTTAATTAAAAAACCAAATATTAATATGAATTTTTTGCGATTTACATTCAGCATATGTTTTTATCTTTTTATTTATTTTTTAGAGCAGCAGTAATAAACCCTCTAAAAATAGGGTGCGCTTTCATTGGTCTAGAAGCAAACTCTGGGTGAAACTGCACACCTATAAAAAATGGATGGTTTCTAATTTCTACTATTTCAGGTAAAACTTTTTTATGATATGCACTTACTGTCATACCTGACTTTTCTAACGTCTCAACAAAGTCTGGATTCATTTCATATCTATGTCTATGCCTTTCTTGTATTTCATTAGACTTATATAAATCATGAGCTAAAGTATTTTTCTTGATTTCAGATCTATAATTTCCTAACCTCATAGTCCCGCCTCTATACTTAACATCTTTTTGTTCATCAAGAATTTTTATTACAGGATGTTTTGTTGTTTCATCAAACTCTGTTGAATTTGCATCATCTAGTTTTGCTAAATTTCTTGCTGCTTCTATAACACTGCATTGCATTCCAAGACATATGCCCAAAAACGGTATTTTATTTTCTCTAGCATAAGTTATAGCTTTAATTTTACCTTCTACTCCTCTATTTCCAAACCCTCCAGGCACTAAAATAGCCTCATACCCTTTAAGCTTACTAAGTAAACTTTTCTCTTCTGCTCCAAGATAATGAACTTCTGCTTTTGCTTTTAACTCTGCAGCTGCTATGTTTAAAGACTCGTCTATGGATTTATAAGCATCTTTTAAATCTGCATATTTTCCTACAACTGCAATTTTAACTATTTTGTTATGATCACTCAAAGATTTTATTCTTGCAAACCAAGCTTTATCAAACTTCGATTTTGGTTTTATATTAAGTTTCTCCATTATTAAAATGTCCACTTTTTGATTGTACAAAGTTTCTGGGATATAATAAATTGACGAAACATCCATAGCTTCTACGACACAATTTTGTTTTACATTACAAAAAAGTGAAATTTTTTTCTTCAAAGATTCGTCTAATGGATGTTCTGTTCTGCAAATAATCATATCTGGAGAAATACCTATCTCTCTAAGTTTATTAACAGAATGTTGAGTAGGTTTTGTTTTTAATTCATGCGCTCCTGCAATGTAAGGAACAAGAGTTACATGTACGCTAAGAATATCTTCTGCTTTATTTTCCAATTGAAACTGCCTTGCCGCTTCCATAAAAGGAAGCCCTTCAATATCTCCAACAGTTCCACCTATTTCTATTATAGATATATCGCACTCATCTTTTAATGCTATAAAACGTTTTTTAATCTCGTCTGTAATATGAGGTATAACTTGGACAGTATCCCCATCATAATCACCTCTTCTTTCTTTTGTTATTACAGTTCTATAAATATCACCTGCTGTATTTGTGTTGGCTTTGCTAGTATAAACATCTAGGAATCTTTCATAAGTACCTAAATCTAAATCAGATTCTGCCCCATCAGTTGTAACAAACACTTCCCCATGTTGATACGGGTTCATAGTACCTGGATCAACATTGATATAAGGATCAAACTTTATCATATTAACTTTAAACCCATGAAGTTGGAGAAGTTTACCTATACTTGCTCCAGAAATCCCTTTACCTAAAGAACTTACAACCCCACCTGTAATAAAAATATACTTTGCCATTTAACAAACTTCCTTATATTTATTCTTTGAAATTTTCGTACAATACTTTCCTGTGAAGCACGATTTGCAAAACACGTCGTCATTTTTATCTCCATAAGAACAGGCTTTAACAAGATTTTCTAAACTTAAAAAAGTTAAACTATCAACTCCTAAATATTTTCTTATTTTTTCTACAGAATTATTTGCAGCAATCAAATGCTCTTTATCCGGCGTATCTATACCGTAGTAGCAAGGCCCTACAACTGGAGGACAAGATATCGCAAAATGAACTTTTTTTACACCATACTCTTTTAAAAGATTTATAAGTCCTTTTGAGGTTGTTCCTCTAACTATAGAATCATCTATTAAAATTATTTCTTTGCCACTTACAACTTCTTTTATTGGACGTAGTTTAAGCCTAGCAGTTACATCTCTTAAGTGTTGTGATGGTTTTATAAAAGAACGTCCAACATAATGATTTCTTACAAAACCATTTTCAAAAAGTATGTTTGAAGCTCTTGCAAAACCTAAAGCTGCAAAGTATCCTGTATCTGGTACGGGCATAACAATGTCTGCTTTTATATCCTTCATTTGTAAAGCAAGAAATTGCCCCATTTTAACTCTTGCTTCTTTAACAGTTTTGCCAAACATTATACTGTCTGGCCTTGAAAAATAAACTTGCTCAAATATACAAGTATTCTGTTTTTTCGATTGTTTATACAAAAACGACTTTTGTATTTTTCCTTTTTCTATAACTATAACTTCTCCAGGCTTTATATCTCTAATATAAGTACCGCCTATAACTTCAATAGCAGCGCTTTCAGAAGCTATTATATATGAATTGTCTATTTTCCCAAACACTAAAGGTCTAAAACCATGTTCATCTCTTGCCCCTATAAGAGTTTTACCTCTAAGAATAACCAGAGAAAACGCTCCTTCTAATTTACGCATTGAACTTGCAACTATATCTGCCAAATTTCCCTTAGACATAGCGATAAGATGTAACAATATTTCAGTATCAGAAGTATGGTTAAAAATTGCACCCTTTTTTAAGAGCTCATGTTTAATTTTATAGAAGTTTGTTATGTTTCCGTTATGAGCTACTGCAATATTTCCATGAATACAAGCCATTTGGAAAGGTTGTGCATTAGTTAAAGAGCTTTTTGCTGAAGTTGTGTATCTAACATGCCCTATAGCGGCCGTTCCTGAAAGTTTGTTCAATAAAATATCTTCATTAAAAATTTTAGACACAAGACCCATAGCAGTAAAAGTTTTCATTTTCTCTTTACCACTAATTGTAATTCCTGCAGACTCTTCCCCTCTATGTTGTAAAGTAACCATTCCTGCAGAAGCTAAAACAGCTGCATTCTCATTATTTTCAACACCAATTATGCCACACATATATTTTCCTTTTAGAATATATTACAGTAAATTTATAATGTAATACAATCCTCTAAATTTTGTAATTCTTCATAAGAATCATAAGCTCTTAAATACGCTATTACTTTCTCTAAATTTGTAAGTATTGAACAGCCGCACTTAACTGCTGTTTTTCTGATTTCAGAATTATTGTTTAGCTCATCTACACTTAAATTTTTGTTAATATTTATAACAAAATCAACTTTGCCGTCAATTATAATGTCTATAGCTCGTGGGTTCCTGTTCCAATGTACAACATTTACTTTATAACCCCTATCCTCAAGATACTTTGCAGTTCCTTTTGTAGCATATACAGGAATGGCCAGTTTGTAAAGATTGTCTATTACTTCCATAAACTTAACTTTATCTTTCTCTCTGCCAGTACTTAACAAAATACCTTTTTGAGGTTTTTTTATTTGAGTTGCTTCCATTGAAAGAAGCATAGCATGGTCAAACTTCTCACCCAAACAACCAACTTCACCAGTAGAGGCCATTTCTACACCAACAACAGGGTCTGCCCCATCTAGCCTTTGAAAGCTAAACATAGAAGCTTTAACTCCAACATGAGCAATTTCACTTTCATCTAACAAAATTTTCTTGACCTTTTCATTATTCATTACTTTACAAGAAAGTTCCGCTAAGTTTAAGCCAGAAACTTTTGAAATAAATGGAAAAGATCTTGAAGCCCTTGCATTACATTCAATAACTTTAACATCGTTATCCTTAGCTATGAACTGTACATTAAAAGGTCCATTTAAGTTAAGACCTTTTACTACCTTTCTAACTATATCCTTTATAATATTTATAGTATGGATGTATATTTTCTGAGCAGGAAAGACCATTGTTGCATCTCCACTATGTATACCTGCATTTTCGATATGTTCACTAACAAGAGAAAGTATTACTTCCCCATTTTTAGCAATCCCGTCACACTCAATTTCTTTTGCATCAAGAATAAATTTAGAAATAACTACAGGATAATCTTTAGATATATCTTTTGTAAGTGACAAATAATAATCTAAGCTAGCTTTATCATTTGCAACGCTCATTAACGTTCCAGACAAAACAAAACTAGGACGGACCAATACTGGGAATCCTACTTTACCTATAAACTTGTCTATTTCGGCAAAAGAAACAGCAGATGTCCATTCTGGTTGGTCTATGCCAAGCTTATCAAGCATTGCAGAAAATTTTTCCCTATCTTCTGCTCCATCAACACTTTTTGGACTATGTCCTAAAATATTAACTTTTGCCTCGCTTAAAGGCACAATTAAATTATTAGGGTTTTGCCCTCCCATACATGCTATTACACCTTTAGGGTTTTCAATATCTATAATGTCTAAAACTCTTTCATAAGAAAGTTCTTCAAAATAGAGCCTATCAGAAGCACTATAATCTGTTGAGACCGTTTCAGGATTACAATTTATAATAACACTATCATGCTTTTTATGTTTAAAATAATCGCTTGTCATTACAGAACACCAATCAAACTCTAAACTGCTTCCTATACGATAACTGCCGCTACCTAAAGTTATAATACTTTTATAATTCTTCTTAGAAGAAATATCGCTATATATTCCATCATAAGTGAGGTACAAATAATTTGATTTTGTAGGATATTCAGACGAAGTGGTATCTATCTGTTTTACAACAGGCACTATGCCTAATTTTTTTCTTAAGTTTCTTATTCCAAAAGATAAAGTTCTTGCTTGTTTTATGTTTAGCTTTATCTTAGAATTCAAACAAGCAAATAAAAATATTTTTGTAAGTTGAAAATCAGAAAACCCTCTTGACTTAAGACGCTGCAAATGCTCTTTTGGTATTTGCTTAAAAGCATTGTAAACACTCTTGGCAGTAAACATGTCCTGTTTAACAAAATTTTTTTCAAAAAAATCAAACAAACTTTTTTCAATTTTGGACAAATATAAAATATGTGACAAAAACCAGTAATCTATATTTGTTTTTTCATATATATATTCTATTGTTTTGCCTCTTTTAAACGACTCGTATATAGCAAAAATTCTTAAGTTTGTAGGAGATAAAAGTTCTTTTTCAAGTTCTTCATCTGTAGCGTTATTAAAAACGTTTGACATTATGCCGTTGTCATTTTCATTTACCATTCTCAATGCTTTTTGTATAACCTCGCAGAAGTTTCGGCCTATAGCCATAACTTCTCCTACAGACTTCATTTGAGTGCCAAGGTTTTTTGACACTCCATTAAATTTACTTAAATCCCAGCGAGGTACCTTTAAAGTAATGTAGTCTAAAGATGGCTCATAAAATGCTGAAGTCGTGCCAGTAACAGGGTTTTTAAGTTCAAGCAAATCAAACCCTATAACAATTTTTGCAGCTATATAAGCAATAGGATAACCTGTTGCTTTACTTGCCAAAGCGCTAGAACGTGAAAGCCTTGCATTAATTTCTATAACATAAAAACCATATTCTTTAGGATTCAAAGCATACTGAACGTTACATTCCCCAACAACGCCTACACTTTGAGCAATTTTAATTGCAGTATCCCTTAGTATATTGTTTTCTGTATTGTTTATTGTCTGACACGGAGCTATAACTATAGAATCTCCTGTATGAATACCCATAGGGTCAAAATTTTCCATGTTGCATATAGTTATAGTATTTCCTGTTTTATCACGCATCACTTCATACTCTATTTCTTTCCAACCATGCAATGATCGCTCTACTAACACTTGTGGAGCTGTCATCAATGCTGCTTGTGTAAGTTTTTTTAATTCTGTCTCATTTTTTGCAAGCCCAGAACCAAGCCCTCCAAGCGCAAATGCAGACCTAGTTATAACAGGGTAGCCTATTTTTTGTGCAGTTTCTAAAGCTTCTTTAACCGTAGATACAGCGTGACTTTTTGCAATAGGCACACCAATAGATTTCATTTTTTGAGCAAAAAGTTCTCTGTCTTCAGAAAGTTCAAGCGAGTCCACTTGAGTTCCCAAAACTTTAACGTTATACTTTTTAAGCACACCACTTTTTTCCAAAGCTATAACACAATTCAAAGATGTTTGTCCACCAAAACTTGATATAATAGCTGCAGGTTTTTCTATCTTTATAATTTTTTCAACCCAAAACGGCGTTATAGGATACAAATATACTTTTTTATTTGTCCCTTTATTAGTCTGTACAGAAGCAATATTAGGGTTAATAATTATAACTTCAAGACCTTCCTCTTCTAAAGCTTTTACAGCTTGAGATCCAGAATAATCAAACTCTCCTGCTTGTCCTATAGACAAAGCTCCAGAGCCTAGCAAAATTACTTTTTGCTTTTTCCCATTTTTTGGCAACAAAAACTCTAAAATTGGCATAACTTTCCTCTTGCTTACATCTATATATAATATTCTATTTTTTCAAATAGTTTATACCAAGCATATAGCACAACCAAACACACTAATCCTATAAACATAGAACTTCTTATAGTATATTATTAACTAATAAACCAATAATAGATGCAATCAAAACTACAAAAATGAAAATATTTGAATACGGATAAAAAGGCATAGGATACTTTAATTTTACAATATCTTCTTTAAAACCTGCATAAGAACTTAAAACTTATAAGCGTATGCACTAAAAGATCCCGAAAAACAGGCTCTTCAACAAGCATCTCTCCTAAAGCACGCATACTTAAATAAATTTACAACACTGCCTAAATATTATTAATGGTCCTGCAGATGAAATTGCTTTTCCTACACCAAGAAAAATATCCACACCCTAAACAACCCACCAATTGCTATTAAGTGGGTATGTCTTTCATAAATCTTTTTGATTACTGTCTTGCATAAAATTTATACATTATTTTTTACTTTTTTCTACAAGTTGTACAAATTTGTCCATTATCCAAGACGTATCATTTGGCCCACTTGAGGCCTCAGGATGAAACTGAACTGACATAAAAGGTTTTGTTTTATGTCTTAACCCTTCTACGGAATCGTCATTTGCATTTTCAAACCACAACTGCCAATCTGGTTGTATTGAACTTTTTTCCACAGCATACCTATGATTTTGGCTAGACATATAAGCTTTCTTTTCTGGAAGCGAAAAAACAGGCTGATTGTGGCTTCTATGCCCGTGGTTTAACCTTTTTGTTTTTGCACCTGAAGCTAAAGCTAAAAGCTGATGTCCAAGACATATTCCTAAAATAGGTTTATTTGATCCCAAGACATCTTTTCTTATTCTTTCAACTAAATCTTGTGTGTTTTTAGGATCGCCAGGCCCATTGCTTATTACCCAACCATCACAACTTATTTTAGAAAAATCGCTGTCCCAAGGTAAAACATTGACCTTACAACCTCTTTCTAGTAACATTCTCATAATGTTCCATTTAGCACCGCAATCAATTACAGAAACAACCTTACTACCATCACCCATATACAATATTTCTTTTGTAGATACTGACGGCATTAAATTATATTTTGATGGATCTACATATTGGCCATCTTTAAAATTTTTTAAAAATTCAAACTTGTTTTTATCCTGAGATTTGGCACCTTCTGGTACAATTCTTCCCCACAAATTACCACTTTCTCTTATCATTTGCACTAAATACCTGGTATCTATACCTGCAATACCTGGCACATCTTGACTTTTCATCCAATCTTGTATAGATGTACCCCCATCATGATGATAACAACCGTCATAAACATCTGAAACTATAATACCTTGCGTTTTTATTGAAGCACTTTCATGTCCTTTTGGCATAAAAAAATTCCCATCTTTTGGGAACGGTATACCATAATTACCTATAAGACAAAAACTAAATACAAGAATTTGTCCTAAATATGAAGGGTCTGTCATAGACTCGCTATAGCCAAGCATGCCTGTATTAAAAACCATTTCTCCACTACTTATTACATTTGTGCCAATAGATCTACCTTCAAGCTTAACACCATTTGAAAGTTCTAGATAAGCCTTCTTGTAATTTTTATCAAAAAAATTTTTACCTTTTTCCATTATATAACCTATGTAACAAAAATATGTTTATAAAACCTCAAAAATTTAATTTCTATTTCAAAATTACTTAATTTTACCAAATAACGACTCTGTTGACGAATAACCTTTACATAGCTCAACCGCTAATGAAAGCCTTTAAGGAGCTTACTAGCGCTTATATAAAGAATTTATTTGTTTGTTTTTCTTAGCAAATGCAATACATAGTTGCATAAGGATTTTTATTTATAGCCAAATACTTTGAAAAACTATTTACATCTATATGCGTTAAATCTTTATCAAACTCTTTAGCGTACACGTCAATATAAGTTCTAGGATGCACAAAGTAACGCCATATAAAAGGCTTATTTCTAACGCCAGAGACAGGACGCGTTGGAATATTGCCTGCGCTTTCTATATCAAATGTTCTGAAAGAAAACCTTCTGTTTTCATATTAATTTCTAAATTGTCATAAAATATGTGAAGAGCATAAAGATCTTTGTATTGAGGATAAATACCGTAAGCGGCAAAACCGCCTCCAAGCCCATTAGAACGTTCATGCATTAAAGCTATAGACTTAACAATTTCCTGACCGCTAAACCTATCACCTTTTATATCTATAATTCCACTTATCGCACAACCTGATGGAATTCGTATTTCCCCTTCTTTTAGCATACCCTTCGCGCCCCACCCTTACACAAAAACACCCTAAATGTCATAAAGGTAAGACATTTAAGGGCATAAACGTAAACCATTTTCAGTTATGTAGTTTACTGCAATTAGTGCAATTTGTCAAACTCTTACATGTTTGTTTTTATAGATAGTTATAGATAGATTCTAAGATTTTAATTGCCTATTTTGGGAATACAATGACCACAATGATACTTTTTATGTATACAAACAGCTTTGTCTTATAGCGCCCCTACTCTAACAGAATCTGTACTAGAAGTTATTGAAAGAACATTTGTTTTTGTTTTTGTTTTTGTTTTTTTCACTGCTACGTGAACAACTCCAGTATCAACAGATATTAAAGATCTGTCAATTTAAAAAATTATTTTAATTAACGCAAAGAAGTTTTTCCACAAATATTCTAAACATTATCACTTGCAACTTCTTGTTGACTATAATCAAAATTTTCTTTTGTTCCTACTAAAAAATGGTTTGTTTTAAAAGCTTACGTGTTTTTAAAAATAATACCCACACTGAAATAAAGGCTGTAGATATAATAAGACCTAACACAATACCTTCTACCCCGTACACTTTAGACAAAAAATACTGAAGTAAAAAATTTACAACAAGTTGAATAGGCATGCATATCCAAAAAATTCTAAATGCGCTGACGCTTTGCAAAAGCACTGTAAAAGTATCGCTCCAAGCTCTGACAATAATATATATACCAAGCAACAGCATAAATAAAAATGTCGGCAAAATATTCTGCCTCGGCGCTAAAATATTTATTATAATTTTATAAGACAACATCACAAATATTGTTCCTAAAATTGTAAATAGAGTTGAGTAAGTTAAATATTTTTTTATTGCATTTTTTAATTCTTTAAATTTACGATTCACATACATTTGAGTACTTACAGGCCAAAAAGCCGCTAAAAACGATACATACGCATACGAAAAGAACATAAAGACCCGCATAAAAATATTATATTCAACTATTTCATTTGCTTTTAGCGTCTGAGACATTACCAAATAGTCTGTTTGCATATACGCCAAAGAAAAAAGCATAACACCATGAAATTTTACCGATCTCAGTATTAAAGCTTTTAAAACAGAAACATTAAATTTCAACAACTTTGAAAAATAATTTTTAAATACTTTTATAAAAGCAAATAAAACAATAATTAGCTGCGGCATTGTAAATACCAGTAAAGCAAGCAAAACGCTTCCTTGTTTGCGGGTATATCTATCAACAACAACAAGAACTATCATAGAAATTACAATAGATATTGTAGGTATCAAATTAGCTATATAACCTTTATGCAATGCGTAATATACTTTAGAAACTATATTTAAAAACCAAGATACTAAAGCAACAATACCTACAACAAGTACAATATTTACAGTTTGTAATTCTAATATGTATGAAAATCTTTTAAAAACAATATTTTGTACCGGAAAAGATATAAAAACTATAACCGATACGCTAAATACAAGCACAACAGCCATTATTTGTAATGCGGCAACAATGTATTTATCATAATTTTCATTTTTTGCACGAGACTCGGAAATAAAATTCTGCAGAGAAAAGCCAACTCCAAAGTCACTTAAAGTAAGCCATCCTATTAAAGAATAAGCAATTGCATAAACAGCATACTTATCTTCGCCAAGGTAATTTAGTAGAATTTTTATACTTACAATCTGTACTAAAGCTATAATAATTTTACTTGCCCAAGCGCTTACAGCTACTGTTAAATGGTTAGGAATAGTTTTAGTTAAAAAGTTTATTTTTTTCATGTTCTGTTAAACTTAAATTATCATACAATACTAACAGGCACAAAATATAATTTTGCTTATTTTAAATTTATAAGCACATAAAGTCATTTGTAATTTTCCCCTCTACAGCAAACATGCAGGGAGAGTAAACAAAAAAATATATTGCAAATATGGATATAGGTATGGTACACAAATTTGACTATATTGTAAAATTTTAAGTTTTCTAAGCTAATCTCTAAAATGACAAAGTAACATCGTTACTTTGTCAGCTATAGTGGTTGGTGAGAATAAAGATATTAAATGTAGATTTGATTCTATTTAGTTTGTTTATTCACAGCAATACTTTTAATATCTTTTCATAGCTATCTTTAGTGTATATATTTCTTTTGTTAACTGAATCGCCTGATTTTAAAGGAAGTCTTATAAGCTTGATGGTATACCAACTTGCAGCATTTTATTAGACTCATTTGTGAAGGATTTTTATAAGTCACATAAAGTTTAGATACAACTTTTCATGCTGTTTTATAACATAATTTATATTAAATTCTTCCCCTACTAAGTTAAACCCATTTTTGCCCATTTCTTTTGAAATATTGTCATTTAAAAGTAAATATTCTATTTTCTTTGTCATTTGCTCATAATCATTAGGTTCTATAAGAAAGCCAGTCTTATTATCTACGACAATCTCCTTTATACCATCAATAGCATTAGCAATAACAGGCTTAGCACAACACATAGCTTCTAAAATACTACAAGGTAGCCCTTCCCATAGAGACGTTAAAACAAAAATATCGCTTGATTTGAGTATATTAGCGATATCTGTTCTCCATCCAAGAAGAATAACTTTATTTGTTAAATTAAATTTTTCTATTAATGATTCCAACTCTTTCCTTTGCTCACCATCACCAACTAGAACAAACACAACATCTTTTATATTTTTAGTAACTAAACGTGCAACATTAATAAAATCTTTAAGATTTTTTGGAGGTTTAAAAGATGCCACAGTAACAACAATTTTTGCATTAGGATTTATACCAATACTTTTTTTAAAATCTGACTTTAAACAAAAATTTTTATAAAAATTTGTATCAATACCCGACCTTATGAGCGTGAAATTGTTTTTTTTAGAAATTCTATATTTAAACCCCTTTCTTATATTCTCTTTTGAAACAAATATAAGCTTAGTTGAGAACAATGTGCAAAATCTTTCAATGTATATAAACAAATATTTTAAGTACCATTTATGTTTATCACTAAAACCATATCCGTGAACTGTATGAAAAATTGTTTGCACTCCAGCAAGTTTTGCTGCAATGCGTCCCAACATACCTGCTTTTGGCGTGTGAGTATGCACAATGTTTGGACGTTCAATTTTTAAAATTTTGGATATGGTAACTATAGCTTTTAAATCCTCTATAAGGGATATTTCTCGTACTAATTGTTTTAATTTATAGACTTTAAATGTTTTGTCAATATCTTTATCTAAAATGCCACCTACTCCTGTTATAAAAAAAACGCTAAAAAGGTTTTTGTTAAGTCCGTTCCCTATGTCTAAAGCAACTTTTTGTGCTCCACCAAGATCTAATTTTGTAATAATATAACAGACTTTTATCATATTAAAATAAAAACTCTTTGGTATTTTAAATTAATTTCAAATATGCGGCAAAGAAAATTACTCTCTAGACAACTCTTTTTGGACAGCTGCAACAGCTTTACCTTTTTCAATATTTTTTGTGCCAAGCTCGCTTAAGGCCATTTCAAGACAAGCAAATCCTGCAAGTAAATCTGCCTTGCTAATATAGCCCGTATGCGCAAATCTTATAATCTGACCTTTAAGTTTACCTTGCCCACCCGCAATAAACACACTATACTTTTTTCTTAAAATTTTAACTATTTTTTCGCCAAGATATTTTGGCACAACAGCAGTTGTTACAACTTCACACGGAACTTTAGCAAAAAGTTTTAACCCCAAAGTTTGCATACCTTTTCTAGTTGCTTTAGAAAAAAGTTTACAATCGCCCCAAAAAGTTTCTAGTTTTTTGGCTTTAATAAGTTTTATCGCTTCTTGAAGAGCAACAATAAGAGTGACAGGAGGAGTAAACGGTGTTTGGTTTTTAAGATAAAATCTTTTATACTTTTTTATGTCAAAATAAAATTTAGGGAGTTTAGACATTTTAACCATTTCTTTAGCTTTTTGAGAAAATGTAATAAACGCAAGGCCAGGAGGTAGCATAAACCCTTTTTGAGATGCTGATACTGCAACATCAACTTTCCACAAATCAGTTTTAAATTCTTGCCCTACAATACCAGAAATTGCGTCAACAACAAAAACTGCATTTGTGTTTGCAACAATTTTTCCTATAGACTTAATATCGTTTACTACGCCTGTTGAAGTTTCTACAAATGTAGTAAAAACTGCTTTTATGTTTGGATTTTCTTTCAAAGTTTTTTCTATTTGTAAAGGGCTTACAGCTTCTCCCCACTCAACAGACACAGAAACAACTTTTATTCCATAAGATTGCGCTATTTCAATCCATCTTTCACCAAAATTTCCACAACTAGCTACCACAATTTCATCATTTGGACTTAATAAGTTTACAATAGCCATTTCCATGGTGCCAGTACCTGAGCACGCAAGAGTGTAAACTTCATTTTTTGTTTGAAAAACGTATTTTAACCCTTCAGATATGTCTTTATAAATAGACTCAAACTCGTCTGACCTATGGTGGACTATAGGTAAAGCTTCCTTTAAAGCAACTTGTGGTGGGACAGAAGTAGGGCCAGGCATTAAAAGATATTGTTTCAACATCTTCTACTACTCCTACAGCTTTTATTATTTTTTGTTTTTCTTATTTAAACTTTTTGTAACAACTTCTTGACCCAAACTTAAAGAAATAACTTCATCCATATGTGCAACTGGTATCATTTTTAACTTACGTTTTATATCTTCTGGAATATCTACTAAATCTTTTTTATTACTTTCCGGGAATAAAACTGCATCCATACCTTCCCTATAAGCAGCCAAAGTTTTTTCTTTTAACCCACCTATTGCAAGCACTCTCCCTCTTAAAGTAACTTCCCCTGTCATAGCAATCTTCTTTTTAACAGGTTTGTCCATGCAACAAGAAGCTAAAGCTGTAGCCAAAGCAATACCAGCACTAGGACCGTCCTTAGGTACAGCACCTTCCGGCACGTGTACATGAAAATCAGTATTTGAAAAAATTTTTTCATCTATTCCTAATTTTAGTGAAGAAGAACGGACGTATGTCAAAGCTGCCTGAGCAGACTCTTTCATTACATCCCCAAGTTTTCCTGTAAGAACTAAAGACCCTTTGCCTTTCATTTTATTTACTTCGATTGTAAGAGTCTCGCCTCCAACTTCTGTCCAAGCAAGCCCAGTAACAACACCAATATCATTTTCAGGCATACTTTCCCTCTCATAAAGAGGTACTCCTAAATAATTATTCAAATTTTCTGTAGTAATAGTTACTGTTTTTAATTCTTTATTAAGCTCTAACTCTTTGGCAACTTTTCTACACAAGTTAGCAATTTCTCTTGTCAAATTTCTAACGCCTGCTTCTCTGGTATAATTTTCAATTACTGCATCTAAAGCATTTGGAGCAAAAATTAGTTCTTGTGCACTCAATCCATGATCTTTTAACTGTCGCGATATTATAAAATCTTCTGCTATTTTGCGTTTTTCCTGATCTGTATATCCAGAAAATCGTATAAGCTCAAGTCTATCTAATAAAGTGTTAGGTATATTGCTAAGAAAGTTTGCTGTAGTTATAAACATAACATTAGACAAATCAAATTCTAAATCTAAATAATGGTCACTAAAAGCATAATTTTGCTCTGGATCTAAAACTTCAAGCAAAGCAGCAGATGGATCCCCTCTCCAGTCAGAACCCATTTTGTCTATTTCATCTAAAATAAACACAGGGTTATTAGAGCCGGCCTTTTTCATAGACTGTATAATTTTGCCTGGCATAGAGCCTATATAAGTGCGCCTATGGCCTCGTATCTCTGCTTCATCTTTAACGCCTCCCATAGAAATTCTCACAAAATTTCTACCTAAACTTCTAGCAACAGATTTTGCAATAGAAGTTTTACCAACTCCAGGAGGCCCTATAAAGCAAAGGATAGGCCCTTTAATCTTTTTTACTCTAGAAAGTACTGCAAGATACTCTAACACTCTATCTTTAACTTTTTCTAAACCATAATGATCTTGATCTAAAATTTCTTTAGCTCTTTTTAAGTCCAAGTTATCTTCTGTAGACTTCTCCCAAGGCAAATCTAAAATCCACTCTATATAGTTTCTTATAACGCCTGCTTCTGGAGACAGAGGCATCATTCTTTCTAGTCTTGCTATTTCCTTTTCTGCAGCATCTAAAGCATTTTGCGGCATTTTCGTCTGGTTCAATTTTTCTTTTAGCTCGTCTACATCTTTTTGAACATCATCTTTTTGTTTAAGCTCTTTTTGGATAGCTTTCATCTGCTCTGTAAGATAATATTCTTTTTGAGTCTTTTCAATTTGGTTTCTCACCCTATTTTGTATACGTCTTTCTATATTTAATATTTCTATTTCAGAGTTAAGTATTTGCACTATTTTTTCCAAACGTTCTATAGGATTAACTAGCTCTAAAACTTGTTGTTTATCATTATTTTTTATAAAAAGATGCGATGCTATAGTATCAGCAAGTCTTGCAGGGTCAACAATATTACTTATAGCAACAGAAATTTCCATAGGCATTCTTGGATTAAGTTTTACATACTGTTCAAAAAGAGATGTAGCTCTTCTCATAATTGCTTCAGACTCTGGTGTCTTTTCAGTTTTTTCATCAAAAACATTTACGCCAACTTCTATGTACCCCTTATCATTAAGCTTAAAATCTGTCCACTGAGCTCTAGAAATTCCTTCAACTAAAGCTTTTAAAGTTCCTCCTGGCATTTTTAATATTTGTAAAACTTCGCATATTGTGCCTATATTGTAAACATCATCTGGCGTTGGATCTTCAGCTTGAACATTTTTCTGAGTTACAACAAAAATAAGTCTATTTGTAGCCATAGACTCTTCTAAAGCTCTAATAGACTTTTCCCTACCTACAGCTAAAGGTAACACCATAGCAGGATATAAAATAATATCTCTTACTGGAAGAAGAGGTAAGGTATCTGGAATTTTTAGACCTTCACTTTTATCAGCGGTAAACCTATCCAATTCGCTCATTTGGTCTCCTTTGTGCTTTTTTATACACAAGCTCAGGACTTTCTTTTTTTAATACAGTATTTTCTGTAACTATAACTTTTCCTATTGACGTATCCTCAGGAACATTAAACATAACATCCATTAAAATATTTTCTATAATAGACCTCAAACCTCTAGCTCCTGCCCCTTTTTTTAAAGCCTCCTGAGCTATTACTTCTAAGGCAATTTGCTCAAATTCGAGTTCTACGTTTTCTAAAGAAAACATTTTCTTGTACTGTTTTACTAGCGCATTTTTAGGTTCAGTTAAAATATGAATTAAATCTAAAACAGACAAATGATTAAGGCTACTAACAACCGGCAACCTACCAACAAATTCTGGTATAAGCCCAAATTTTATTAAATCTTGACTTTCGGCATTAGACAAAGCAAAATCAGTAGCCTTAAAGTTTTCTCTATTATCTATGCCATTTGTTATAAAACCTAAAGTTTTTTTAGACAGTCTTTTTTCTATTATTTTTTCAAGACCATCAAAAGCACCGCCGCAAATAAACAAAATATTTGTTGTGTCTATTTTTATATATTCTTGTTCAGGATGTTTTCTTCCACCCTGTGGGGGTACATTTGTAATTGTTCCTTCAAGAATCTTTAAAAGTGCTTGTTGCACGCCTTCTCCAGAAACGTCTCTTGTTATTGAAGGTGTCTCAGATTTCCTTGCGATTTTGTCTATTTCATCTATATAAATAATACCTTTTTGTGCCCTTTCCATATCATAGTCTGCATTTTGAATAAGTCTTAAAAGTATATTTTCAACATCTTCCCCAACATACCCAGCTTCCGTCAAAGTTGTAGCGTCACAAATAGCAAATGGAACATTTAAAATCTTTGCTAAAGTTTGCGCTAAGAGTGTTTTGCCAGTACCAGTTGGTCCTATAAGTAAAACATTAGATTTCTCTAACTCAACATCATTTTTGCTATCTAAAATAACGTTCTGTAACCGCTTATAGTGGTTATACACTGCCACAGACAAAGTTTTTTTTGCGTGTTCTTGCCCTACAATATAACTATCAAGAATACTTTTGAGTTCTCTTGGCTTTAACAAGCTAAGCCCAGCACTTTTAAAACCGTTCTTATTTAAATCTTTAAAGATGTCCAAAGAAGTTTTAGCGCAGGTTTGGCAAATATAAAAACCATTTACTCCTACAAGCTTTTCTGGATAAGTTTTGTCACAAAAAACACAATGTTCATTAAACTCTTTACTCATTATAAACCTACTTAAATATTATAATATTACTTTAAACTAACAACAACTTCATCAACAAGCCCATACTCTTTTGCTTCCTGAGCAGACATATAATAATTCCTATCTGTATCTTTTAAAACTTGCTCTGTAGTTTTTCCTGTATGTTTTGCTAATATTTCTGAAAGTTTATTTTTTGTAGAAAGCAACTCTTTTGTTTCTATATCTATATCAGATACTGTACCAGAAAGACCTCCACCATATATCAAAGGTTGATGTATCAGTATACGAGAATGTGTTAAAGCATATCTTTTACCTTTTGTGCCTGAAGCAAGTAGCACAGCGCCAAAAGACATAGCCATTCCCATACAAATTGTAGTTATAGGACTCTTTATAAACTGCATAGTATCGTAAACTGCAAGCCCAGCAGTAACCATACCACCAGGCGAATTAATATACAAACTTATATCTTTTCCTGGCTCTTCAGAATCTAAATATAAAAGCTGTGCTATTAATATGTTAGCAGAGTCTGTTGCAATAGAGCCATCATAACCACCTACAAAGATAATTCTATCTCTAAGAAGTCTTGAATATAAATCATAAGTTACAGCAGAACCTTGGCTCCATCTTTCAATTACTGTCGGCATTACAGATGGCATTTATCCTCCTAAACTATCAATTGTAACTAATTTTTACTTAAAGGCATGCCTTTTTTTTCTTCTGTTTCTACTTTTGCATTGTCAACCAAAAAGCTAAAAAGCTTTTGCTCTTTCAAAGAAACCGTTATATTTTCCCTTTTTTCACTAAAATACTTATCAACGTCAGTGTCTCTACCTGGATTAGAAGCTTTCATTTTATTTTTTTCTACATCAATGTCTGTGTCTGTTACTACAAGATTTTCAACATTGCATATTGAATTTAAAATATAAGAAAGCCTAACATTATTTTCTGCTTCTTGAGCAAACTTTAAATCACCAAGTGCGATTTGATTTGCAATATAGTCTCTAGGAGCACCTTGATTTTGCATGTAAGACTTCATTTTTTCTATAAGAACAGTTTTCTGTTCTGCCACTAAAGAAGAAGGCACTTCAAATTTATTTTTTTCAAGTAAATAGCCCATAATTTGTTTTTTAACTTCCATATCTTGACGACGTTTCTCTTCCATTTCCATAGTTTCTTTTACTTTGCTTTTTAAATCTTCTAAATTCTCTGTGCCCATATCTTTTGCAAAATCATCATTAAGTTCTGGAAGTTGTTTTTCTTTAATTTCAATTATTTTTACCTTAAAAGAGATCGTTTTTCCTGCTAACTGTTTATTTGGGTAATCAGCAGGATATTCTATTTTAGTATCTTTTTCTTCACCAATTTTTGCGCCAACTAACACATATTTAAAACCTTTAAGTGTGTTTTCTGAAGACAAATCTAGCATGTGCCCTTTAGACGTAATTTCAGGCAAAGGGATACCTTCATTATCAAAAGCTTCATAATCTACACTTACAAAACTATCTTTTTTAATTTCAAGAGACTTAGACTCTACAAGTCTTGCATTTCTTTCTCTTAAAGCGTCTAAACTTTGGTTTAAATTCGCATCAGTAATCTTAAAAACTTCTTTCTTTATGGGAATACCCTTATAATCTTTTACTTCAACTTTTGGGTGGCATTGTGCAGAAAAACGATACTTTAAAATTTGCCCTAACTCATAGTCAAACTCGTCTACCACAGGAAAGTCTATAGGTGTAAAACCTTCTTTGTCTAACGCATTTAAAACTGTCTTTCTTACAATATTTTCCACTGCTTTACCTTTACTCTGACTTGAAAATTGTTGCTTCACAATGCTCATAGGCACCTTACCTCGCCTAAAACCATCAACTTTTGCATATTTTTGCATTTGGTTAAATGTATTTTCTATTTCACAGGAAGCTACATTTTCTGCAACTTCAACATCAATAGTTATAGAACACGGTTTTCTATCTACAACCGTAGATTTAAAATCAACTGTATTCGTCTCTTGAACCATTTACTTTTTCCCCTTTAACTTACTAACAACCAATCTAAATTTATGGATTTATAAAAATATGCGGACGGAGGGACTTGAACCCCCACACCTTACGGTATATGGTCCTAAGCCATACGCGTCTGCCAATTCCGCCACGCCCGCATTGTGTTCTAAACAAAGAAACATAAATTGCGCTGCATAGGAATTGAACCTATAACCTAACGATTAAGAGTCGTTTGCTCTACCAATTGAGCTAGCAGCGCTTTTAATAAAAACTAATAGACGGAATTTTATCATACTATGAACAAAAAATCAATTTATACATAGCCATTGAACTTAACATTATTGTAGTATTTATGGTTAAGTATGATTTATACAAGTTTGCTAATTTTTCACATTTTAGTATTGACAAACAAAAACTTAAAGTAGTATAATTTTTATTATGAACAAATACACTCTTTTAT
>JAITSL010000034.1 GCA_031287855.1 Candidatus Endomicrobiellum roisinitermitis
GACAAGGGAAATAGCAATAAGTTTAGCAGTGTTAAATGATTCGATAAACAAGATATCGTTTAATAGGATAATAGAAGATGCAAAACGTAGAACTAAAACTTCTACTAATGCTATTAAAAGTATCCTAGGAGCTGCTTAATTTTTATAAAAATAATTTATATTTACTTCAAGGTTGGCACGTATTCCAACCTTGAAGTTTTTTTGTGTAAAAGTGCAAAGACATATTGGACTTTTGCAGTTACTTGACACAAGAACAGTTAGTTTTGTCTAGTTTAGACCCTTATCTACGTTACTAGAGCAATCGCAAGTAAACATTTAAACAAATTAGCAAACTAGCAAAATGAAAAGACAAGAAAGACATAAATGAATTTTGCTTCAGACAGAGCTAATTTGAAATATTAAATGTTTATAGCTCATAAGCTGCTCTTTGAGGTAACGGAGATAAGGTTTTAAACTTGATCAACATCAGTTATATTGATTTGTTGTGTTAAAAAGCAAAGGAAAATATTATATAATCAAACGAACTAAAAACACGTGGTATAATGGTATGGCAAATAACGATCTAGAAATTTTAAGGCATTCTGCTGCGCACATAATGGCTGCGGCTGTAACTGAACTTTTCCCTGAAACTAAGGTGGCTATAGGGCCAGCTATAGAGGACGGTTTTTATTATGATTTTGACAGGCAAGAGCCTTTTACAGTTGCCGATCTTGAAAAAATAGAAGAAAAAATGAAGGAGATAATTGGTAAAAATTATTTGTTTGAACATTACTCTGTGTCTAAGGAACAAGCTGTAAAAGATTTTAATCAAAAATGTGAAAAATATAAGTCAGAGATTGTTTCACAAATAGAAGGAGACACTGTAACAATGTATAAGTCTGGCGATTTTACAGATTTATGTAAAGGACCTCATATAAAATCTACAGGGGAACTTAAGTATTTTAAGCTGTTGTCTGTTGCGGGTGCTTATTGGAGAGGCGATTCTTCTAAAGAACAACTTCAGAGGATTTATGGTACAGCTTTTTTGACAAAAGAAGGTTTAGATGAGTACTTAGTCATGCTCCAAGAAGCTCAAAAAAGAGATCATAGAAAGTTAGGTAAAGATTTAGATTTGTTTAGTGTAAATGAAGCAATTGGTGGAGGTCTTGTCCTTTGGCATCCAAAAGGGGCACTTTTAAGAGATATTATTGAAAGTTATTGGAAAAAATTCAACATAGAAAATGGATATGATCTTTTGCTTACTCCTCACATTGCAAGCGAAGAACTTTTCAGAATAAGTGGTCATTTACAGGCTTATTCTGAAAATATGTACGCTTCTATGGAAATAGAAGGCAACCCGTATAGAATAAAACCAATGAACTGTCCAATGCATTTGATGATATATAAAACAAAACTGCACTCATATAGAGAACTTCCAATAAGATATGCGGAACTTGGTACCGTGTACAGATTTGAGAAGTCAGGTGTTTTGCACGGTCTTTTGAGAGTTAGAGGGTTTACTCAAGATGATGGCCATGTTATTGTTTCTCCAGAACAACTAGAAGAAGAAGTGCTCAGAGTTTTTAATATGGCAGTTAGTTGTTTAAAAACTTTTGGGTTTAACGAGTATAAAATATACCTTGCTACAAGGCCAGAAAAAAAGTATGTGGGGGAAATAGAAGATTGGCAAAAAGCACAACACTCTATTAAAAATGCTTTAAAGAAAACAGGATATGAATATGAAGTAGACAAAGGTGGTGGTGCTTTTTATGGTCCTAAAATAGATATAAAGATAAAAGATGCTATAGGTAGACTTTGGCAATGTTCTACTATACAGTTTGATTTTAATTTGCCGGAACGTTTTGATATTTCGTATGTAGACTCTTCAGGTAAAAAGAAAAGACCTTATATGATACATAGAGCATTGTTAGGCTCTTTGGAAAGGTTTGTAGGCGTACTTTTAGAGCACTATGCTGGAGCTTTGCCGCTTTGGCTTTCTCCAGTTCAGGTTGCTATAGCAAACATAAATGAAGAGCAAGAAGCTTATTGTAAAGAGTTATTACAAAAGTTAAAACAAAATGGCATAAGAACAATTTTAGATAACAGAAATGAAAAAATTGGTCATAAGATAAGAGAGAATGCTTTACAAAAAGTTCCTTATATAGCAGTTGTTGGTAATAAAGAGAAAGATTTAAATTCAGTTGCTCTAAGGGCACGTGGAAATAAAGATTTAGGGTTAATGCTAATTGACGCTTTTATCGCACTAGTAAAAGAAAAAAGTATGCCTGGGTTAAATGAACTATAAAGTTTTGATAAAGGTGGCTTAAATGAAACTTGTAGATGAACATATAATAAATTCGCTACTAGAGGCTAAAGTAACTAATGTGGAACTTAACTGTATTTTGAGTAAAACTAGGGCTCTTCAAAGATTGTCTATCGAAGAAACTGCCAAACTTTTATCAGTTAAAGATTTTGAGAGTTTGCAAAAAGTTTATGCTGCTGCCTCTTATGTTAAAGAAATAATATACGGGAAGCGTATTGTAATATTTGTTCCTTTATATATAAGCAACCATTGTTCAAATAGTTGTTTATATTGTGGTTTTGCTGCAAATAATAAACTTACTATAAGAAAAAAACTTACTTTTGAAGAAATAAAAAACCAAACGGAAATACTTCTTAAAAAAGGCCATAAACGTATTTTAATGGTTGCAGGCGAAATGGAGTCTTCAAAAGAAAACTTAGATTATTATGTGGGTGGAGTTAATGCTATATATACTGCAAGTTATAATGACAATAAAATAAAAAGAGTTAACATTAATGTTGCGCCTATGGATATTGAGAGTTTTAAAGTACTAAAAACGTCTGGTATAGGAACATACCAAATATTTCAAGAAACTTACCATGAGGAAACTTATAGAAAACTTCATGTTAAGGGTGCAAAGTCTGACCCAAACAATCGTTTAGATGCGATTGACAATGCTTTTAAAGCTGGCATTGACGATGTTGGTATAGGCCCGTTATTAGGGCTTTACAATCCATATTTTGAAGTGCTTGCTATGATGATGCATATAGAGTATTTAGAAAGAACTTATGGTGTTGGCCCTCACACAATTTCAGTGCCACGTATTGAACCTGCTCCTGGTTCAGTATATGCTTCTAATCCAGAATATAAAATTAATGATGAAGAATTTAAAAAGATAGTTGCAGTCTTAAGACTTTCTGTTCCATATACTGGCATTATAATGTCTACAAGAGAAACTGCACAGTTAAGAGACGAGCTTGTGAATTTAGGTGTTTCTCAAATAAGTGCAGAGTCTAAAGTTACTCCTGGCGGTTATGATGGGAATTTTTCACACAATGATAACTTCCAAAGACAGTTTAGTCTTAATGATCAAAGAACTCTAGATGAGATAATAAAATCTTTGTTATCTCAAGGTTATGTGCCGAGTTTTTGTGCTGCTTGCTATCGCAAGAATAGGACAGGCGAAAATTTTATGAACTTGGCAAAACCTGGACACATAAAAAATATGTGCGATATCAACGCTTTAGTTACTTTAAAGGAATACCTTGAAGATTTTGCAAGTCCAGAAGTTAAAGAAATGGGGTATAGTTTAATTAAAAAAAGTAAAGCTAGGCTTGATAATGCAAGTTTAAAAGTACTGGACAACTTTTTTAAAGATATAGACAATGGAATAAGAGATAAATATATTTAAGTTATTTAACAAGAATAATTATAAAATAATATTGACAAAAAAAATTTTTTGTCATATAATAGCAGTCACACATATATAGTGCTAAAAAAGCACAAACTAAACTAACACAAGGAGGGAGGTAAGATGTTTAAGCCATTAGGTGACAAAATTTTGGTTAAACCTACAGAAACCAAAGAAGTGAAAAAGGGTGGTATTATTATTCCTGATACTGCAAAAGAAAAACCTCAAGAAGGTGAAGTTATAGCTGTAGGTACAGGGAGAAAGACTGATGATGGAAAAATAATTGCTTTAGATGTAAAAGTTGGTGACAAAGTTCTTTTTGGTAAATACTCTGGAACTGAAGTAAAGCTTAACAATGAAGTACATCTTATAATGCCCCAAGATGATATTTTGGGGATACTTGGTTAATAAAAAAATAATATAGGAGAGAGAGTAATATGGCAAAACAGTTAATTTACAATGATGAAGCTCGTAAAGCTATGAAAAATGGTGTTGACAAACTTGCAAATGCTGTAAAAGTTACACTTGGCCCTAAAGGTAGATATGTGGTTTTAGACAAAAAATTTGGTTCTCCTGCTGTTACAAATGATGGTGTAACAATTGCAAAAGAAATAGAGCTAGAAGATCCATTTGAAAATATGGGTGCTCAACTTGTAAAAGAAGTTGCTTCAAAAACAAATGACATTGCTGGTGACGGTACAACCACAGCTACAGTTTTAGCTCAATCTTTAATTAATGAGGGATTAAAAAATATTACTGCTGGAGCTAATGCAAATCACATAAAAAGAGGAATAGATAAAGCTGTTTCTTTAGTTATAGCAGAGATTAAAAAAAATGCAAAACAAGTTAAAAATAAAGAAGAAATAGCTCAAATAGCTTCAATATCTGCAAGCGACAAAGAAATTGGAAACTTAATTGCAGATGCTATGGAAAAAGTTGGTAAAGATGGCGTTATAACAGTTGAAGAAGGCAAATCCTCAGATACAAGCCTTGATGTTGTAGAAGGTATGCAATTTGATAGAGGTTATAACTCCCCTTATTTTGTGACAGATACAGAAAGAATGCAAGGCATTTTAGAAGATCCTTATATAATACTTACTGATAAAAAAATCAGTTCAATGCAAGAAATTCTTCCTCTTTTGGAAAAAGTTGTTCAAACAGGGAAGCCTTTTTTAATTATTGCAGAAGATATTGAAGGTGAAGCTCTTGCAACTTTGGTAGTTAACAAAATTCGTGGTACACTTAAAGTCATAGCTGTAAAAGCTCCTGGTTTTGGGGATAGAAGAAAAGAAATGCTTCAAGATATAGCAATTCTTACTGGCGGATCAGTTATTAGTGAGGAAATGGGTTTAAAATTAGATAATGCGACTTTGGAACTTTTAGGTCAAGCTAAAAGAGTTGTTGTAGATAAAGAAAACACTACAATCGTTTCTGGACTTGGCGATAAAAAAGAAATTCAAGCAAGAATAGCACAAATTCGCAAACAAATTGAAGACACAAAATCAGATTATGACAAAGAAAAGCTCCAGGAAAGACTTGCAAAGCTAGTTGGTGGAGTTGCAGTTATAAATGTTGGTGCTGCAACAGAAGCAGCAATGAAAACAAAAAAGTTTAAAGTCGAAGATGCTCTAAATGCAACAAGAGCAGGCGTAGAAGAAGGTATAGTTTCAGGTGGTGGTGTGGCTTTACTTAAAGCTCAATCAGTTTTGGAAAAAGTCCAAACACAAGACGTTGACGAAAAAACAGGTATAGATATTGTCCTTAAAGCTCTTGAAGGTCCAATAAGAATGATAGTAGAAAACGCTGGGCTTGAAGCTTCCATAATAGTAGATAAAATTAAAAATTCTAAAGATGCTTCTTATGGCTATAATGCTGATAACAATGAGTATGTAGATATGATAAAGGCTGGTATTGTTGATCCAGTCAAAGTTACAAGAACAGCTTTAGAAAATGCTGCTTCAATTGCAGGCCTTGTACTTATTACAGAAACATTGGTAACAGATATTCCTGAAAAATCCCAAAAATCTCCTATGATGGGTGGAGCAGGAATGCCTCCAATGCCGGAATATTAATAGTTTAGCAGATAACTCTTGCTTGTTTAGTTTAAAGGCCTTCCAAATTATTTAAGGAAGGCCTTTAAATATTTTTAACCTTTTTAAACATAAAAATATAAGGTTGGGGAAACCCAAATGGTCAAGTCAGGTTGCTAAAGCTTTTACCAAGGCAAGATTTTTCCCCACCAAAGTTGTTTTTCTCCTAAGGTTTTTAATTTAGAATTTTTTTGGACTATTGCAAGGCCAGTTATGGAAGAGGCATAATATAAGTGTACTTCAAAACTTTCATTTTTATAATAAACCTTTTGCACACTTGCAGGTATTGGTGATATAATGCCGTTTTCCTTACCGCCAATTAAATGTACAAGATAATGTGCTATATCTCTTTGATCTGTTATTACTGAAAGTACTGTTTCTCCTTCTTGAACTTTTTTTATAGGTTTCCCATCCTTATCTTCTAGTATTTTAGCATCAAGTTTTACAAAACCGATATCGTATCCTTTAGAGGATATCATATCGTTTCTTAAATTTTGGTCTGGAAATTTTTTAAATTGTGTAAGATTTAATTCTTCTTCTAGGACTTTAATGGCTATATTAATTGGACTAAAAAATGCTTTTATAATGTCTGAAATTTCATCAGCTGAAATAGAGATAATTTCTTTTATTGCTTGTTGAGCATATAGCCTAAAGTTTTCTTCAATATTTTGAGTATATTTTTCTAAAGAGCCAGCTTCAAGCCTAGCTGAAAAAATTGCTTTTTCAAAAGAAAACCAATCTATATTTTCAGATATTTCGTAAATTGCTGGATTTTGCGAAAATGCTGTACTGAAGCGTAAAATTTCCGATGTTTTCATATTGATTGCTAGCTGCGCTAGTCCATATATGTTTTCTTTTTGAAATATTAATTTGATTTTAAATATTTTTATAAATTTTAATAAGAAACCTATTGTAGATATGGCTTTTTCAAGATTGTTATCAGAAAGGTTTAACGCAAGCTCTGCTTGCGATTGTTCACAGCCAGTTTCTTCCATTAAAAGTTTTAAGTGGTCACTTTGTTTCATAAACTTAATATCCTTCAAAAGGTATATTTTGTTATTTTGCTCTCGGATGTGTTTTTTGATATATTTTTTTTAAACTTTCTATTGTAACGTGTGTGTAAATTTGTGTAGTAGAAAGATTTTTATGCCCAAGCATTTCCTGTACACTTCTTAAGTCACAACCTCTATCTAAAATGTGTGTTGCAAAAGTATGTCGTAAAGTGTGAGGACTTACTTTTTTTGTAAGCCCTGCTTTAATAAAATGTTTGTGTAAAATTCTTCTTGCTGCTCTTTGGTCAAGTCTGTTTAAGTGTTTGTTTAAAAATAATGGGGATTGCATATCGTAAGGCAATCTGCTAGCACGTCGTTGGTTTAGGTATTCCATTACAGCGTTTAAACATTTGTTGCCTACAGGCACTATTCTCTCTTTGTTACCTTTTCCTTTGACCATAATAGTATTAGATATAAAATCTATGTTATTAATATTTAAGTTCATAAGTTCTTCTATTCTAAGACCACAAGAATACAAAAGTTCAATCATTGCTTTATCTTGAAGTTTTATATTTTTAAGGTTAAGTAAAGACTGCATTTCATTTTCTGTTAAGAATAAAGGGACTTTCTTATCTTTTTTAGGAGCGCTCATTGCTTCTAGAGGATTTTTTGCTACTATGTCATTAATTATTAAAAATTTATAAAAAGTGCGCAATGTGGAAAATTTTCTTGCAATAGCTGTTTTGCTTATACTTTTTGTGTTTAAAATTTCTAAAAATTCTCTAATGTCATACTTGTTTGCGTCTATAAAATTTTTTTGTTTATTTTTTAAAAATATAGTAAAGTCCAATATATCTTTTAAATAAGCTCTTAAAGTATGACTAGAAAAATTTTTTTCCGCTTTAAGATATTTTTCAAAAGACATTATTATTTTTAAGATTTCTTTTCGGATACTTTCTTTTGTGTTTTGGAGTTCTGGTCTTTGACTCTTTTTATCCATTGTAAGTTCCTACATTTAGGAAATGCTGAACAGGTAAGAAACGGACTCCTTTTACCTATCCTTTTTAGCATTTCTGAACCACATTTTTCACACTTAATGCCAGTATGTTCTGGTTCTGGCTTTATAACTTTTTGACCATTTCTATCTATATTATAAGTTGTTTTACATTCAGGATACTTTTTGCAAGCCAAGTATTCTTTACCTTTAAAACCTAATTTTTTAATTAAATGACTTCCGCATTTGTCGCATGTCATATCTGTTTCTTGCTCTTGCAGAGGACTTCCTTCTTTATTTAACGGCAATGTAGTTTTACATTCTGGATATCCAGAACAAGCTAAAAATTGTCCTGTTCTGGAGTCTCTAATTACCATGGTTTTACTGCAGTTAGGACATTTGAATTCAGTTTCTTGAGGTTTAATTCTTTGCCTTTCTAAATTTTTTTCCGCTTTTTTTAAATCTTTTTCTAAAGGTTTGTAAAAATTTTGTAACACGTCTTGCCAGATAGCTTTATCTTCGGCAATTTTGTCTAATTTTTCTTCAACGTGTGCAGTATACTCTATATTAATAATGTTTCCAAAATGATTTTTTAAAACATCGTTTACAATAATGCCAAGGTTTGTAGGTATAAATTTTTTTTTGTCAAGGCGAACATAAAGCCTGTCCAAAATTGTTTTGATTGTAGGGGCATATGTTGATGGTCTTCCTATACCGTGCTCTTCTAAAGCTTTGATCAAGCTTGCTTCATTGTAACGGGCAGGAGGTTCTGTAAAATGTTGAGTAGGTATAATTTTTAAAAGAGTTAATATTTCTTTTTCTTTTAAAGGTGGTAATTTTATTTCTTTTTCTTCTTCATCAATATTGTAAACTTTTAAAAAACCTTCAAAAATTAGTGTGCTACCAGACACTCTAAAAGAATATTTGTTTGCAGATATGGTAACTGTTACTACATTATAAATAGCTTCTGCCATTTGGCTTGCCAAGAATCTTTTCCATATTAAATCATAGAGTTTAAATTCGTCATTAGATAAATATTGTTTTATGTTACTTGGTTTTCTTTTTGCAGATGTTGGCCTTATAGCTTCGTGTGCTTCTTGTGCCCCTTTTGATTTTGTTTTATAAATTCTAGGAGATTTTGGTAGAAATTTGTCTCCATACTCAGATTCTATAAATTTTAAAGTTTCTCCTTGAGCTCCTTTTGCAATGTTTAAAGAGTCAGTTCTCATATATGTTATAAGGCCTACTTGACTGTTTCCAATATTAATACCTTCATATAATTTTTGAGCTATCATCATTGTTTTTGATGCAGAGAACCCAAGCCTTCTTGATGCGTCTTGTTGCACTGTAGATGTTGTATAAGGCGCGTAAGGTAAACGTTTGCGTTGTTTTGTTTCTATAGATTGTACTTCGTACTTTGCACCTCCTAGCTCTTTAATTATTTGGTTTGCTAGTTCTTTGTTTTTTATAGAAAGTTTTTCAAATTTAACATCATTTTTTGCAAAGAGTTGTGCTTTAAAAGAAAAGTTTTTTAATAGTTCTGCTTCTATACTCCAATATTCTTGAGGAATAAACTTTTTTATTTCTTCTTCTCTGTCACATATAATCATTACAGCTACAGATTGTACTCTTCCAGCAGAAAGGCCTATTTTTACTTTTTTCCACAATAATGGAGAAAGCTTATATCCTACAAGTCTGTCTAAAAGTCTGCGAGTTTGTTGGCTGTTTACAAGCCACATGTCTAAATTTCGTGGATGTTTTACAGAATCAAGAATTGCTTCTGGAGTAATTTCATGAAATGTTATTCTAGAAATTTTTGAATTTGAAAGCTTGAGAGATTCTTTTAAATGCCAAGCTATAGCTTCTCCTTCTCGGTCAAAGTCTGTGGCTAAATAAACTTTATTTACTTTGTTAGATATTTCTTTTAAATTAGATATAATTTTTTTTGATTTAGGCAGATCTATATATATCGGCTTGAAGTTGTTTTCTATGTCGATACCAAGTTTACTTTTAGGTAAATCTCTTATATGCCCAAAAGAACTTTTTATAATAAAATCTTTACCTAAAATTTTTGATATGGTTTTTTCTTTTGCCGGAGACTCTACTATAACAAGATATTTTGCCATTGTTTTACCCTCTCTGGAAAATACGGTCAAATGTATTAGTAAATTCTGAAATATATTTGCCCAGGAGCTGCTTTTATCAGTCCTGTCAATTCTAATTTTAACAATGCACAAGATGTGTCTAAAATGTTTCTATTTAGCTTATTAACAATTAAGTCTAAGGGTATGCCATTTTCGCTATTTTCTATCAAATTAAGAACCTCTAACTCAAGTCCTTTTAAGTTTTGTTTGTTAGTTTTGTTATTCTTTAAAGAGAAACCTAAACTAGTTGCTAAGTCTTTAGGGTTTAAAGCTGTATATGCCCCATTTTGTATAAGTTCATTAGTGCCTTTAGAAACTTCAGAATAAATGTTTCCAGGTACTGCAAAAACATCTTTGCCGTAATCTGCACAAACTTTTGCAGTTATAAGCGCTCCGCTATTATAAGACGCTTCTGTTACTAAAGTAGCTTTAGATAGTCCTGCTACTATTCTATTTCTTCTAGGAAAAGTAAATTTGTCTGGATTTTGAGCCAAAGGAAATTCGCTTATTATAGCTCCAGTTTGGGCGATTTCTTCTTGAAGGTTTTTGTTTTCAGGTGGATAGTTTACCAAAAGCCCATTTCCTAAAACAGCTATAGTTCTAGAGCGATTTTCTATAGCACAACTGTGAGCCAAAGTGTCTACTCCTCTAGCAAGCCCGGATATTATTGTTATTCCTAGCTTTGCAAAATAAGAAGCAAATTCCAAAGTAACAGTTTTGCCATAGGTGCTTACCCTCCTTGAGCCTACTATTGACACAGAATCGTAATCAGACTCTATAATATTCCCTTTTGCGTACAGAACAAGAGGTTTATCTGGTAAGTTTTCTAAAGCTTTTGGATATAAACTGCTATTGTATAGTATTATTTTTATATTGTTTTTCTCTGCAAGTTCAAGTTCTTTTAATGCTTTATCTGAATTTAAAGAATTAGAAATTTTTTCTGTTAACACGTCTCCTATTCCGTTTATTGACATCAAATCTTTTTTGTTTGACTTAACAATATTATCTACACTGCCAAATTTTTCAAGTAGTTTAAAAAATTTTGTAGCGCATATATCTGTATTTAGAATAAAATTAAATAAAAATAAATCTTTTTCATTCATGAAGAAGTTATTGTAAACAAATTATTAAAAATTTGTCAAAATATGCTAGAATAAAATTGTGTATAAGAGCGACAAAAAAAACATGAAAAAGATGACGGTAAAATTTTTTAATAATGTATTTGAGATAAATAATATTTATAGATTTAGGTTGGTCTAGTTTATAACCTTACCTACGTTACTAGAGCAATCGCAAGTAAACATTTAAACAAATTAGCAAACTTGCAAAATGATAAGACAACAAAGACATAAATGAATTTTGCTTCACACAATGCTAATTTGAAATATTAAATGTTTAGTGCTTATAAGCCACTCTTTGAGGTAACTCCGATAAGAGTCTAAACTAGACCAACTTTATAAAATTTAATTTATAAATATGCTATAAGCTCGTTTTGTTGTTGAGTTTTAAAAAATAATATGTCTAAAACTATGTATATAGGTGATACAGAAGTTTGACAAGAAATATAAATTGTGATACAATCCTTGAGTCGTGAGGGAGCTTGAACACTTTGTTCTATCTGATTTAATAATTCTTTTAACTTAAGGGGCCCGTAGCTCAGCTGGTAGAGCACCTCACTTTTAATGAGGTTGTCGTGCGTTCAAGCCGCACCGGGCTCATCTGCTCCCATCGTCTAGGGGTCTAGGACACAGGATTTTCAATCCTGCGACACGAGTTCAAATCTCGTTGGGAGCGCTTACTTTAAATCTAGTGGCTTTTCCAGCCAAATTTTAAACCGTTTAGACTTTTTGTAAAGTTTAAACGGTTATTTTATGGAAGGTAAATCATGTCAACATTAATTGTTTTAGGTACGCAATGGGGGGATGAAGGTAAAGGCAAAGTTGTACATTATCTTGCAGAACAAGCAGATTATATTGTTCGTTATCAAGGTGGCAATAATGCAGGACATACTCTCATACACAAAAACAAACCGTTTGTTCTTCATTTAATACCGTCTGGAATACTTTTTCCTGATAGATACTGTTTAATTACCAATGGGGTTGTAATAGATCCTAAAGCTTTAAAAGAAGAAATTTTTTTACTTAGAAAAACTAAAATATCTGTAAAAGGTAGGTTTTTTATAAGTGAACAAGCGCATGTCATTCTTCCTTATCATAAATTAATAGATGGTATTCTTGAGGAAGGTGATATTAAGATAGGTACTACAAAGAAAGGGATAGGCCCTTGTTATGCCGATAAAGTAAAAAGAATAGGTATAAGAGTAATAGATTATTTAGAGAAAGATGTTTTTATAGATTTGTTAGAAAAGAATCTTTTAGAAAAGGCGCCAATATTAATTAAGAACAATGTAGATATAGCAAAATTGAAAAAAGAAATTTTGCAAGATAGAGAAGAGGTTGCAAAATTTATTAAACCTTTTGTTGCTAACACAGGCTTTATGATTGAAGAGGCAATGAATAGAAATAAAAAAATTCTTTTTGAAAGTGCTCAAGGTACACTTTTGGACTTGGATTTTGGGACATATCCTTACGTAACTTCTTCTAACCCTATAGCTGGTGGTGTATGTGTAGGCGCTGGAATAGGCCCTACACATATAAAAAATGTACTAGGTGTAGTTAAGGCGTATACTACAAGGGTTGGAGAAGGTCCGTTTACTGTAGAACTTTTTGACCAAACTGGAGACTTTTTAAGAGAGAAAGGGAAAGAGTATGGAGCAACCACAGGTAGACCACGTCGTTGTGGTTGGTTTGACGCAGTTGTTGTGCGTCATAGTGTTAGGGTAAGTGGTATAAAACATTTAATTCTTACAAAGCTTGACTGTATGGAAGATATCAAAACAATAAAGATATGTGTTGCATATAAATATAAAGGCAAAATTTATAAAGAATTTCCAGCTTCAAGAACAATTCAAAAATACGCAACACCTGTTTATGAACATATGCCAGGCTTTAATGGGCAAATTAAAGGAATAACAGACTTTAAAAAGTTGCCTGTTAACGCTCAAAAGTATGTTAAACGTTTACAACAGTTAGTTGGTGCTCCTATAGATTTAATTTCTCTTGGGAGAAAAAGAGAAGAAACTATAGAAGTAAACAAAAAAGTTAAATGGTTTTAATTTTGCATATATAGGGACTTGGCTTTTTTTATGAAAGTTAAACTATTACAATTCACTCCAGAACCTGAAAAAGTTTGTGCATTAGCTGCAAGTCTTTGTTACAGTTCTACAGCTATAGATGAACTTTCTGAAAGTTTTGATAAAGAAAAAATTGAAAAGCTTTTATCTAAAGTTATTTCTTCTAGGCATTACTCTGTGTTAGAGCATGCATCTTTTACTTTTGGAGTTGAAGGTGTTTCAAGAGTGTTGCTTGCTCAACTTACAAGGCATAGGGTAGCTTCTTTTTCAGTTCAAAGTCAACGATATGTTAAGTTTGAGGATGGGCTTGAGTTTATTGTGCCAGAAAGTATAAAAAAACACACAACCCTTTTAAAAAAATATAATGATTTTTTAAGTCATGTAGAAAAACTTTATAAAGAGTTTTTAGATGCAGGTATTCTTGCTGAAGATGCAAGGTTTATTCTTCCTAACGCTAGTACTACAAAAATCCTCTTTACTATGAATGCAAGAGAGTTAAGACACTTTTTTTCTTTAAGAGCTTGTAATAGAGCTCAATGGGAAATACAAGAGTTAGCTTGTTATATGTTAGATCTCGTTAAAAAAGAGGCGCCTTTGCTTTTTAATAATGCAGGGCCAAACTGTATAAGAGAAGGTTGCCATGAAACTTTTGCCTGTGGCAAACCTTGGCAAAAGATTGCTGATAGTTAAAGTCCAGGAGAAAGTATATGCATATGCAAGACGTTTTTGTATTTTTAACAGCTCTAGCAAGCATTTTATTTTTTGCAAAAATTTTTGGCGAACTTGCTTTAAAGCTTGGTCAAAGCGCTATCATAGGAGAACTTTTGGCTGGTATCGTTATAGGTCCGAGCGTTTTAGGTCTTGTGCATGAAACAGTAATTCTTTCTAATATATCAGAGCTTGGTGCGATTGTACTCCTTTTTGAAGTAGGTCTTTCTACGGACATGAAAGAGTTTTTAAAAGCTGGTCTTTGGGCAACAGCGGTAGCTGTTGTAGGAGTAGTAGCACCTTACTTTTTAGGGTACTTTGTATTTTTACATTTTGAACTTACAAGTACTCAAGCAACTTTTGCAGGAGCAGTACTTACAGCAACTTCTGTTGGTATTACTGCCAGAGTATTTATGGACCTAAACAGGCTTGAAACACAAGAAGCAAAAATAGTTTTAGGAGCTGCTGTTATAGATGATGTTATAGGCCTTGCTATACTAGCTGTTGTTTTAAAGCTTGTGCAGGGAGGAACTTTTACTTTTGGCACAGTCGCTTCTATAAGTGGTACAGCTATTTTGTTTTTAGTTTTATCTGTTTTAGCAGGAGTGCTTATTGCTCCTTCTATTTTTAAAATTGTTGTAAAAATGAAACAATCACATGTAACATTTGTTATAGGTATAGTCTTTTGTTTTATTATTTCTGCATTTTCAACTAAAGTTGGTCTTGCTCCGATAGTAGGTGCATTTGTAGCTGGTTTAATACTTTCTACAATAAAGCAAAGTGAAGAGATTAAAAGAGATATTAAACCCATTTATGCGTTTTTTGTTCCTATCTTTTTTGTTTTAATGGGAATTAATGTCGATATAAGTACTTTTAACCCTTTCGTTGCTACAAATAGAGAAGTTTTAGCTTTAATGGCAATACTTTTTGTTGTGGCTTTTATTGGTAAAGTTGTTGCTGGCTTTGTTGTATTTAAAAAAGGCATTAATAAGTTGATAATAGGTGTTTCTATGGTTCCAAGAGGGGAAGTTGGTTTAATATTTGCTGGTATTGGCTTAAAAAATAGTGTTTTTGGAATAAAAGATTATAGCGCTTTAGTTGCTGTTATAATGCTTACAACTTTTATTACGCCAATAATATTGAAATATCTTTTATCAAAACAAAAAAAATAACATGGCAAAAAAATTGATTTTTTTCATAGCTTTATTGTTTTTCATGAATTCTTTTGTTGTAGATAAGATAGATGCATTTAATGCTAAAGAGGTTGTTTTAGAGAAACCTTATGGATCTGCAAAAAAGCAAGAAACTACAAAAAATGTAAATACTCAAGAGCTTATTTCAGAAAACATTTCTTCTATATATAATAAAGCTAATGCAGTTAAAAAAAATTTTGAAATTGGCAAGTTGTTTGGAAGTATAAAGCAGTTTGTTGCATCGGTAAAAAAGTTTGGTTTAAAAATTAAGTGGTTTGTTTATAATAAGTAAGATAAAATCGATTAGTTGTTGCTAAAATTGAAATTCAATAAACTATTTATTTTGTAGTAGTCACTTTTGTTAATTTAACTATTTATGTATAGATTGTTTTTTAGTAAGATATAGCTTGTTGTGTATATAACTAAATTTGAAAGATTTAATTTTTTTTGTTTATGCTAAACTAACACCATCTTTTTTAGAAAGAAGAAATTTACTCCTAAAACATTAGTTTTATAAGGGTCGTAAATTCTAGATAAAAGCAGACTTATTTTCTCCTAATAATGAAAAGAGTTTAAATGCACTATAATAAGTTTTTCACTGTAACTTTTTTTGGAGAGATAAATGAAATCAAACTACGAAAAATTTAAATCTGTATGCAGTATTTTAGAAGAGTATTCTTTTGATAAATCAAAACTAATTCCAATTTTGCAAGCTATACAAGAAGAGTATAAATACTTACCTCAAGAAATTTTAGCTTTTATATCTTCAGCTTTAAATATTTCTCCAGCAAAAGTTTATGGTGTAGCAACTTTTTATTCTCATTTTTCATTAACTCCTAAAGGTAAGCATATTATAAGAGTTTGTGATGGAACAGCTTGTCATGTAAAAAAATCATCAAGCATAATAGAAGCTTTAAGGAAAAAGCTTAATCTAAGTGAGTCTGAGAGAACAACAGAAGATATGCTTTTTACTTTAGAGACTGTTGCTTGTCTTGGTGCTTGTGGACTTGCCCCAGTTCTTGTTGTTGACGATAAAGTATACGGACAAATGACTGAATCTAAAGCTGTTACGTTAATTGAGCAAATAAAGGGGTAAGTTATGGATATAGGTTTAGAAAATATAACTCAAGAATTTGAAAATTCAAAGAAAAATATAAAAAAAAGAATTACTGTTTGTGCAGGTACAGGGTGTGTGGCAAACGGTTCTTTAGATGTGTTTAAAACTCTTGTAGACATGTCTAGACAAATGAAAATAGATGCTCATATAGAGCTAAAAAAAGAAAATAAGGGTACTTTGATTTCTAAAAGTGGTTGTCAAGGATTTTGTCAGCATGGACCTTTAGTTAATATTTTGCCTCAAGGTATGCTTTATACAAAAGTTACACCCTCCGACGTTAAAGAAATTCTAGAAAAAACTATTTTAAAAGGTGAAATGATAGACAGGTTGTGTTATCACGATAAAGACAGAATTTGTAAAGGTCAAGAAGACATACCTTTTTATACAAAACAAAACAGGGTTGTTTTAAAACAGTGCGGTATTATTGATCCGGAAAATATTAGAGAATATATAGCAAATGGTGGTTATAGAGCAGCAAAAAAAGCGTGTGTGGACATGACTGATAAAGAAATTTGTGATGAACTTATAAAGTCAGGATTGCGCGGTCGTGGAGGAGCTGGCTTCCCAACAGGTAAAAAGTGGGACTTTACTAGGCTTCAAGAATCCGTAGAAAAATATGTTATTTGTAATGGAGACGAAGGTGATCCTGGTGCTTTTATGGACAGAAGTGTTATGGAAGGCAATCCTCACAGTGTTATAGAAGGTTTAATAATTGCAGCAAAAGCAATAGGGGCAGAAGAAGGTTATATATATGTTCGAACGGAATATTCTTTGGCGGTTTCTAGAATGCAAAAAGCTGTAAAAGACGCTACTGGCATTGGTATACTTGGCAATGATGTTTTTGGGTCAAAACATAATTTTGTTTTACATGTTATGGAAGGAGCAGGGGCTTTTGTTTGTGGAGAAGAAACAGCCCTAATAGCTTCTATTGAAGGTAAAAGAGGGATGCCTTCACCAAAACCTCCTATACCTGCTCAAAGTGGTCTTTGGGGCAAACCCACTGCTATAAATAATGTTGAAACGCTTGCTAATGTTCCTATAATAATTAATTATGGTGCAGATACTTTTAAAAAGAATGGAACACAGCGCTCTTCCGGTACAAAGATATTTGCAATAACGGGAAATGTTTTAAATACAGGGCTTGTAGAAGTCCCATTTGGTACAACTTTAAGGCATCTTGTTTTTGATATTGCAGGTGGTGTCCCAGATGATAAAGGAAGCTTAAGCGAAGATAACTTTAAAGCTGTACAAATAGGTGGACCTTCAGGTGGCTGTTTAACTAAAGAACACTTAAGCATGGCTTTAGATTATGATTCTTTGAAAACTGTTGGGGCAATGGTAGGTTCTGGCGGATTTGTTGTTATGAGTAAGCATAACTGTATGGTAAATGTTGCTAAATTTTTTATGCAGTTTACTCAAAGTGAGTCTTGTGGTAAATGTGTTTTATGTAGAGAAGGAACATTGCAAATGCTTTTAATGCTTACAGATATCACAGAAGGAAAAGCAGACAACAATACTTTATCTTTATTAGAAGAACTTGCAAAATCTGTTGCAATAGGCTCTTTGTGTGGTCTTGGCAAGACAGCTCCAAGCCCAGTACTATCTACTTTAAGATATTTTAAAAATGAATATGAGGCACATGTAAAAGATCGGCAATGTCCTGCGGGTGAGTGTACTAAGTTGTTGAACTATCAAATAACTGACAAATGTATAGGTTGTGGTTTATGTGCTAGTAAATGTCCTGTAAAAGCTATTACTGGAAAACTTAAAGAGCAATATAAAATTGATGTATTAAAATGTATTAAATGTGGAGTATGTAAAGATTCTTGTAAATTTAATGCTATTTCCAGGAGTTAATTATGGGAAAATATCTAATAATAAATGGCATAAAAGTTTTTTTTGACAATGAAAAAAATATTTTAGAAGTTATAAGGAAAGCAAAAATAGAACTCCCAACTTTTTGTTATCATTCAGAATTAAGCACATACGGCTCGTGTAGACTTTGTATGGTTGAAGTTGAAAATATGGGGATAACTCCCGCCTGTTCTACTCCTTGTAGTTCTGGAATGATTATCAACACGAATACTGAAAAGATAATCAATATGAGAAAAATTGTGATAGAGCTTTTACTTGCAAACCATGACAGAGAGTGTACTACTTGTCAAAAAAGTCAGAGTTGTAAACTTCAAACTCTTGCAAGAAGGCTTGGTATAGAAACTGTTAGATTTAAGAATGTTACTCATAAAACAGACAAAGATTTATCTACATATGCTTTAGTTAGAGAGCAAGATAAGTGCGTTTTGTGTGGTGACTGTGTAAGGTTTTGTGATGAAATACAAAGTATAGGTGCTTTAGGGTTTGTAAATAGAGGCTCAAAATCTGTAGTTTGTCCAAGTTTTGGTAAAGATTTAGAGTTGTCCGAATGTGTATATTGTGGACAATGTAGCAGAGTTTGTCCAACAGGTGCAATTATTCCTAGGTCAGAAGTTAGAGAAGTATGGAAAGCTTTAAGTGATAAAAATAAAAAAGTTATAGTTGCTATAGCTCCTGCTGTTAGAGCTGCAATAGGGGAAGTTTTTGGGCTTGTTAATGAAAGTGGTGCTAGAGCTGCAGGTAGAGTTGTTACAGCTCTAAAAAATATGGGTTTTTATAAAGTTTTTGACGTATCGTTTACTGCAGACATGACTATAGTTGAAGAAGCTAACGAATTTTTAGAAAGGTTAAAAGAAGATAATATTCCTTTATTTACTTCTTGTTGTCCTGCCTGGGTAAAGTTTGTTGAGCAGTACTATCCAGAATTTATCAAAAACCTTTCAACTTGTCGTTCTCCTCAGGGTATGTATGGAGCGGTTGCTAAAAGAATTATGCCAAAAATTCTAGGCGTAAAGAAAGAAGATTTGGTTGTGGTTTCTATTATGCCATGCACAGCTAAAAAATATGAAGCAAGAAGAAAAGAACTTGCAGATAATGGAGAGGTAGATATTGATTATGTTATAACTACTCAAGAACTTGCAATGATGATAGAAGAATCAGGATTGAGGTTTCAAGACTTAGAGCCTTATGCTTTTAATATGCCACTTGGTTTTAAAACAGGAGCGGGTGTTATATTTGGTAATTCTGGTGGCGTAACAGAGGCTGTTCTAAGAAATGTTGCAAGTAGTATAGCTGATGGTCAAGATGAGTCAGAACAATTTAGTTTTGTAAGAGGCGATAATGGAATAAGAGAAGCAACAATAAATCTTTTAGGCAGAGAACTAAAAATAGCAATTATATATGGATTAAAAAATGCAAGACAAGTTTTAAGAGAACTTAAAACTGAAAAGAGAAAGTACGATTTTGTGGAAGTTATGGCTTGCCCGGGGGGTTGTGTAGGAGGAGCAGGTCAGCCTATTTATAATGATTTAGTTACAAGACAAAATAGAGCAAAAGTTTTATACGAAAACGATAAAACCTTAGAGCTTCATAAACCGCAAGATAATCCTTATGTTCAGAAATTATATAATGATTATCTTGGCGGTGCACCTGGTAGTACAAAAGCTCATGAGTACTTACATACGCATTATAAATACAAGAAACGCTATAAGGAAAGTGTAGCAATTTCAGATAATGACAATAAAGGGGTGGAGGTTAATGTTTGTTTTGGTAACCACTGTATGAAAAGAGGATCAAAAGACATTTTAAAGCATATTGTAGAATACGTTGAAAGTAAAAAGTGTAAAGATAAAGTAAATATAGCTGCATCTATATGTTTAGAAAAATGTTTTAGTGCTCCAAATGTGAAAGTTGCTGGTACAACAATAAGCAAACCTTCAGATAAAGTTATTGAAGAAGCAGTTGATAAAGAACTTAAATAAAAACATAAGTGGGTGTTATGAGCAGAATTATGGGGATAGATTATGGTTTAAAGCGTATAGGCATAGCCATGACAGATATTTTGCAAGTTGTTTCTAGTCCGTTTGATATAATTGAAAGCGTGTCTTTAAAAAAAGATGCTGCAGAAATTGTAAATATTGCAAAAAATAATGACGTGTCTTGTATAGTGGTTGGTCTTCCAATAAATATGAACGGCACAGAAGGCGAAATAGCAATGTCTGTGCGTAAAGTTGTAGAAGAAATTAAATTAATCTCAGATATTGGTGTTGCAACAGTAGATGAGCGCCTTACTACATCTCAAGCAGAAAGAATGTTAATTTGTGAAGCAAACGTGTCAAGGCAAAAACGTAAAGGGTTAAAAGACAAAATAGCCGCATCTCTTATTTTGCAGACTTATTTAGAAATGCGATGTAAATAAGCTCTTTAAAGTTTTCCTAATACTCTTATAAAATCACTTAGCTTTATGCTGTAAAGGACTTAATGCATTTATATACTAAATGGTTACAATGTAATAAACTCAAAACAAATTAATCCAAGTTTGTTAGAGGTTTTATATTGTATGGCAATCTGAGAAATAGCTCTATATCAATAATTTTAGATTTTAAATCAAAAAACCCATATGAATTAAATAGCTATAATAAAGCTCATGTAGACAACATGTAACTAAATATTTAGCGAAGGTGTTATGTCGCAAGATGTATTATAATAGCAATTGTAGGGATGTCAGAAAATCTTTATAATATAACCGTCATTAGAAATGACAAAGGCATAATACGTAGGATAGGTGCAAGTGATACAAAGTATGAGAGTGTAGAAATGTTTTTGTCTAGAGGGACTAGGGGAAAAGCGTCAAGAAAATTGAGAGGACTTGCTGTTGATATAAAAAATGAAATAAACAAGGAACTTAAGCAATTGTGGCTAAAAAAATAAAGATTTCTTTAATTGCACTTGTGCTTACAACACTCATTGTTATTTTTTCATCTGTATATTTATTACTTCCAGATAGGCATATTACAATAGTGGTAAATCAAGGAGCAACATTTTTTTCTATAGCTAATCAACTTAAAGAAAATCATCTGATATTATCCAAAATATTATTTTTGAAATTGGTTAATTTTAAAAATGCAGGCAATAAGTTAAAAGCAGGTATCTATACTTTTTCTTGTAAAGACACTATGGTTACAATACTAAAAGATTTAATAACAGGATCAAAAAATAGTATAAAATTTACAATTCCTGAAGGTAGTAATATTAAGCAGATAGCTCAAATAATATCTAAAAATATAAAAATTGATAAAGAGAAATTTAATAAAATAGCAGTAATGAGAAACTTAGAAGGTTATTTGATGCCAGAAACATATTTTGTTGTTCCTGGAATGGGCGAAGAACAAATAATAGATATGATGTACAATGAATTTAATAAGAAGATAACACCGGGCATGTTGCAAAGAGCAAAAGAAATAAGTATGAATTTTAAAGATATTGTAATTCTTGCATCAATTATCGAAAAAGAGGCAGTAAAAGCTAATGAGAGGCCAATAATATCTGCAGTTTTTTATAATAGACTTAGAAAAAATATTAGATTGCAATCCTGCGCAACTGTTTTGTATGCTATGGGAATAAACAAAGAAAAACTCACTATAGAAGACACAAAGTTTAAGTCTCCCTATAATACATATTTGCATTCTGGTCTTCCGCCAGGTCCTATATGTAGCCCGGGGATTGCGTCAATAAAAGCTACATTATATCCTGCAAAGGTAAAAAGTTTGTTTTTTGTTTCTAAGGGTGATGGACAGCATCTGTTTGCAGATACTTTAAAACAACATAATAAAAATAAACAAGAAGTTTCTAGAAACAAAGAGGTCAATTAATTACATGCAAGAAAAGAAAGTTTATTTGGATAATAGCGCTACTACAATAGTAAATGCTGAAGTTATAAAAGAAATGGACCCGTACTTTTCTGACAAGTATGGTAATGCTTCAAGTATTCATTCTTTTGGGAGGCAAACAAAAGAAGCTTTAAATAACTCCAGAGAAAAAATAGCTTCTCTTTTAAACGCTAATGTAGACGAAATATTTTTTACAGGGTCTGGTACTGAGTCGGACAATATCGCAATTTTTGGTATAGTAAACACTAAAGATAAAAAAGGTCATGTAATTACTACAAAAATTGAGCATCATGCTGTTTTGTATCCTTGTCAACATCTTGAAAAAAATGGCTATAGCGTAACTTATCTTGATGTGGACAAAGAGGGGGTTATTTCTTTAAATGACTTAAAACAAGCTATTAGAGATGACACTGTTCTTGTAAGTGTGATGCATGCAAATAATGAGGTAGGAGCTATGCAGCCTATAGAGGAAATAGGAACCTACTTACAAACAATAAATGCAAATAGAAAAAATAAAGTTTATTTTCATACAGATGCAGTTCAAACAGCAGGGAAAGTTTGTTTAGATGTTAAAACATTAAAAGTAGATTTGCTTACAATGTCGGGGCATAAGTTTTACGCTCCAAAAGGTATAGGCGTTTTATATGTAAAAAAAGGAACAAAAATTAAACCTATAACTTTTGGTGGTAGTCAAGAAAATGCACTTCGTCCAGGTACAGAAAATATTCCTTATGTTGTCGGTATTGCTAAAGCATTTGATATAGCAAATGCTAATTTGGAAGAAAATGATAAACATGTATTGTTTTTGAGAGAACAGTTAAAAGAAGGAATTATAAAAAAAATTCCAGAAATAATAATTAATGGAAGTGGTAATAGGAGGGCTATTTCTAATATTTTAAATGTAAGTTTTAAGTATATAGAGGGTGAAGCTTTGCTTGTAATGTTAGACATGTATGGTATAGCTGCTTCTACGGGATCTGCTTGTGCGATAGGGTTTGGTGGTTCACATGTTTTGCAAGCCATGTGTGTTGACCCTGTGTCTGCTCAAGGGGCTATAAGATTTTCTTTTGGACAGTATAATACCAAAGATGATGTTGATTATGTTTTAGAACAATTGCCTAAAATTGTTGAAAAGTTACGTTTGATGTCGCCAGTGTATAAAAAATTTTAAAATTAATTTGAATTCTAAGAATAACCAAAGAGAAAATACTGTTCTCGATGGGTGTTACAAAGTGTTGAAAATAACTAGAAATAAAGTACAATATAAGTTCATGCTATTGCTAATGAGGAGGGAAGAAATGTACATTGATTTAGCGTCAGACTGGCCAGCATACATATTTATGGCTTTATTTGTTTTTTTCTTTGTGTATATAATTATAAAAGGTAATGTTAAATAAATTGTGGTTTTTGAGGTGTTAAATGGCTGATAAATTTTCTTTTGATATTGTTTCTGAAGTAAATATGATGGAAGTTGAAAATGCTGTTAATCAAGCACAAAAAGAGCTTTCAAATAGATTTGATTTTAAGGGAAGTAAGTCTTCTATTGAGTTAAATAAGAATGATAAAAAAATTACTCTTGTTGCAGATGACGACTACAAAATGAAAGCTTTAAAAGATATACTAGAAGGCCGTTTTGCAAAAAGGGGCATTTCTATAAAGTCTTTAAATTATAAAGCTCAAGAAAAAGCTTTTGAAGGATATATTAGGCAAGTTGCTGAAATTATTTCTGGACTTCCTTCAGATAAAGCTAAAGAATTGTCAAAGCTTATTAAAAATTCTAAAATAAAAGTTCAAACACAAATAGACAGCGCAAAAGTTAAAGTGATTTCTTCTAAAAAAGATGATTTGCAACAAGTAATAACTTATTTAAAAGAAATTTCTTTTTCTTTGCCTTTGCAGTTTACCAATTACAGATAAGAAGTGAAAAATGTCTGTAAGCAAAGATAAAATTTTAGTTGTTGACGATGAATAATTTATAAGAGAGCTTTTGATTGGGGAGTTTTCGAGTCTTTGGTTATGATCTTTTGGTTTGCTGTTGATGGACAAGATGCAATATCAAAGATCACTTCAGATAAAGTTAATATAGTAATTTCAGATATAAAAATGCCACAAGTTGACGTAACTACTCTTTTAAAAACTATAAAAGAGAAGTCTCCAGAAATTGAAGTTATAATAATGACGACATGCAACTATAGATAATGCATTATATGCTATGGATAGTGGGGAGTATGATTTTCTTCAAAAACCTTTTAATATAAATGAACTTTCTGCTTTAGTAGAAAAACTTTTTTCTATTTTTATATCTCTTCTTAGTCACTGTTTGATTCTAAAAGAAGAGAATTATTCTGGTATATTTGACCCTGCAACTGAAATTAAGTGTATTTTAGTTTATCCAATGGTTTTTATTGGAAAGATAATTGGTTGTTTAGTGTTTACAAAAACTTTTAATTATGCTACATTCGCTTAGTCAGATTTAAGGAATATTTTAGTGTTTGCATCTCAGCTTATACAATATATTAGCAATACCTAAGTTAGTATGAAGGGCTAAAAGTTAAAATTGCACAACTAAAGACTGCTCTTTTAGGTTTAGAAACTGCAAAAAAGGAAATCAAGTCTTTGAAAGAAATAAATTCATGTCTTTAAAAAATCAAATTATTAATGTTGTTTGTGAAAAAATTGTTTTTCCTGGTCGTTCTCTTTGTAGGACTGAGGATGGTTTAGTTCTATTTACAGAATGGCTTTTACCAGCAGAAAGTGCAGAAGTTTTAGTTGTAAGAGATAGAAAGACTTATAGAGAAGGCATTTTAAAAAATGTTACTTTAAAATCCAAAGATAGAATTGACCCTAAATGTAGTTGCTTTGGCGCTTGTGGTGGATGTTGTTTTCAGAATATTTCTTATGAAAACCAATTATCTTTAAAGCAAGAATATTTAAAAGAACTTTTGAGTTTTACAGGGTTAACAGTTTCTAATATAGTGCCAAGTCCTTTGCAATGGCACTATAGAAATAAGATGGAGCTTAGTTTTTTTAATAATAACGACACTGTGGATTTAGGGCTTCACAAAAAGGGGAGTTTTAATAAGTATATTTCAGTACCTTGTTGTTTTATAGCTGATGCAGATTTTGTTAAAGTTATAGACATTGTAAAAACTTTTGCTAAAAAGACCAAATTGCTAGCTTATGATAATAAAAAACATGAAGGTTTTTTTAGGCATTTAGTTTTACGTAAAGCTCAAAATAATGGTCAGCTTCTTGTAAACATAGTTACAAATGAACTTAAAACAAATCAAGATATATTAAAGCCTATTGTAGAAGAACTTTCAACTTTTGTTGATGCTTTATACTGGACTATAAATTCTAAAAAATCAGATGATGTAAATTTAGACAGGTTAGTTTTATTACATGGAAGTCCGTTAATAAGGGAAAAGCTTAATGTTGGCAACAAAGACTTTTATTTCAATATATCTCCTTTTTCTTTTTTTCAAACAAACTCAAAAGCTACAGAGGTTTTATATAATCAAGTTTTAAGACTTTTAAAACCTTCCAAAAATGATATATTGTTAGATCTCTATTGCGGAACAGGTGCTATAGGCTTGTCTATGGCCTATAGTGTTAAAGAGGTTATAGGTATAGACTTATTGCCTCAAGCAATTGAAAATGCTAAGGAAAATTTGATAATAAATAATATTAGTAATGCTCAATTTTTTGTTTCTAGTTGTCAGGATTGGGTTAATACAACAGAGTGCAAGTTTGACTTAATAGTTGTTGATCCCCCTCGTATTGGGCTTACAAAAGATGTTATTACTTTTTTGCTTTCTGGGCAAGCCAAAAGGATTGTTTATATTTCTTGTAATCCTTCTACCTTAGCAAGAGATTTGCAAATTATTATTGAAAGCGGTAAGTATAAGCCAACAGAAATTGTTTCTGTTGACGTATTTGCACATACTAGCCATTTAGAAATTGTAGTAGCGTTAGAATTAAACTAGTTTTTATGAATTGGAGATGTAAGTAAATGAACAGAATAGTAAAGTTAGTGTTTGTTTTTTTGTTTTTTGTAGTCAATGTAAATGCGGATGTTTTAACTTTGGATGATTATTTGGAGTTAGTTTTAAAAAACAATAATGAATTAAAATCCATACAATCAAACATTGATGCAGTTAAAGGAAAACTTGTTCAAATAGAAATAGTATACTCGTATTCTTTAAGTGCTGGGGCTAGTTATGCAGATGACAAAAGTGGTAGGCCTTTTTCTATACTTGGTAGGCCAGATGAAGTAAAAAATTTTGCTTATGATGCAACTGTAAATAAAATGTTTGGGTTTGGTACTGAAGTTTCTTTGGGGTTAAATGGTTCACATAGTGACTCTAATTTTACAAATGATGCTATGGATTGTAATGTTATTGATATAGCTCCATTTGTAAAACTACAACAGTCTCTGTGGAAAGACATAAATGGCGGTTCTACAAAAGTTTCGATTGCAAAAGCTAAATCTATTGCAAAGTCAGCTTTATATTTATCAGAGTATCAAAAACAAAATGCTTTGCTTAATGCAAAAATGGCTTATTGGAATTTATCTTATGCAAAAACAGTTGTGGATTTTAGAAAGAATGCTTTATACAGACTACAAAAAATTTTAGAATGGAATCAAAAAAGATTTAATATGGATTTAGTAGAAAGATCAGATCTTTTACAATCTCAAGCAGCAGTAAAACTTGGAAATTTAAAGTTGAAAGATGCTTACGAACAAAAAAATAAAGCAAATAGAGCTCTAACCCAATTTTTGTCTATATCAGATGGGATAGTTAAGTACGATGTTGAAAAGTTTGAAGGCAAAGGAAAATCTTTTAATAGTGATTATGAACCTAAAAAAAATTGTACAAGGCTTGATGTTCTTTCTGGTTTAGAAGATGTAAATAGTGCCATGTATGATCAAATCGCTAATAAAAAGAGTAGCGGAGCAGATTTGATTTTAAATGGACAATTTGCACTTAATGGATTAGATCAGGACTTTGAATTTGTTAAAGATAACTTAACAAAAGCTAAAAGGCCTTCATACTCTTTGGGCTTGAGGTATAGGTTACCTTTAAATTTTAAATTAAGGAAAGTGTTAGATCAAGGTTATGAAGCAGCAAAAGTTTCGGCTCAAGAAAAAGCAAAATATTTGTCTGCTAAAGTAAATAATGATTGGCAACAACTTTTAGATGATTGGAATGATGCGAAGTTGAAAAATACTCTTACTGTAGAAATAGAGGAAATACAAAAACAAAGAAAACAAGAAGACGAGATGTTGTTAAAAACAGGAAGGACAACAACTTATTTAGTTTTGCAAACAGAACAAGCTTTAGACGATGCTACATTAAATGTTCTTGGGAGCGTTTTAGAGCTTATCAAAATATCTGAAACTGCAAAAACATTTTATGATTACAATTTTGAACTAAAAATAAATTAAAAAGTATTACAGTTAGAGGAATAATATAATGAATTTAGCAAAAATAGCAATTAAACGACCAACTTTTATAATGGCATTACTTATGGCATTTATTATTTTGGGAACAATTTCTTTAAATAAGCTTAGTGTTAGGATGTTCCCTGATGTGGAATTTCCGTATGTTTTAATTATGACTGCTTATCCTGGCGCAGGCGTAGCAGAAATAGAGCAACTTGTTTCAAAACCTATAGAAGATGCTGTTAGTGGAGTTTCAGCTTTAAAGCACATCAGTTCAATAAACCAAGATAACGTGTCTATAGTTTTTTGCGAGTTTCAACTTTCCAAAGATCCTGATATAGCAACTCAAGAAGTTAGAGATAAAATAGGGCAGATTAGGCTTAACTTACCTGACGATGTAAAAGAACCGGTGATAATAAAAGCAGATATTAATAGTCTTCCTATAGGAACTGTCAGTTTAAAAGCAAAAGGCCTTACTCCTAAACAAATGTATGATTTTGCTGATGATGTAGTTTCCAAAGATTTATCTCAAGTTTCTGGGGTGTCGCAAATAAACATTATTGGTGGCCAAAAGAGGGAAATACATATTAACGCAGATAAGAAAAAACTTAAAAATCATGAACTTACGCTTACATCTCTTGCAGCAAAAATTAAGTTAAACTCTTTAAACATCCCTGCAGGAAAAGTAAATAGAGGAGTAAATGAAGTAGAGTTTAGAACTCTTGGTGAGTTTAAATCTATATCTCAAATTAACAATGTTGTTGTAAATTTTTTGGGCAATGATAAACATGTTATAGTTGGTGACGTTGCTATAGTAGAAGATGGTGTTGAAAAAGAAGTTTCACGTGCAAGAATAGACGTTATAGAAGATGGTAAGTTTGTTTCAGAACATGCTTTATTATTACAAATTTATAGACAGGCAAAAGGTAATGATGTAGCAATATCAAATGGACTAAAGAAAAAAATTGAGGAAGTTAACCAGAAGTATTTACAGTATGATGGTAGGCCTCAACTTACTATGATTTCTGATGCGGCCAATGGCGTAAGAATGAATATAGAAAATGTTAAATCTACAATTATTGAAGGGATTTTCCTTGCAGTTGTAGTTGTCTATTTCTTTTTAGCTAGTTGGCGTTCAACTTTTATTACAGCACTTTCTTTGCCAAACAGCTTAATAGGCTCTTTTGTTTTTATGTATACTTTTGGGTTTAGTTTAAATGTGTTGTCTTTAATGGCATTGTCACTAGCTGTAGGCTTGTTAATTGATGATGCTATTGTTGTTAGAGAAAACATTTTTAGGCATTACCAAAAAGGTGCAAACCCAATAAAAGCAGCTTTAGATGGCACAAATGAAGTTACTTTGGCCGTTATAGCTACAACAAGCACTGTTGTAGCGGTATTTTTGCCTGTGGCTTTTTTAAGCGGCGTTATGGGACAATTTTTTAAAGAGTTTGGGTTAACAGTTGTTTTTGCTATGTTAATATCTATATTAGATGCTTTAACAATTGCACCTTTGCTTTCAGCGTACATGATTCCTGACCATAATGCTAAGAAAGTAAAAAAATGGAAAATCCAAGAAGTAGTAATTAAATTTTTTAGAAGTGTTACAGTAGATTGGTTTAATAAGAGTTTTAATGTTTTAGAGCATTCATACAAAAAATTGATTTCTTTTATTGTAGAAGCAAAAGTATTAGATTTTAAGTTTGGCAAAAATGGTAGACATTTTTCTGTAAGTTGGAAATTTGCTACTCTTATTATTGCTATATTTGTGTTTGTTTTTACTATAGGATTGTCGAAAAAATATCTAAAAGCTACTTTTATGCCTGCTGCTGAGTGGGGGGAATTTAATATTAATTTGCAAGCTAAACCTGGGACCTCTTTAGATCAGATGGACAAATATACTAAAGAAATTGAACAAATATTGATGAACGACCAAAATATAGAGCTTATTTCTGTGGCAGTAGGACAAAGTGGAATGTTTTCGCTTGCAAGTCAAGCAAGTATATATGTAAGGATGGTTCCTGCAAACTCTCACGGTGGATTTTTTGGACTTTTTGGTAAAAAAGAAGAAAAAGATACTCCTAAAAGAACTCGTTCAAGCTCACAAATGAAAGACTACCTTAGAGAAGTTTTTGAGGAAAAGTTTAAAGATGAGTTAGAAGTTTCTATAGTAAGGCAAAGCGTTGGTGGTCATAGTGAAAGTGAATTTGTTATGCAACTCAATGGAGCTGATATAGATGTTTTATACGATGTTGCTCAAACTTTAATAAAAAGATTTAAAGAAATACCACATTTTGTAGATGTTTGTTCTAACTATAAAGTTGGCAAGCCCGAAGCGCAAATACAGATGGATCCTAAAAAGATGGAAGATTATGGCGTAAGTTCTGTTGTTGTTGGTAACGAAGTTAGAGCTATGGTAGATGGAGTATTAGCTGGTAAGTTTAGAGAGCATGGTTTAGAGTACGATATAAAAGTTATGTTTGCACAAGATCAACAAGACATTGCTCAAAATTTAGACGCCATTTATGTAAACAATGTAAACAATAAACTTGTGAAGTTAAAAAATGTTGCGTCTGTTAAAATGGCTCAAGGGCCTACGCAGATATTTAGAGAAGATAGAGTGCGCTATGTTTCAGTTGAAGGCAATCTTGCAGCAGGTGGAGCAATAGGTGAAATACAAACAGAAGCAATTAGAATATTTAATGAAGAAAAAACAAAACCAGAAAATTTAGAAAAATGGAAACATGTGTATTTTGGTCTTTCTGGGAATGTAGAAGATATGGCAGAGATGTTTAAGAGTATTATTATTGCTGCAGGTTTATCTATAATATTTATCTTTATGGTTCTTGCAAGTTTATATGAATCCGTTATTACCCCGTTTACAATTATGACAGCGCTTCCTCTAGCTATTATAGGTGGGCTTTTTGCTTTGCTTATTGCAAGGCAACCTATTGACATGTTTACACTTATTGGCATGATAATGCTTCTTGGTATTGTAGCTAAAAATTCTATCCTTTTAGTGGATTATGTTCAACAGCAAATGAGAAACGGTTTAACTATAAACGATGCTATAGTCAAAGCAGGTATTGTAAGGCTTCGCCCTATACTTATGACATCCTTTGCTCTTATAGCTGGCATGCTTCCAACAGCGTTAGGTCTTAGTGAAGTTGGCCAGTTTAGAAGAGGTATGGGAATAGTTGTTATAGGTGGAGTTATAAGTTCTACAATACTTACGTTAATTGTTGTGCCTGCAATTTTTGAATATATGGACAATTTTAGATTGTTTTTAAGAAAACTTGTAAAAAGACCTGCAAAAAGAATGATAGACTATACGGAAGAAGAACTACATAAACAAGATTTATAAATTATGAAATACTTTAAACAGTTAAGGGGGCAAGCATTAGTTGAGGCTGTTTTAATTGCTCCATTAATTGTTGTTTTCCTTTTTTCAATTGTTTGGTTTGGTAGTCTTATGCTAACTTGGCAACAAATTGTAACTGCTACAAAGTACGGTGTGGATTTGATTGCTTATACAGATTTTGACAAAAAATATATAGAAAATGATATAAAAGATTATCTCTGCAATACAAAAACACTTGGCAGAATTTTAGATTTAAATAGACTAAATGTAGTAGTCCAGATCAATGATTATAAGCCTATTGATATGGATTTTACAAAATCAGACATTACAAGTTTTGGTTCTTTAAATGTTTTGGATTGTACTAAAGGTTTAGTTCCGAAAAAATCTTTTGTAGAGATAACGTATTTATACAAAACTCCCAGAATATTAAAAGCTATTGGCAGGGGAAATATTAAAATAAACTCTAAACTAGAAGTTTTATCAGGTGCTGGTAGTCCACAAAACACGAAAATAAAATCTAAGGGGAGACAGTAGATGTTAAGCTTTAACTGGATTAAAAGACATAAAGGACAAGGGATGGTAGAGTATATTCTTATTGTAGCAGTTGTAGTAGGTATTGTTTTTGTTGCATATAAATCTTTAGGGAAAAAAGTTAAAAACAAGTTTGAAAGCGCAACAAAAGTTATTCAAAAAGCGGATACAGAATAAATACATGAGCAATAAAAAAGTGTTACTTATAGCTTTAATTTTTGCAATACTTTCTTTGTTTTTTGCATATGTTTATATTTCTGACTTGGAAACGAAATATAAAATTATGGCTGAACCAGTGAAAGTAGTTGTTGCTTTGCAAGTTATACCTCAAGGTACAGTTATAAAACAAGATATGCTTTTGGAGAAATATGTCCCTAAAGAGTATATTCAACCAAGAATTTTTAATGATATAAAAGAACTTTTTTTGCCTGATGGTACTTGTGAATATATATCGTTAAATACAATAGAAGAAAATGAGCAAATCCTTTCGACCAAATTGTCAAAAATAAGTGAGTACGGAATAACTAATTTAATTCCAGAAGGTAAAAAAGCTATATCTATAACTTTTGACGTAGATAATGTAAATATTTTATCTCCTGGTAGTAAAATAGATATTTATGCAGTAATAGAATATACAGATTCTAATAGGCAGTTACAAGAGACAGTATTTTCCGTAGCGCAAGATGTTTTGGTTTTAGCTGTAGGTAGCAGTTGTATAGGCTTAGTAAAAAAACAAGATGATGAGCTTAGTAATGTCAACGTGTTGACTTTGGCATTATCTGTAGAAGATGCTCAAAAAGTTATTCTTTTTTCTCAAAAAGGAACTTTAAAATATTTAATAAGACCTGCTGGTGACACAAAAAGTTGTGATGTTGTGCCTTTAAAAGTTTCATCTATAATTAAAGATGTTTCAAGAATCATAAGTAATCAAAATTATTCAAAAGACGTAAAACTCACAAATCAAAAAGAAGTTTTAGAGATAATAAACAAGTATGCAAATGTAAACAAACAATAATTTATTTGAGGCATAAAATGCTTTTAATATCTCCAAACAGTGTTTCTTTGTTACAATGCAATCTTATTGCTTATGGGCTAGATTCTATAAATTTTAATAAAAAAACTGATAGTATTATTGTTGATTTTTCAGTGTCAGATTCTAGTGCTTTTTGGTCTATTTATAAAAATTCGGTAAAGTATATAGAAGATATTTTGCCTGTTTTGTCTGGCGGAAATTTTAGCATTATAAAAGATTACTTGTCTTCTAGTGGAAGTTCTAGTGTTTTGTGTATTAAAAGCACGTTTGGAAGTATAGATAGTATAGGAAGTGTTGTTTATCTTTTGTCTGTTTTGGATATGTATTTTAACAATGTTTATGTTATTTTGCCCTTTCATAAGAGTAAAAATGTTTTACATTTAATTAAAGAAGCAAAACATTGTCTTATCCCTTACTTTTCTGATAGTTTGTCTACAAAAAATACAGCTTTATCTTTGCAAGAGTACAACTCTATTAATAGTGGGTTAGATTTTATATTGTTTAAACTTAATTTAAATTATGATTTTTATTGTGATAGAATGCTAAAAAGTTTTGGTGTAACTGATATTGTTAGTGCAGATTTTGATACCTCTATTCAAGAACAAATATTGTCGCCAATATTTTCTTATAGAGATAAATCAAATTCTTATGTTTTAGCTTTAGAAAAAATTGTAACTTTAAATTCTTTGCAAACAAAATGTGAGGACACATCTAGTATTAGTTACTACCAAAATGAAAATGTTTTTATAGAGCTTAAAAACAATATACAGAAGATGCTTTTAGAAGAAATGAAAGAATTTTCTAAGGAAGAAGATGAGAAAAAATTACGTAATATCATAAGAACTATCATGTTTAAAATAATAAAGACTAATAATTTAAATATACCAGGAGAAATTTTAAATAGGTTAAATAAAGAACTTTGTAGCGAAATATCAGGTCTTGGAATTTTAGAAGATTTGCTAGAAGATTCTTCAATTACAGAAATAATGGTAAATGGTTATAATAATATATTTGTTGAAAGATCCGGAAAAATATTTAAAACAGACTTGTCATTTTCAAGTGAAGCAAATCTTAAAATAATTATAGATAGGATAATTCGTCAAGTTGGAAGGCACATTGATGAAGCTTCACCTATTGTTGATGCTAGGCTTAAAGATGGGTCTAGGGTTAATGTTGTGATAAGTCCTATATCTTTAGATGGTAGTATTGTAACAATAAGGAAATTTTCTAAAGATAAACTTTCAATAGATTCTTTGCTTTTTTCAAAAAGCATAAGTAAAGAAATGGTAGAATTTTTAAAAACAGCTATATTGTTAAAGAAGAATATTATTGTTTCTGGTGGTACAGGTACAGGCAAAACTACTTTGCTAAACATAATCTCTTCTTTTATTCCTGAAAATGAAAGACTAATAACCATAGAAGATTCTTTAGAGCTCAACTTACAGCAGAAGCATGTTGTAAGGCTTGAAAGTAGACCTAAATCTCAGGAAGGTATAGGAGAAATAAACATTAGAAAACTTGTTGTAAATGCTTTAAGGATGAGGCCAGATAGGATAATTGTTGGTGAGTGTCGCAGCGGAGAAGCTTTGGATATGTTACAAGCAATGTCTACAGGACATGAAGGCAGTCTTGCTACTTTGCATGCCAACTCTCCTGAAGATACTATTTCTAGACTTGTAACAATGATTTTTATGTCTGGGATAGAAATTCCTGAAGAGTCTATAATTGCACAAATTACATCTGCTGTTGATCTTATTGTGCAACTTTCAAGATACCAAGACGGTTCAAGGAAAATATCATCAATTTCTCAAATAAATAGAACAAACGGTGATAAGATATATGAAATAAAGCCTATTTTTAAATATGTTCAAAAATCTTTTGATAATAATGTTGTTGCTGGAGATTTTGTGTTTTGTGATTATATCCCAGAATTCATTAATTGTGCCTATCGAAATGGGATTAATGTAAATATGGAGTGCTTTAAATGAAAGAAATTTTATTTTTGTTTTCTATGTTTGTATGCATATTTTGTTTAATGTATTTTATTTTAAATATTAATCTAATACAGAATAAAAAGTTTAACAATAGGTCAAATTTTAAAAGTTTAGTTTTTAAAAGAAAAAAGATTATTTTTTTATTTAGTGTACTTATTATATCTTTTATCGTAATGCAAAATATTGTTTTTTCTGTCATTTTATGTATTTTGTGTGTTTATTTTGATTGGCACTTAAGTTATCTAAAAAAACAAAAGACTTCAAACATTATTGATGCACAAATTGTAGAAGCTTTAACTATTATAAAGAATTCTTTAAGTGCAGGGCGGACTATAGCAAATGCTATATTTGATGTGGAAAGTGAACTTAAAGTGCCTATAAAAAGCGAATTTGCCCGAATATCGAAATCTATATCGTTAGGCTTAAGTTTTGATGAAGCAATAGAGCAAGTATCTTCTAAAACTAGTAATAAAGAATTTAAGTTCATGTTAAATACAATTAAAATATCTAAAGATACAGGTGCAAGTTTAAGAGGTATATTTGAACAAATTATAGAATTAGTGTCTAAAAAAATTGCGGCTAAATCCAAAATAAATGCATTGACGTCTCAGGGCAAACTTTCAGGTAATATAGTTAGCTTGATTCCTTTTATTATAATTTTTATGATGTACTTAATAGAACCTGACATGATACAATCGTTGTTTGTTACTACAAGTGGTAACATTTTACTTTTAATAGTTGTTTTTATGGTTACTTTAGGTTCTTTTGTAATAAGAAAAATGACGGAGATAGATTTTTAATGATAATACTTTTTTATTTAAGTTTTGCTATTTTTGTGCTTTCTTTTGTTTTTGTTGTATGCGATAAAATATCTAAAGTTAAAAAAGCTAGTAAAGTAGAAAGTTATATAGAAAAAAAACAAAATAAAAATATTGTAATGTTTTTTATTTTTAATATTGCATCGAAATTAGAATATTGGTTTAAATATATCAAAAACAAAAAGTTTTTAGATTATATTAATAATATTAAATCAAATTTGTATTCTATAAAATCTGATATTAAAGAGGTTGCCCCTTACCAGTTTTTAGTGTTGCAAATATTATCTGGTGTTTTTGGCGCCATATTTTGTGCGGTATTTATAAGCGTTAATATTTTAATTGTTACTTTGGTTGCTTTGTTGTGCTTTTTTCTTCCTCTTATAAAAATTAAAGAGCAATTAAGAAAGAGAAAAGAACTTATTTTAAAGCAACTTCCAGACGTAGCAGATTTGCTCTCGATTATGCTGGCTTCTGGATTAGACTTTTATATAGCGTGTGACAAAGTTATCCAAATAATGGAAGGTCCTTTAATTTTAGATTTTAAAAACACCTTATCAAAGATATCTTTAGGATGTGATAAAAAAATTGCTTTTTACGATATGGCTAATAAAACAGATATTAAGGAACTTTCTTTTTTTGTTAGGATAATTAATACTTCTTTAGATTCAGGCTCTGGTATGGCGGAATCTTTTAAGCGTTTGTCTAATTCTTTAAGAAATGATATTTACTCTAACGCAGAAAAAAAAGCTTATCAGGCTCCTGTAAAGATTCTTATACCTTTAGTTTTGTTAATATTCCCTACAATCTTTATAGTTATATTTGGTCCTATTGCGATTAATTTTTTAAGTGCAGGGTTTTAGTGAAAAAGAGTTATTTAGAAATAGTTTTAGGTGATAAATTTGATAATATAACAAGTAAGTTGTAGTAATTTGTTGTTTGATAGACCATTATTTTAAAAACAAATCAAAGTTGGTCTAGTTTATAATCTTATCTCCGTTACTAGAGCAATCGCACATAAACATTTAATCAAATTAGCAAACTAGCAAAATGGTAAGACAAATAAAGACTTATATGTATTTTGCTTCAAACAATGCTAATTTGAAATATTAAATGTTTATTGCTCATAAGCCGCTCTTTGAGGTAACTCCGATAAGATTATAAACTAGACCCCTTTACTTGCTTTGACTGCTATGGAAACTCTAAATCTGTAGACAAAACAAAAAATATTGTATACAATTCTTGAACATGAAAAGGTTAAAAGTAATGAAATTTATTATTTTGCTTTTTTGTACTTTTTCTTATTGTTATGCAGATGTGAATTTCATAACTCAAAGTGATGCAAGCGATAATTCTAAGTGGACTCAAATAACAAACTCCAACCCAGGTGTTTTTTTTGGAAATTTCGACATTTCTTCACTACAATCACTTAACGATGATGTTACTATCCGTTCAGACCAAAGTATTAAAAGGAGCTTAAACGCTTCTAACAACAATAAGTTTTTTAATTTTGATACTGGGCAAAGCTATGTAACAATAAATGGTATTGCTTTGCAAAACGGCAAACATATGCTTTCAGTTGATAATAATGGTGGTGGAGCAATATATATAAATTCTGCTAATTTTAATTTGCAAGGAGTAGCGTTTTTTGAACAAAACACTTCCAGTGCTTGTGGTGGTGCAGTTTATGCTGCAGGAAATGTTTGGTTTTCTAATCCTACAGAAACAATAGCATTTGTTTCTAATACAGCTGCATTTAATGGTGGAGCTGTATGTGTTGTTGGCAGTGTTACATTTAATGGTGGAGCTTATTTAATAGACAATAAAATTTCTGGGCAAGCTCGTGATGGTGGTGCTATTTATTCAAGTGGAACTGTTGCATTTAAGTCAGCTTTTGCTCCTGTTGAACTTACAAGTAACACTGCCTCAGGGTCTGGTGGTGCTATTTTTGCTTTAAATAACGTAGAGTTTAGTAGTAATGTTACAATCTCTTACAATAAGTCAGATGGCAATGGTGGAGCTATTTGTTCTAGTGCGGGGTATGTATCTTTTAAATCTTATGTTACTGCATCAGGCAATGAGACTACATCCTCTCGAGGTGGAGCAATATTTTCAAAAGGTATAACAATAAATGATGGTGCCTCTTTTACCAACAACAAATCTTCTCAAGAAGGTGGAGCAATTTATGTGTACGATAGTACGTTTTCTTACATAGGGGCTGTTAATAGTGATATTTTGTTTAGTGGTAATACTATGGCTATAAGAAATGAAACTAAAAGGAACGATATTTATATGGGAGGACATTCTGTTGCTGCCTCTTTAAACACTTTAACTTTGGATGTAAGAGACTTGCGCAATATAACTTTAAATGGTGGTATAAGATGTTCTGATGTTGGTAACGATGTCATCAATAAGATAGGGAATGGGAGCCTTAACCTTAACGGTGATTTTATTTTAACAACTTTTAACATGTTAGATGGTAGTCTAAACTTTGGTGAAGGTTCAGGTTTTAAAGGTAATAGTGTTTCTTTTTCATCATCTAGTACTATTAATTTAGGAAGAAAGAAGGATTATGTAATAGAAGTGTCTACTTTACAGTCTAAAGCTTTATTTTATTATGACTTAGATTTGCAAGACAATAATGTAGATAAGTTTGTTATTGTAAATTTTGCTGATTTAAATGATACCAGAGTTAAGATAAGTTTTGTTGGCATAAATAAATCGACTGTAACGTATAATATTGTTTCCTCTTATCAAAATTCTCAAGGTAATATTTTAGTAGATAATACTAATGCTCAGGGTAATGTGATGTCCAGGGTTAATTCTTATATAACTTATGATACTAATAATCCTAGTTCTTGGAAATCTGTTGACCTTAACGTTTATGTTAATGAGTTAAATGATATTGACACTTTAGCAAATAATGAAAGGCAGGTTGCTCTTTGCCTAGATGAAAATTATGGTAAAGCTAAAAATGATTTGTTCTACATTGCAGATTTAATAGATAAAATGGAAAGAGTTCAAGACAAAAAAGATGCTTTACTTAATTTGTCAGGATATATTTATGCAAACGCTATAGTGTTGCCTGCTATTAATACATATAAAAATAATATTTTGTCTAGGTTAGATAGAAGTTATTTCCCTAATAACGATAGTTTTTATAAAAGAAATGTTTGGGTGCAAGGGTGTAATGTTCAAAATAATTTTGAAGGTATGTTAAACTCTCCCGGGGATTTTAATATTTTGACTAATGGTGTACAAGTAGGTTTTGATACTTTAAGAGAAGATACTAGAATTTTTGGTATAACTTTAGGCTATAGTGACATAAAATCAAAACAAAACGGTGATAAAGTTGATATTAAGGGATACAATTTTGGTGGTTACTGGTCTGGATTTTTTGAAAACAATTTTGAAGTTAGAGCTTTTATTGTTGGTGCAAGGCAAGGTTATTTGGCTTCTAGAAATATAGATTATTTAAATAGAAATACTAATGCAGACTTTGAGGGATATAGTCTTAACTCTTCAGTAGAAGTTGCTTATAATTATTATGCTAGTGATAATTTTTGTATAAAACCGTTTGTTGGTATGGATTATTCTTATGTTACCAGAAATGAATTTTTTGAATCTGGCGCAGGAGACGCAAGTTTGATTGTTTTAGAAGGTTCTTATAGCAGGGCAAACTCTTCTTTAGGTATTAGAATAAATAATGGTTTAAATAGTAGTGTTAAATGGTATGCTTTACTTCAAACTGATTTATTGTTTTATGGTAAAGAAGGGGAATTTAGTAGCTCATTTAAAAATGGCATACAAAATATGACTATTAAGGGTATAGAAAACGATGTAGCAAATGCTATTGTTGGTGCTGGCATTTTATATGATATTTCAAAAAATTTTGGTGTTTATTTAAATTTAAACGGTCAGTTTTCTAAAAATCAAAACGGCTATTATGGCAATATTGGTTTTAGTTATAAGTTTACAACTCAACCAGTCAACTTTTATCAACGTGCCTAAATAAACTCAAATAAAAAAACTATCATAAACAAAACTTGACTGATATATAAAAAATAAATAAAATTATTCAATTCAACGTTAGTCTTCGGGGAAGGTGAAAGGCATTTGTCTTATTCCTTACCGGCAGTAATAAAGAGTTTTCTTTTAAGCCTGCGACTCTACACTTTTGTGTAGACTGAACTAGTGTAAATCTAGTGCCGATGGTGATAGTGATAATAGTGTTATTAAATGATTTTGCGCTATAAAGTGCAGATTGTAATTAATTATTATTGCTTTAGTCCGGATAAAAGAAGATACAATAAACTTGTAAGCCCCGAAAATAATATTTTGAGGTTTTTTTTGTTTTATGAACAATATATATATGCAGGTAGCAATAGATCTTGCAAAAAGGGGTCAACATAAAGTTTTTCCTAACCCACAAGTTGGCTGTGTGATAGTCAAAAACAACAAAATTGTTGGTAGGGGTTGGCATGAATATTTTGGTGGAGAGCATGCTGAAATAAACGCTATTAAAAGTGCAGAGCAAAATGCTGAAGGTGCTGATTTGTATGCTACTTTAGAGCCTTGCAATAGTTACGGGAAGCGTCCACCTTGTTCGCTTGCAATTGTAAATGCCAAAATAAAAAGAGTTTTTTATGCTGTTAAAGATAAAAAAAATTTTAATACAAAAAGTTTTTTAGAAAAAAATGGTATAGAAGTGTACGAAGGGCTTTTAAAAAAAGAGTCGTCAGTTTTAATAAAAGATTATTTGAGGCATTTAAAAGTAAGCCCTGTAGTTTCTGTTAAAGTTGCTATGACTTTAGATGGTAAGATAGCTACTGGAAAATATGATTCTAAATGGATAACTTCTAAAGAGTCAAGAAATTTAGTACATAAAATGAGGTCTTTATATGATGCTGTTTTAGTTGGCAAAAACACAGCGCTTAGAGATAATCCATTGCTTACATCACACAATAAGAATTTAAGAAATCCAGTTAGAGTTGTTATAGACCCTAATTTAGAACTACCAAAATTTTATAAGCTGTTTAATAATAAGGCAAGTACAATAATTTTTTATGATAAAAATGTTTCAAAAATTCCAGAGCATTTTAAAAAGAAAGGAATAGTTCTTGTTCCGATAAATATTGAAGCGTCAAAAAGAAATTTTAATTTAATAATTGATAAATTAAATTCTTTTTCAATAAAAAGAATTTTAATAGAAGGTGGCAGTGAGATTATTTCTTCAGCGCTGTTTTCAAAAGTTGTAGATGACATATACTTTTTTGTTGCTCCTAAAATAATAGGTGGAAAATCATCAATCCCGGTTGTTGGTGGTCAAGGAGTAAAAACTATATCTGAAAGTATAAATATAAAAAAAATACAAGTAAAAAAAATAGGTGTTGATTTTTTTATAACAGGCAAAATTGATAAATCTAAAGGTTAAAAATGTTTACAGGGTTGATTGAAGATGTTGGTTTAGTAAAAAATATTTTTAGTTCTCAGATAGAAATAACGACACCTTTGAAAGATATAGCAAAAGGTGATAGTGTTGCGGTTAGTGGAGTGTGTTTAACTGCTGTTGCGGTAAAGGTAGGTGGTTTTGTTGCTGACTATAGTCCTTATACAGACAAAAATACTACGCTTTCAAAATTAGAAAACGGTTCAAAAGTAAATTTGGAAAGAGCTCTAACATTTTCGTCAAGACTTGGAGGTCATATTGTAAGTGGCCATGTTGATGGTATAGTAAGAATAAAGAATATAAAAAAAATTAACAATTTTTACCAAGTACTTTTTAATTGTAAAGAAAAGTTACTTAAATATATTGTAGAGAAAGGATCTGTAGCAATAGATGGTGTCAGTCTTACAGTATCAAGTGTGCATGATTTTGGTTTTGGAGTTTTTATTATACCTGAAACATTTAGTAGCACAATTTTTAATTTTAAAAAGACTAATGATGAAGCAAATATAGAAGTGGACATACTTTTAAAATATGTAGAGAAATTTACAAATAAAAATTCAAATAATTTTACAATTGAAATGTTAAAAGGAAATGGATTTATTTAGTATGAAAAAGAAACAAACTTTTACGTCGGTAGAGAGTGCAATAAAAGAAATTAAAGCTGGTAAGGTGGTAATTGTTGTAGATGATCCAAATAGAGAAAATGAAGGTGATTTGGTTTGTGCAGCGCAAACAATTAGTCCTGAAAAAGTTAATTTTATGGCAAAATTTGCAAGAGGTCTTATTTGTGTTCCAATGAAACAGGAAAGGCTTGAAAAGCTTAAAATAAATGATATGGTCAATATTTCTAGAGAACAAAAAGGTTGTGTGTTTACTGTATCTGTGGATTATAAAGTTGGTACTACCACAGGCATTTCTGCCTATGATAGGGCTCTAACTGTAAAAAAACTTATAGATGAAACAACTACCTCAGATGATTTTGCTAAACCAGGGCACATTTTCCCTTTAAGGTATAAAGAAGGTGGTGTTTTAGCGCGTACTGGTCACACTGAAGCTGCTGTAGATTTAGCGCAAATGGCAGGCTTTTATCCAGCTGGTGTAATATGCGAAATAATGAATGATGATGGAACTATGGCAAGAATGCCAGCTTTGGGAAAGTTTGCTAAAAAACATAAACTTAAAATTGTAACAGTAGAAGAAATTGTTAGTTATAGACGTAGTAAGGAAATTGTTGTAAAAGAGGTTGTTAGTGTTAATTTGCCAACAAAATTTGGAGAATTTAAGTTAACTTTGTTTGAGGATTTAATAACAGGGAATTCTCATTTAGCTGTAATAAAAGGTGATGTTAAAGGGAAAGAAAACGTTTTGGTAAGAGTGCATTCTTCATGTGAAACTGGAGATATTTTTCATTCTTTAAGATGTGATTGCGGTCAGCAGCTAGAAAAAGCTTTGACTGCTATAGAACAAGCGGGACAAGGTATTGTTTTGTATATGCATCAAGAAGGAAGAGGTATGGGACTTGTAAATAAATTGAAAGCATATGCTCTTCAAGAGCAAGGTATGGACACTGTTGAAGCAAACTTAGCTTTAGGTTTTGCTCCTGATTTAAGAGATTATGGTATAGGAGCGCAAATACTAGCAAGACTTGGCATAAAAAGCATGCGTCTTATGACAAATAATCCTAAAAAAATAGTTGGACTTAAAGGGTATGGTTTAAAAATTGCAAAGAGAGTTGCTATTGAGATTGAATCGAATAAGTCTAACATAAAATATTTAAGTGCTAAAAAAGAAAAATTAGGTCATTTGTTGAATATTAATTAACTTCAAATATGTAAGTTTGTAGAATGGGAGAAACAATATGAAAATTATTAATGGTCAATTTAAAGTTGAAGGTAAAAAGTTTGCAATAATTGTTTCTAGGTTTAATGAGTTTATAACGAGCAAATTAGTCAAAGGGGCAGAAGATATTCTTAAAAGACATGGTGTGTCTGAGAATGACATTTCTTCTTATTGGGTTCCTGGGGCTTTTGAAATTCCAGCTGTAGCAAAAAAGATTGCAGATTCTTGTAATTTTGATGCTGTAATTTGTTTGGGTTGCGTTATAAAAGGAGATACTGTTCATTTTGACTATGTTTGTGCAGAAGTTTCAAAAGGTGTCGCTCTAGTAGGGTTTAATAGCAAAATTCCTGTAATTTTTGGCATTTTAACTACAGATTCTATAGAACAAGCTATAGAACGCGCTGGAACAAAAGCAGGAAACAAGGGTTCTGAAGCTGCAATGAACGCTATAGAAATGGTAAACCTCTATTCTCAAATTTAGAATTATTTAAATTTTTCTTTATGCTTTCAACTTAGTTTGCGTTTGTAATTCATAAAGATATTTTGCAATCACAAAAAGATAATCTTGAGTTTTTACAACCAGTTGTTTAATCGTGTTTATTATCACGATTTTCTAATAACCAATCTATGGCATTTATTTGCTTAATTCCATTATGATACATGATAGGATCGTCGTCTAAAGTTAACAAAAACTTTAGGTAATGGTCATTGATATTTCCGAGTGAAGTTAATTCACGCAATAAAGTTTTTTCATCTCTTAGTGTCAAAGCAACTTGGTAATATTGCACGCCATTACTGCTAAACGCTACAAAATCAACTTCCAAATCATCAATTTTGCCAATATAAACATCATATCCTCTACGCAACAGTTCTAAGTATATTATATTTTCTAAAACTTTCCCATGGGCAAACGCTTTTTTGCCTAATAATGAATATCTAATTCCGCAGTCTACAACATAAAATTTTTCATAAAATTTCAGATGTTGTCTGCCTTTTATATCATATCGTTTCGCTTCATAAAACAAAAGGCTATCCCGGAGTGCCTGCATATATTTTTCTGCTGTTTTAGAATTTATCTTGCGTCCGTTTGAAGTTAAAGTATCTGCTATTTTTCTTGATGATAAACGATTGCCAATATTATCAAGCATGAATTTAGATATGCTTTCTAACGCCAAAACATCTAAAATCCCGTATCGTTGCACAATATCTTTCAAAAAAATGGTATTATAAATATCTTTTAAATAAGTTGAAATAGCCTTATCAGCAATAAAAAGCGTATAAGGGAATGAGCTTTTTGTGATATATTTTTGATATAGTTCATTTTTGCTCAAATTTGGTGGATTGCCTTCTTTGTACTCTCTCAAAGATAAGGGGAGCATTTTTAACTCTATATATCGTCCTGACAGATATGTCGCAAGCTCTCCAGACATGAAATATGCATTAGAACCCGTTATATATAAATCAACATTTTTCAAAATATACAAGCCGTCAACGACTTTTTCAAATTTTTCTACATTTTGTATTTCATCTAAAAACACATAATTTCGCTTGTTTGGGTTAAGTTGCTCTTTTATTTGAAAATAAAGCGTTTTCCAGGAAATTTCGTCATATTCAGGTGATTCAAAATTTATAGAAATAATTTGCTTCTCTTGCACGCCTTATACCAGAAATTATTTTTATTAAATTTTTATCTTTGAAAAGTTGCAAAAATTCCAAATATTCTTTTCTTTGAATTAACATACTCAAACCTCTAGATTTTTACAAATTCGAGAATTACATTGCCCACTTTTATCATAAGCATTTTTGAGTAAATGTCAAGAATATTTCCCAAATTTCCGTTAAAGTCAAGGACCTATCATTACTTAGGATAAAAACTCCATAGCAAAAGGCAAGCGATTATTTACAACTAAAGAAATTGTAATTATATTCATTTTGCTCTTTCCCATTTTTAAGAATCTTGGTTTATTTACTTGCCATTGTATCATTTAAGTGATAGTCTATCTTTTTTATCTGTTTTTCTAATCGGTGACAACTACGCCAGAAATCAAAAGTTATTTTTGTTGTTGGTAAGTCAAAGGTGACTTAGTGTATTTCATACTTTTATCCTTACAAAAAAACCCCTGGGAACGAAGATAGGAGCATACCGGGTGTGCTTAATATAACACAAATAATTTCAGATGTAAGTTCAGATATTTAACTGCCCGACCTGGACTCGAACCAGGAGACTTCTGCTCCAGAGGCAGACGTGTTACCAATTACACCATCGGGCATATAATATAAATTTTGCAAAATTGTAACAAAAAGAGGTTATGTTGGCAAATTTGATTTCATTTTATATAATGATACAACTGTGTAGGTATATTCTAGTGAGAGGAAAACAAAATGCTTGATACTGAAATGATAAAAAGATTAAAATCAGATTTAATTAAGTATATGAGGTCTAAAGAATTAGAAAAACTTAATGTTATAAGAGGAATTTTAAACGAAATAAATATTCGCGATATGAAAAATATAAAAATAGATGACAATGAAGTTGTAAAGGTTTTAAGGAGTGAGTTAAAAAAACGTAAAGAATCTATAGAAAGTTTTCAAAAAGCTGGTCGTAATGATTTGGTAGAGAAAGAACGTAACGAAATACATCTTATAGAAGAATACCTCCCTAAAGAGATTTCTGATGAAGAGTTGTTCAATAAAATTAAAATAGTGTATAGCAAGTCTCAAGATAAAAGTTTTGGCGCAGTTATGAAAGCAGCTATTGTTGCTATAAATGGGCAAGCTGACAGTAAGCGTATTTCTCAAATAGTTAAAAAAAATATTGAAAATAAGTAAAAAAATGTTATAATTAAGGAGCGCGTAAAAGAAGTTCTATATTAATTACCCAGGGGGGGGCATTTTATTATGGAGCCATCAACAAGCACACCGTCAACTAATACAAAAAAGAAGTGGATTGTTCTAGGAGTAATAATTGCCGTACTAGCCATTTTGGTTGCAGTAGGTCCAGTAATAATAGCCAAATATATGAGGCCTCCCAAATCAATGCAAAATCCTATAACTTCCTCAACAGCAGAATTTATGATTAAAGTTAAAGGTGTAATTAAAGAAGATACGGCAAAAAAATTAGTGTATCTAAAAGGTGATAATGGTCTTTACTATGTTTTAGTTGGTGATAAACTTGAACAAATCAAAGAAAGTCTAAACAAGAGAGCTACTGTTTTTGGAAATATTTTAGCTCCACAACTAAAAGAAGGTGCTGAAAAGACAACTATAGCAGGCAATCCAGTAAGAATGAGTATTAGTGTTTTAAATTTTGAATTGCAAAAATAGGATGAGCACACTTAATCATACAATTTTCTGTTTGTTGACGTTTTTATATTTTTCACATCTTTGTATAATAGTATTGTTATTGGGTTTGTTATAATTATGAGTAGGAAGCAGGAGGCAAAATTATGGAAAAGATAAATTCTTTATTATCATTATTATCTTTCTTAATTTTATTTAGTACTATAGTGTATGCCTCTCTTACTTCTACTCAAAACCCGTATAGTATAGGTCCTGAAGGCAGAACAGTTGAAGATTTAATTGATTTTGCAAAGCCAAAAGATATGTTTTCTATTCTTCCAAATAAGCCTATACAAGCAACTGATTCTTCAGGGAATAGGCAACTTTTCACAACTACAGGTACTCTTGCTTTAAGCATATCAAAAGATGGAAGTATTACTTTTTCTCTTTCCGGTCAGTCTAGAACTATAGATTCTAAAGGCAATCTTCAAAAAGTAGAAAAAAATGTTGTAGGTACAAATGTTGTTGAGGTTAGAAACGAGTTTGGAGAGCTTGTATCATATAAAGAAAAAGGCCTTGGTGGACAAGTTGTAAAAGAGTATGATAAAGATAAAAACCTTACTAAAACAAATGTTTATGATGCTTATGGAAAAAGGATGGTTGCTACTGTTAATGAACTGACTAAAGCAAAGACAGTTTTTGATGATAAAGGTAGAGCTGTTTACGATTTAGATTATGAAGGTAATCGTACAGCAAAATATGAATATGACGAACATAATATGTTAACTAAAAAAATAGATATGTATGGAAATACAACGTACTATGACAAAAATCAAAATCCTGATGTTGTAAAAAATAAAGAAGGTATGGAAATCACTAAATATATATATAAAGAAGATAAAGATGGCAATTTGTCTTTAGATAAAACTGAAGATAAAAAAACAGGAGAGACAACTTATTTCAAAGAAGATGGTAAGCAACAATATACAAGAAATCAATCCGGCGCTGTTGTTACTGAATATGGATGGATTGGGTCAAAGCTAGTGTACTCCTTTAATAAATTAAACAATGAGACAACTTGGTATGATATCGATGGGAAAGCCCTATATGTTGCAATTAATGACACGATAATAAGTAAGAACTTGTACTATAAAAGTCAACTGGTTGGCTTATGGGATAAGAGAACTAATGAGGTTACAATATTTAAAAATGAAAGAAGAGAATTAACTTTAAAAATTGATGACGATGTAGAACCTACAGGTGAGATGATTAAAGCGTGGGTTGACGCTGGACTTGTAGATCAAAAGTACCTTGCAGGGTTAATGTGGTAGAGTAATTAAAAAGGTAAAGGTAAAAGATTATGAGAAATCTTTTACCTTTTTTGTTGTTTTAGGCTTTAATCTACAATTTACTTTTCAATGACTTGGGTGGCCGTAACATATATATTTTTATTATTCTGCTTCTAATTCCATATCTAAGTCTTTTACCATTTGCCTGTCTGTAATAATATCCCTGCCAGTTGTTGTAAGGTATCCTCCAGTCATCATTCCGTTTGCGCCTGCTTGGAAAATCCACGACTGAAGATCTCTTAAATGTATTTCTCTTCCACCGCAAACCATAATGTCAGGAGTTTGTAAGATTATTCTATAAATTGCTATTGTTTTTAAAATTTCTATAGGGTGCATTACAGGCAAATGTTCCAAAGCTATGCCTTTTATAGGCATAAAAAAGTTCATTGGAACACTATCTGAGCCTATTTCTTTTAATGTGAATGCTAAATCTATTCTATCTTTTAAACTTTCACCTATTCCAAAAAGACCTCCCGAACAAATCTCGAATCCAAAATTTTTAGCTCTTTTTATAGTATCAACCCTTTCTTTGTAGCTGTGAGTAGAACAAATATTTGGATAGAAATTTTCTGATGTCTCAAGATTGTGATGCATTTTTTTTATGCCAGCCTCTTTTAGTTTTTTAAAACTTTTATCAGAAATTCTTCCTATAGATACTCCTAGGTGGGACACTTTTTTATGCTGTTTAAACATTTCACAAAGTTTTTCAATTTCATTATCATTTAGGGAATTTCCGCTAGAAACTATTCCAAAACATCCAACAGTATCTAAAGCTTTTGTTGAAATCTCTTTTATTTTTTCAGTGTCAACAAGAGGGTACACTTTTACGTCAGATTTGTTAAATGCAGACTGCGCACAAAATTTGCAATTTTCGCTACATTGCCCAGACTTTGCATTAATAATAGAGCATACTTTTACTTTGTTTCCCTTATATTTTTTGCGGATTTTTGATGAAACCAAAAACAAGTCTTCAATATCTAGATCAAAAAGTCTCAAAGCTTCATCTTTTGTTATTTGTTTTCTGTCAAGTAACTCTAATGCCAAACTGTCCATTTATAAATCTCCTAATTTCTACTAAAAAGTCAAAATATCTGTATTATCTTACTATATTTGTAATAACGACCTCAAATAATAACTAATATCATATGTTGCTGCTTACGAATAAAGTTTCTTGCGAAAAATAACTTCAAAAGCTACAGCAAAAATACCTTAGCCGCGAGTAAAACGTGACATAACAAAGAAAACTATTATAACAGTATCGTAGCTATTCTTGTAAATACGATACTTTATTTCTAACCATGGCACATGGTTGAGATATTAAAGGGCTATCTGGCACATTTTAATTAATTAAGTCTTAAATATTGCGACCTTACGCTACTTTTGAGCTGTTAAAAGTCCTGTTAACATTGCCCTGTGAGGTTACTTCATGTGATATTTTGTGACAATTACTAGTCTATAACTTTTTGCAAAGAATAAGTCTATGCTTTAATAAATATTTTTCTGCTTGCAGAAAAATATTTATTAAAGCATTTATAACCAAAAGAACATTTTAAACTAAATTTCTATTTTAATTTTAACAGCCTTAGACTTAACTATAGACTTTGTCGCATTAATCTGCTTTAGAGCCCTTTCAATATTTTCACGACAAACCTCGTGAGTAATTATAATAATTATAGCATAATCATTACCACTAATATCAGACTGTGACAAACTGGCAATAGATACTTTATGCTTACCAAGCATTCCTGAAATTTTTGCTAAAACGCCAGATTTATCTAACACAGAAAATCTTAAATAATAAGATGCCTTTCTATTACCTGCTGGTAAAATTTTTATTTTTTTCTTTTTATCATAAATTACATCCGGCACTATCCCTGCAGTACTGGTGACGATAAATTTTGAAACATTTATAATATCAGAAACTACAGCACTAGCTGCAGGTTGTTGCCCTGCACCTTTCCCATAGAACAAAACGTCTCCAGAATCTTTTCCGGTTATCATTACTGCATTGTACTCATTTTCTACAGTTGCAAAAGCGTTTTGGTGATTTACTAAGCATGGCTGTACAGACAAATCTATACCATTTTTTGTTTTTTGCGCACAGCCAATAAGTTTTATATCGTACCCAAAATCTCTTGTGATTAATACGTCTTCTATATTTAAATCTGCAATTCCCTTAACAGAAATATCTTTAACTTTTATCCAACCTCCCCAAGCAAGTGAAGATAAAATTGCAAGTTTGTTTGCAGTATCTATACCGTTTACATCAAAAGAAGGATCAGCTTCTGCAAATCCTGCAACTTGTGCATTTTTCAAAGCAGTTTCATACGAAACTCCATTTTTTGTCATTTCACTTAAAATATAATTTGTGGTTCCATTTAGAATACCTTTAATTTCTAAAATTTCTTCAGATGCAAGTCCTTCACTTAAACCTTGTACTACAGGTATTACCCCGCCTACAGATGCTTCGTAATATATTGACTTTTGACAGTCTTGAGCTGTTGTAAAAATTTGGTCCCAATATATTGCAAGTACTGCTTTGTTTGCGGTTACAACATTTTTACCGGCTTTTAAAGACTCTATTATTATTGTTCTTGCTGGCTCATATCCACCAATAAGCTCAACTATTAAATCTATTTCAGGGTCTTTTATAATATCTTTAAAGTTTTTAACGTAAAGTTCTGGTTTGTCTATTGGGTTTAAATCGCAAATAGATTTTATACATATAGCCTTGCCGACTTTTCTTAAAGCTATCTTTTTGTTTTCTTCTAAAATTTTTACTACACCTTTACCTACAGTTCCATACCCTACTAAGCCTATATTGATAAACCTTTTTTTCATAAATTCCTTTAAGTTACTCTTTATAATTTTTTGTAAATTTTCCTATACGAAGTAACGCATCGTGAAATCTTTTATCATGCGTTACTAAAGCCATTCTTATATATCCTTCACCGTGTTTACCAAATCCAATTCCAGGAGATACAACAACTCCCGTATCTCTTACTAATTTTTCTGCAATATTTAAAGACCCTTCTTTAAGCATTTTGTCTGGAAGTTTTGCCCAAACGTACATTGTGCCTTTTGTGGGGTGCACATTCCAACCAAATTTTTGTAGACCAAAAACCATCTTTTTCATTCTTCTTTCGTATATTTTTGAAAGTTCTTGTACATAACTTTGAGGGCCATTTAATGCTGCAACTCCTGCAAGTTGTATAAACATTGGAGCACCATAATCTAAAAATGATTTAAATTTTTCTAAAGGATAAAGTAATTGCCTTGCTCCACAAACCCACCCAAGCCTCCATCCTGCCATATTAAACGTTTTTGAAAATGAATGAAACTCTAAAGCAACATCTTTTGCTTCTGGAAATTCAAAAATAGAAGGAGCACAATAATGGCCAAAAGTAAGTTCTGAGTAGGCATTGTCTGAAACTAATAAAATGTTGTATTTTTTACAAAACTTTATTGCCTCTTTCCAAAAATTGTTAGCTTCTACTACAGCTGCAGTAGGGTTGTTTGGATAGTTTAAAAACATTATTTTTGATTTTTTAGCAACACTTTCTGGAATTTTTGTAAAGTCAGGTAAGAAGTTATTTTTTTCTAAAAGGGGCATAAAATGCATTTTTGCATCAACTAAAGATACCCCATTAAAATGTACAGGGTATGCCGGATCACATACTAAGACGTAATCTCCAGGGTTTAAGTAAGACATACACAGGTGAGCTATACCTTCTTTAGAGCCTATTAATGAAAGAACTTCGTTTTCTGGGTTAAGTTCTACACCAAAACGACGAGCCATCCACTCTGTTATTGCTTTTCTAAACTTGGGTATTCCTTTAGCTTGAGGATATTTGTGTGTATTTTTATGATGTTTTATTGTGTCACACAATCTTTCAATAATATGGTTTGGAGTTGGCAAGTCTGGATTTCCCATTCCAAGGTCTATAACATCTACATTTTTATCATACGCTTCTTTTTTCAATTGATTAATTTTTGTAAAAAGATATGGTGGTAATTTTGCTAAATTTTTGGAGGGTTTTATGTTTATCATGGTATTTAAATTCTTTTTTATAGTTTATTTATATAATTTTTCTAAGAGTGGTAGTAGGCTTAAAAGACACTTTTTACCAGGAGGGAGTGGCATTATTTCTCCTGTTTTATGGTTACGTCCTAACCTTTCTTTTCGGGATTTTGCCCTAAAAGAACCAAGACCAGACAAAGAAATTATTTCTCCACTTTGTAAAGACGTTTGAATTACTTTAACTAAAGCTTTAATTGCCTTGTTTACATCTCATTTAGCTAAACCAGAGACATAAGCTACCTTCTTTATTATATCAGTTTTTTTTCATCAGAAAGTCCCTCCAAATAAGCAATAAATTTTATAAAACACATTCATTTTATAATAAATTTATGCGATAAAATCAACTAAGCTAATTGTTTAGTTATATACACATTAGACATGCCAGTGCTTTAAAACGCAATATTAGGTACAAGCTTGTGAGCATATTTTATAAAGGCTATAAATAGTTTAGAACCTTATCTAAACTACCTCACAGAACGAGTTTTTTGTTGAGAATTTTCAGTTAAATTATGCAAATAGCTCTTAAAAGTTTCTATATCTTTGTAGAAGAAGCTGCCTTTTATATTTTCCCCAATGGTTTCAAACGCTTTCTTTTGAGCTTTAATGGAAATTTTATCACTGTCCCGCTCCACTACCGAATTTTAGAAAAGTGCCTAGGTTAAAAGCAATAAATGAGCAAATCCAAGCTAAAAAGGTGTTTCCTAATACCATTCCTAAAAGCCATTTATAGCTAGAACCAGTTTCTTTGAAAAAAACTATTACAGAAGCTATACATGGCATGTATATTAAACAAAATATTAAAAAGGTTATACCTTTTAACGGTGACCAACTTTTATCATTTTTGATTTTATTTTTTAAAGATTTTTCTTGATAGTTGCTTTCTTCTATAGAATAAATTGTTCCTAATGTGCTAACTATTACTTCTTTTGCTGCAAATCCTGATATTAAAGCTATAGCTCTATTCTTGTCCATCCCTATAGGTTTAAAAATAGGTTCAAGAAAAGTGCCTAACCTACCTGCAAAACTATAATCTATTTGTGATACAAATTTGACATTGTTATCTATATTTTTAGTTGTGGGGGCTTTAGGGTAGGCAAATGCTGTCCAAATTAATATTGATATAAAAAGTATTATAGTGCCTGCTTTTTTAACATACAGCCAACCGCGTTCCCACATTTTTAAGCATAGTCCTTTAAATGTTGGAATATGGTATGGTGGAAGCTCTATAACAAAATGAGAAGTTTCATTTAACAAGATTGTTTTGCTAAGTATTTTTGCAACACTTAAAGCTATAACGATACTTAAGGTATACATTATAAACATTGTAAATATTTGATATTTTGTAGGTAAAAATGCTCCAATAATTAAAGCAAATACAGGTAGTTTTGCTCCACATATCATAAATGGAGCTATAAACATTGTTATTAGTCTATCTTTATTAGAATCTAAACTCCTTGCAGATAAAATGGCTGGCACAGCGCATCCGTTTGTCGAAAGCATTAGTGGTAAAAAAGATTTACCGCTAAGTCCAAACCGGTTCATGATTTTGTCCATTACAAATGTGGCTCTAGCCATATAACCAGAATCTTCAAAAAAAGCAATTGCAAAAAACATAAATAAAACAAGTGGAAAGAATTTTAACACAGATCCGACCCCACTAATTATCCCGTCAACAAGTAAAGATTTTAATTGCCCAGATGGAACAATGCTTGCTACTGTATTTGCAAACCATTTAAAAAACATATCAAAAATATTAACTAAAGGATCAGAAAAAGTAAACGTAAACTTAAAAATCATATACATTGCTAAAGCAAAAACTGGAATAGCAAAATATTTGTTTAATACAAAAATATCTATAATTTCTGTTATATCTGTTTTATTTTTAGCTGTATTTTTAAGGGTTGTTTTGACAATAGAACTTACAAAACCATAACGTATGTATACTATTATAACGCCAGGTGCTTGATTAAAGTGTTCTTTTATATGTTTTGTGCTTTTTTGAAGTTGTTGTAAAATTTTATCTTTATCTTGTGCAGTCTCAACTAGTTTTAATGTCTGAGTATCATTTTCTAAAAGTTTTAAAGAAACCCAATATTTAGGGAGTAAAGGAAACTTTAAATTTGTTGGTATAAGAGGCTCTAGTTTGTTTAACTCTTCTTTGATTACATCAGTGTAGTCAACTTTGGCTCTAGTTTGCTTTTTTATTTTATTGTTTTCAAAAGTTGTTATTATTGAATTTAATACGCTACTTATTCCAATGTTTTTACTTGCAACAGTAGTAAAGACAGGCACACCTAAAAGATTTTCCATTTTAATTTTATCTATGTCTTTACCTTTAGATTTTAAAATGTCTATCATGTTTAATACAATTATGATACTAGATGAAAATTCTGTAAGTTGAGAAAATAAGTATAAGTTGCGTTTGAGGTTTGAAGAATCGATAATATTAATAATAATGTCAGGCTTTTGGTATATTAAAAAGTCTTTTGTTACTATTTCGTCATTAGAATATGCTGAGAGGCTATAAATTCCAGGTAAATCTATAAAAGTTATAGTATAACCGTCGTACTTTATAGTACCTTCCATCTTCTCTACAGTAACGCCAGGATAATTGCCAACATGTTGGTTTGCCCCTGTAAAACTGTTAAAAATTGTTGACTTGCCGCTGTTTGGGTTACCAACAAGAGCTACACTTATACTTTTGTTCCCGGACATATATGATGATTCCTTTCTACTAAAAGCTTATCTGCTATTTTATTGCTTAAAACTATTTTTGAACCTTTAATTTTTAATAATATGCTACCTTTTTCTCCAGTATTTTTAATGACTCTTAACATTGTTCCTGGCATAAAACCTATTTCTAGTAGTCTGTGGTTGAGTCCTTTGTCATTGTTGTTTGACGAAGCAAATTTGTATACTCCAGGAACTGCAGTACTTAGTTTAATGTTAGGATTATTTTGAAAAATTAAATTAAATTTTTTAAACCTTATGCGGTGTTTTTCTGTCCAATGCCTATGCCAATGATAATACATGTGTTTTATAAATTTTTTATGTCTGTGGTTTTTATGGTTTGTAGAAAACCAGGTACAACTGTTATTTTTTAAATTCTTATAAATATTTAACCATTTGTTTACTATAGAGTCAATATCAAAATTTCTTGATTGAACTAAGTTCCTATTACTTATTTCTTTGCGTTTTTCATTTGTAAGAGAATATATGTACTTCATTTTTGTGTAGAGTGCCAAAGAATCTTTTATTGGCACAATAAATTGATCATCATTAAGTACCTCTCTAACACCTCCTGCGTCTGTTGCTATTGCAGGCAGAGCACATGCCATTGCTTCTACTATGGCAAGAGAAAATCCTTCCCAAGCAGAACTAAGCACAAAGCAATCTGCGCAATTGTAATAATCGTACACATTATTTTTATTTCCAGCAAAGATAACATAGTCTTTAACATTTTTTTGTAAAACAAAGCTTTTTAGCTCTTTTTCAAGTTCTCCAGTTCCTAGTATCATTAGTTTTACGTTTTTATGCTCTTTGCAAAGTAAAGAAAAAGCTTCTATAAGATTTCTTTGATCCTTTGCTAAAGTTAGTCTTCCTACGTTTAAAAAAAGAAATTCGTTATCAGTAATGGTGTAGAGTTTTCTCATGTCTTTGCGTGTGTTGTTGTTTGGGTAAAATATTTTTAAATCTATACCATTATACATGTGTATACTTTTATTATTGCTAAAAGCTTTTTGTCTTATAAAAAATTCTGTTGCTTCTTTTGAGACATTTGTATTTAGGTCTGACAAAAAATCTGTAATGCGATATAGACGAAGGCGGAGACTAAAGATGGTACCAATTCCGATTATTTTGCTGTGTTCGCTACAAATTAAACATGGAAACTTATAAAAAACACGTAATATCCTAGAAAAAATGTTTGCATGAAACATTTGGCTATGCACGATGTCTGGAGAAAAATTTTTTAAAATTGTTTTTGCATAAAATAGAACTTTTATAAAGTTAATAGGACTTTTTGTCATATTTAATCTTATAACTTGTACAGATTTGTCAATCTTGTCTTGATTAGAGTTTTTGCCTGTAAGGTATAAAATTAAAACTTTATTTTGCATACGCGACATGCGATTTGCAATGTCTATGGTAACAATTTCAGCACCACCAGTGCCCATGCTAGTAATTATATATGCTATTTTCATTATCTTGCCTTTAAATTTACTTTTCTGTTTATTTTATCATTTTATTAAGACTCATTGACAAATAATATAGATGAGGTTTATGCGGGAATTTTGAAAAGGAAAAATGACAGGTAAAAAATCTTTTTTATTGATTTACAGAAGTATAAAGAAAATTATTTTGAGGAAACTCTAAAGAGCAGATAAGTATTACTAAATTAGGCGAATGCCTGTTTTTATTATCTCGTTTACAAGAGAATCAGTTTTTTTAAAATCTTTAGATAAGAAAGGGTGGGGTTCTATCATTGTGTCAATTTCTCTGCGCAATCTCGTTAACTTTAACATATTATCTGTTTGATTTTTTGTGAAACCATCACTAACAACAGCAATATCTATGTCGCTGTCAACATGGTTAGTTTTTTTGCGTATGATCCAAATAAAGATATTTGTTTTACTTGCATATTTTTTTAACAAGTTTTGCAAATCTTAAAGCTTTTGCTTTAGCTATTGAGAAATCAGATTTTTTAGCCATTTTCTTATTTCCTTAATTTCTTTAGTCCATTTTTCTACTACAAGATGCTCCACAAACAATGACCAGTGATATATGGTTACTTTTAAACATATCTTCCATTGTTTTAAAATCTGAGTCAGGTTGCTTTTTTCAATGATTTATAAGTTACTGTTCATGACTTAAGTTTAGAAAATATAGATTATTTAATCAATTTTGATGTGCTTAGCTATATAACATGATTTTCAAAGGTTGGTCCAGTTTAGAATCTTGTCGGAGTTACCTTAGTGGATCACTCTAGTAACGTAGATGTAGATAAGGTTCTAAGCTAGATCAGACTAAATTTATATACAACTCTTCTTGATACAATATTCTAAAAATGTATTATAATTATAGTAAAAGTGCTTTAGGAGATATTTATGAACAAGTTAAGTTTGAGAATATCTTATGCTGACACTGACCAAATGGGTATGGTATATTATGCAAACTATTTAAGATATTTTGAAAGGGGCAGAACAGAACTCCTTAGAGAAATTGGCATTAATTATAAAGGACTAGAAGAGAAAGGGTTTTATCTTCCAGTATTAACTGCAGAATGCAAATATGTTTCTCCAGCAAAATATGATGATGTAATTATTGTTGAAACAAGAATACATGAGGTAACAGCAGCAAGTATTACATGTTATTATGAAGTTAAGTTATATGAAAAGCTTTTAGTTATAGGTAAAACTAAACATGCTTTTGTAAATAAAGATTTAAAGCCTGTAAGGATTCCAAAAGATATTAAAGAAATATTGGAAGAACATCTTGGATATTAAAAAAGATGTAGATACTTACTTTATGGCTCAAGCTTTAAAAGAAGCTTACAAGGCTTATAAGTGTAATGAGGTGCCTGTAGGGGCTGTAATAGTTAAGAATGAGAAGATAGTATCTAGAGGGTTTAATAAATGTATTTTTACGTTAGATCCTACAGCTCATGCTGAAATTGTTGCTTTAAGAAAAGCTGCAAAAAAGCTACAAAATTATCGTTTGGATAATTGTTGTATATATGTTACAATTGAGCCGTGTGTTATGTGTGCTGGAGCTCTAGTAAACGCTAGAATTAAAAAGATTGTTTTTGGTGCATTTGACATAAAAGCAGGTGCTTGTAAAAGTGTTTTTGAAATAGCTAATAATAAAAAACTTAATCATCAAATAGAAATTTTGTATGGAAAAGAAAAGTACTTAAGTTTAGAATGTGCAAATATTTTATGCGATTTTTTTAAGGAAAGAAGAAATAAATAATATTTTGGGGGTGAACAGGGTTCGACGGGAGTGGTATAAATAATGACAGCAGGTCGGAGTTGGTCGATGGCTCCGTAAAAATCGACCGAAAAATAAACAACGATAAATTCGTTCCAATGCAAAGCGTTAAACCTTTTATGGGTTTTGGCGCGATGCCAATAGCTGCTTAATGTAGCTTCGTTTTACTTCTGACACCTGCTATGAAGATAAAACGACAAGAGCAGGTTAGTTTTAAGTAGCTTGTACCGTCAACTTAAAATAAAAATTAAACGGTACTGGTTTATAGCGTAGTTCTGTTCGAAAATAGCGCTATAAACGAGAAATAATTCCGAACTAAACCTGTAGCGGTCTTATTTAAACATTTTCGGACGCGGGTTCGATTCCCGCCACCTCCACCATTTTTATATTTGTTGACAAGTTTTTCTGTTACTAATATACTCACACTATTATTTGTCTGTTAATTTTTAGATAAAATGGGGACAAATTTGCTGAGAACAAGAACACTTTATAAAAAATGTATTTTTGTTTTTACAGTATTATTTCTAATATACCTATCTTATAAATCTGTATATTGTGAAGATGCATTTCTTGTTAAATGTATGAAAATTGCAGAATCTCGCGATCCTAAATTAATGGCTGCACATGAACAAGTTCAGCTTTCTAGGTCAAGAACTATTCGTGCAGCAAGGTCACTTTTTCCACAAGTCATGATTCAACATACAAACTCCAAAGGTAAAACTGCAACGGCTACTGATGTTAGCGGTTATGAATATATCGGAGAATCTTATGGAGTAAAAGCTTCTCAAGCTTTATATGAGGGCTATAGAACCAGAGGTTCTTATGAGTACGAGTCTATGATGGTTACTGCTTCTAAGTATAATTACACAAAAACTCGCGAAGAGTTGTTTTCAAAAATAAAGTTAGCTTATTATGAATACTTAACATTAAAAAGAGAGTCTCAAACTTTAGGCAAAGCACACGAAATAGTTGTTGGACTCTTTGATAAGGTTAACAAAGAATATAAAGCAAGAGCTATTTCGCAATTAGACTTATTAGAAGCAGAAAATTTTAAAGATAGAATAACAGACATGTATGAAGCGGCCAGAATAAATTATGATTTTTCAATAAAGAAACTTGTAAGCCTTGTTGGTATTATAGATATAAAAGATGTAAACGTCCAACCATTAGATATGCTGTCAGATAGTGTGCCTGAAATTTCGTTTACCTTAGATAGCTTAATGGACCTTGTTTTAACTAATAACTTAGATGTTCAGACAGCAAAAATTCAAACAGAAATGGCTGAGATGAAAATAAAAATAAACCGTTCTAAAGTTATTCCTAAATTCTATATTGAAGGTTTTTATGGTAGAAGCGGAGAAGCTTTTACTACACAACCTCTTGATCTAACAACTTCTTGGAATGTTGTTGGTAAGCTTTCTTGGGGCTTGTGGGGCAACTCTTTAGAGGCTAGTTATACGCAAGACAAAACTGATCCAAAAACGATAATAGATGCTAGTAAGAGGATAGATACTCAAACTCAAGATATAAAGTTTTCTTTGTTAGACGATTTGGGATATTTTGTTGAATCAAAGGAAAGTGATGTTAGTTTTAGCCAAACAAATGCAGATTATGTTGAAACTTTAAAAACTAAAAGACTTGATACAGAAAAAGCATATAATGACTATTTAAATTCTTTAAATAATGCAAGAACTTTAAAAAAAGAAATAGCTTTAAGAGAAAGAAAGCTTGCGTTAATGAAAAAGAAAAATGCACTTTACGAAGTACAAACTGTAAGTCTAATGGAAGAAGCTTGGAAATATGCAGAAGCTATAGCTTCTTACGCTAAAGCAACTTATCAAAATTATGCATCTGTAACTGAAATGGAAAAGCTTACATTAACACCTTTAAGGTAATATGGATGGAGGATAAATTGGAAAAGTTAAAGTATTATTTTTATCTCATTATAGATAATGTTACTTTGTTTTTTGAGAGATTATTAGCTAAGTATCCAATTTTTAAAACTAAGATAAATATTTACATTGTTGTTATAAGTTTAATTGTGTTATCTGTACTTCTTTGTGCATACCTGTTATTTTTTAAGAAAAACAAAAATCAAGAACAAACACAAAACTTGATACAAGTTAAAGTAATGAATGTAGTCAGAAGAGATTTTAACGATGAGTATACTGTTATGGGATCAATAAAAGGCGCTGTTGAAAATGATATGCGTTTTGAAATAGATGGCAGAATTGCAGCATATAACTTTAAAGAAGGTGACAAAATTGTACAAGGTGAAAATATTTGCTCTTTAGACCCAAAAGATGCCATGACAAAAGTAGCTTATGCTAAAAGTAAATATAAAAGCGATGAATCTGCTTATTTTTCAGCCAAAGAAAAATATAAAGTATACGAAGACTTATATAAGATGAAAGCTCTTTCGGCAAGCAAACTTTCAGAAACTAAATTTGAAATAGAATCTTCTGAGCTTAGAGCAAAAGCAGCAAAATCAGAGTTGGATCTTGCTGAATTAACTTTAAAAAAGACAACCCTTATTGCTCCAAGTGACGGAATTTTAGCAGAAATTATTGTAAAACCAGGCGAGTACGTTACTCAGCAAGACGTTGTATGTAAATTTATAAGTGAGCAAGGTACAAATTTTGAAGTTGACGTTCCAGAAAAAGATGTAAAAAAAATGAAAATAGGTCAGAAGGTTAAAATAATAAGTGATGCGTATATAGACAAAGAGTTTGAAGGTCAAATTATAGAAGTTGCGCCTATTGTTAAAGAAAGGACAAGGACATCAAATATTAAGATTAGTGTGGTAAATGATGATAAGCTTTTGCGTTCTGGTATGTTTGCAAGGGGCACTATTTTTATAAAAGAACTAAAAGATGTAGTGTTAGTGCCTACAGATAGTATGATTTCTTTAAACGACACCACGTTTTTAATACCTGTAGTTGTTCCAGACTCAGTTCCTTTTGAAGGGACAGTTCAAATGAGACCTTGTGTTATAGGAGATAAAGTTGGAGAACAAACTGTTGTATTGCAAGGTCTTAATATGGAAGATCTTATTGTTGTAGAAACACAAGGGCAACTTTCTGATGGCATAAAAGTTAAATTTCAAACTGTCGAGCAAGATGAGGATGTGCCTCTTTCTGGGTAAGCTGGACATTATTTTTCAAGATACAATAAAGAATGTATGATTGATATAGGAATAAAAAAACCAGTAACTACTTTAATGATGGTTTTTGCGCTGATAATGTTTTCGTCAGTTATGGCTACTAGGATTCCTGTTGAGTTAAACCCTAGTGCCAAAGCGGGAATGATTAGCGTTATTACGCGTCTTAGAGGTGGCATTGCTGCCAGTGAAGTAGAAAAAAATGTAACTCGTCCTTTAGAAGAGGTGTTTTCTGAGCTTGGTGGTTTGAGCGAAATGGTTTCTTCTTCAAAGGAGTCAGAATCTAATATTATGATGACTTTTCATAATAATATAGATGTGGATTTTGTTGTTATAGATATACGTGAAAAAATTGCCTTAGTAAAACACTTGCTTCCAAAAGAAACCGAGAAACCAATAATTGCAAAGTTTGAACAATCAGATTCTCCAATAATTATTATGGCTATGAGTTCAAAAAAGTTTTCTACTGAAGAGCTTAGGAATTTAGCCGAAAAAACTATAAAAGAGAGATTAATGAGAGTTTCTGGAGTGGCAAATATTGAAATTGGCGGCGGCAGAGAAAGGAAACTTTTGATAAACATAGACAATTCTAAACTAGTAGCTTATAATCTTCCCATTCTTGAAGTTATACAGAAGATAAGTCTTTCAAATATATCAATATCAGCAGGTTCGATAGATCAAGACAACAGAAGTTTCGTAATTAGAGCTACTGGAGAGTATAATAATGTTGATGAAATAGCAAATACAGGTATTGCAATTACTCCTTCTGGTTCAATAATAAAAATAAAAGATATAGGTACGGTTAAAGATTCTTTTTATGAGACAACATCATTTTCTAGGCTTAATATGCAAGCTGTAGTATCTTTATATATTCAAAAAGAATCAGCAGCAAACACTATGAGCACTGCTAATGAAGCTGTAAAAGTTATAGATAAACTAAGAAGGGAAATAGATCCAAGCGTTGTTTTGACCGTTGTAAAAAATGATGCAGATTACATAGGGAAAGCAATTTATTCTCTTTGCGAAGCTTTAGTAGTTGGGGCAATATTACTTGCAGGGATATTATTTTTATTTATGAAAAATATTAGAAATGTAATAATAGTTGCTACAACTTTACCCTTAAGTCTTTTTATGTCAATAGTTCTTATGCATCTTACAAATCAGACTTTTAATGTTATGACTTTAAGCGGCCTTGCTATGGGTATGGCAAATGTTATGGACAATGCTATTGTTGTAATAGAAAATATTTCTTTTCATTACCATAGAAAAACTTATAAGACTAAAGAGGAGCTTGTTGTTAAAGGGACTGCAGAACTTTGGCAACCAATTTTTGCTTCAACGGTTACGACTATAGTGGTATTTTTACCTTTGGTGTTTTTGGATCCAGAAATAAGGCAGCTTTATATGCCTTTTGGGTTAACAATTACGTTTGCATTAATAGCGTCTTTAGTAAGTACAATGATATTTGTTCCTCCTCAAATTTATAGATATCAAAATAATTTTGAGTTAGAGTTTCAAACTTGGTACGTAAAGATCCAACATGCATATATCAAAATATTAAAATTTGTTTTTAAGAGACAAACTTTTGTTTGGTTGTTAGTGTTTGTATGTTTTTTGTTTTCTATGAAAATCCTTCAAAGTAGAGACTCTGAATTTATGGATTATGGCAATATAGATATGTTTAGAATAGGTATACAATTTCCACCCGCTACGCGTATAGAAGTTTCAAATGAAATAGTAAAGAAAATGGAAACTAAGTTACTATCTTTTAGGGATGATGTAAAAAGAGTTTCTTCTAAAGTAGAAAAATTACATACGTTTATAGAAGTCACAGTTTACCAAGAAGCAGAACGTTTTAAAAATGAATTTCGTAAATTTTTTGGAGATTACTCTCCGGCATTTGTTTATTACCAAGACTCAAACACTTCAGGTAGTAAAGAAATGTTTATAGATTTTTTTGGTCAAGACTACGATACTTTAAAGCAACTTGCGTTTTCTTCGTCTGGGAAATTACAACAAGTTAAAGGACTTACAGATGTTAAGGTAAGAATGAGAGAAGATGAACCGGAGTTTAATCTTTTTGTAGATCATCATAAATTAGCTTTGTTTGGGTTAGATGTAAATAGTTTTGGAAATACAATGCATGCCAATCTTAGAGGTTTAATAGCTACACAATATAGGAAAGACGGAGAACAAATAGAAACTATAGCAAGACTTAACCCTGGTAGTGTAAAAAATATAAACGACGTGTTATTCTTACCTATTATTAATGCGAAAAGAGAAGTTGTTCGTGTTGGGCAGGTTGCAACAGCTCAACAAGTTAAATCTACTCAAGAAATTTGGCATAAAAATAAAAGGCGTTTTATACAAGTGAGTGCAAATAGAGCTAAAATAGGTTTGACAACAGCAGCTAAGGATATTAATCAAGCGTTAAAAGATATGAGTTTTCCTAAAGACTATTCTTTTAATCTTTCAGGCGATTATGAAAAAACAGTTAATAGTCAGGGGCAATTTATTTTAGCGATTGTTTTAACTGTTATTTTGATATTTTTTGTTTTAGCATCAATTTTTGAATCTTACAAACAGCCGTTTCTTACTATGTGTGCTTTACCTTTAAGTATAATAGGAGTTGCATTTTCTCTTTGGGTTTTTAAAAAGCCAATAAGTTTGGGAGTTTATATTGGTGTAATGATTTTATTTGGCTCTATTGTTTATGGCTCCATTATTATTATAGATAAAATTAATAAAAGAAGAATTGGTAGGACAAACATATTGAGAGTAATTTTTGAATCTTGTAAAGAAAGATTAAGACCAGAACTTATAACATTTTTAATGAAGACTTTAGGCCTTTTACCTATGGTTTTAAGCAAAGACGATGCAGCGTCAATGTGGAGGTCCATGTCTTTAACAGTTCTTTTTGGGACCCTTACGGGCACTCTGCTTACACTTTTAATTATTCCAACTGCTTATTACCTTATGGAAAATCCAAGGAATAGTTTTCGTGGCATGTTAAACAATTTAAAGTTTTTGAAGAAGTTTGCTATTCCTATAACAAATAATTTTTTTAGTTTGTTAAGTAAAAAGAAGCAACTTAGAATTCCTGGGATTGGTAGGAAAAAAATTGATGATCCAAAACCGCCAAAATTAAAAATTTAAATAAAAAATTTTGAGGAAGCATTATGAGTATAATGAGAATGTCTGTAGATAGACCGGTTACGACAATTATGCTATTTTTGTCTATTGGCCTTTTAGGTATAATTTCTTATACAAGAATTCCTCAAGAATTGTTTCCGTCTATGGAATATCCTCAAATAACTATTATTACAAAATATGATGGTGCTGGTCCTGAAGAAGCAGAAAAGTTAATTAGCAAAATGGTGGAAGAAACAGCAGGTACTGTAAAGGATATAAAAAGAGTTTCTTCTAATTCTAAAGAAGGAGTGTCTATAGTTACATGTGAATTCCGTTGGGGTACAAATATGGATTTTGCTGCTATGGATGTACGTGAAAAAATAGACTTGATAAAAGAAAGCTTGCCGAAGGATGCTTTAGATCCTGTAGTTTTAAAGTATAATCCAACTCAAGTTGAGGCTATGATGCTTTCTGCAAGCTATAAAAGCGGCGATTCTTCAGCTATAAAAATGGCTGAATTAAGAAGGATGGCAAAAAAAAATATTAAAGATGAACTTGAACGTGTTGAAGGTGTTGCAAAAGTTGAGCTTAGGGGTGGAGAAGAAAAGGAAATTTTAATTGAAATAGACAAAGGGAGGTTGCTTGCAAATCAAGTTTCTATGGTAGACATTATTACATCGTTAGAAAATGCTAATATAACTTACCCGGCAGGAACAATCAAAGAAGGTAAACACGAATATTTAGTAAAAACAGTTGGCGAATTTCAAACAGTAGATGATATCGCTAATCTGTCTTTTTCTAAAACAGATAACAATATAGATAAAGCTAGAAGTTCTAAGAGAATTAAAAATGAAGTTCAAGATTCTGGTAGTAAAGTGGTTTTTTTAAAAGATGTTGCAGAAATTAAAGAAGCTTTAAGAGATAGAAAAGGCTACTCTCGTTATGATAGTAAAGAAAATATTTCAGTAGGTATTTATCAGCAGTCAGGGTCGAATTTGATTAATTTATCAAAAGCTGTTCGTAGCAAATTAAAAGATATAAAAGAAAAATTTCCAGAAGATATAGATATTAGAATAACATCAGACCAGTCTGACTTTATTAAAAAATCCCTTGCAAATTTATACTCAAACGGTATCCAGGGTATAATACTTTCATTTATACTCCTATACTTTTTCATGAAAAGTTTTATGGCATCAACAATAATTAACATAGCTATACCAGTTGCTTTATGTTCTACAACAAGTCTTATGTATTTTGGTGATATTTCACTTAACACTATGTCTCTTGGGGGACTTACCGTAGGTATAGGTATGGTGATAGATAATTCTAATGTTGTTTTAGAAAATATTTTAATGTCGTTCCATAAACTTAAAAATGTGGCCAAAAAAGAAGCTATTTACGAAGCTACAAAAAGTCTAATAGCTCCAATAATGAGTTCTACATTGACATCTGTTGCAATATTTATACCTTTTGTTTTTGTTGCAGGTATGATAGGACAGCTTTTTAAACAGCTTGCTTTAACAATTACATATTCTTTAATATCTTCTATATTTGCAGCTCTTTTTCTTGTGCCTCGTTTGTGCCTTACTACAGATTTGTCAAAACAATCTATTACTGCTGGCATGGACACAATTAATAAATATTTTGCTCCAATGTTTAAGGAAGTTTTGGATTATAGTATGAGTAAAGTTACTTTGATAGTTTTAATTTATACAGTTGTAGGTGTTGTATGTTTTATGTTAGTGCCAAAGGCTTTTATGCCTAAAGTTGATGAACGTCGTTTTGTTTTAAATATTACTTTACCTCCAGATACTCCCTTAGAAATAACAAATTCAGTGTCAAAGAGGATAGAAAATTTAATTTCTAAATACCAGGAAGTCAAGAATATCTCGGTAAGTGTAGGATCTACAGGCGACAGTTCTGGTGTGGCATCTATAGAATCTTTGGGTACATATCAATCTAGAATCATAGGAATGCTTTATCCTGAAGGGCAGGATACGGATTCTTTAGTAGCAGATATTTCAAATGAAATAAGAAAATGGAATATTAAAGGACTAGAGACAGAGTTTATGACTCAACAAGGGCTTTTTGGTTCTGGAGTTGGAGCAGCTTCTGGACTTTTGATAGAGGTAAGAGGAAGCGATTTAGATATTTTAAAAAATTCTGCAGATAAAATACGTGAAATGATGAATAAAATGTCTCAATTTTACGGTATAAAATTAGATCCTCCAGATGAAGTCCCAGAATTAAGGATTATTGTAGATAGAGAGCGTTCTTCTATGTTTGGCCTTTCAACGCAAGACATTTCTGTTATGACTTTGGCTGCTATAAAAGGATTTGTTGCCACTAAACTTAAAAGGAAAGATGATGAATTAGATGTGAGAGTAAGGATGCGTCTAGAAGATAGAGACAAACTTGGCAAAGTAATGGAGATGACAGCATATTCTCCTTGGGGTATGACTGTACAGCTAAAGCAAATTGCAGATCCTGTGTTTGTAAAAACATTGCCTACTATAAAAAGAATTGAGGGGGAAAGAGCATATTTTATTTCTGCAAACGTTAGGGGCAATTTTGCAAAAGCGGTAAAAGAAATACAAGATATACTAGATGTCAAATATAATAATGAGAAAGTTCATTGCGTTATTTCTGGAGAAATGCTTGCTATGAAAGAAGCCTTAACACAAGTTTCTTTTGCTTTGCTGTTTGGAGTTGTAATTATATTTATGATTTTAGCTTCAGAATTTGAATCTTTATTTCAACCCATAATAGTTATGACTGCAATTCCGCTAGGTGTTGTTGGAGCAACTCTTGTTTTGTTTGTTACTGGCCAATCTATAAATTCTATTTCTATGTTGGGTTTTATTATGCTTGTAGGAAACGTTATAAATATTTCTATTTTGCTAGTTGATAGGTTTAACATAATGTATGACGCTGAACTAAAAAAGGCAAATGGCCAAAAACCGGACGTTTTAGTTTTAAAGAAAAATGTTGTAGATGTAACAGTGCACCACGTCAGACCTATAACCATGACAACTCTTACTACAATTACAGGGCTTATACCACTTGCTATAGGACTTGGTGGACAAAGAGGAGGGTCTACAAACCAGCCTATGGCTATAGCAGTTATTGGTGGGCTTTCTTTTGCTTTAGTTTTAGCATTGTTTTTTGTCCCATATGTTTACCTTGTAACAAAAGGTATGAGGAATAATACAAATGCGCAAAGAATATTTCCTATAACTGAAAAACTTATACAAAATCAAGATGAGAATATATAACCTTTATTTCTAATGAAGGTGTCTGCCTAAAACTATTACTATATATTTCAGCTCCTGCTACATCTACTGCTTTGTTAAAACATTTTACTTGTACTTCTTTGCCCTATATATTAATCCTTGCTTCTTCTTTTGTTGAAGATAAAATCTATGCATTTGTTTAATACCAGTGTTTGCAGAAAAGAATAATTGTGTATAAGTAATTAATATAATAAAAGGTAATGAGAATATTTGAAGGAATGTATCAAGGAAAGTAAATGTAGTCAAATTTCCTAAAAGAGACAAAAAGATGTAGAATATGTAAAGACACTAAGAAATGAAGTAAGAAATGATTAGAATATGGAAGGGAAAAAGATGAAGAGATTACCAATAGGGGCACAGTCATTAGAAGTATTACGTAGGAGTGGTGATATATATGTAGGCAAGACAGAGCATATATAATTTGATAAGTAATGGAAGGATATATTTTTTATCAAGGCCAAGAAGATTTGGGAAGTCGTTACTTATAAGCACTTTTAAAGGGAATAAGGAGATATTTGAAGGGCTGTATATATATATATATATATGGGACTGGTCTAAGAAACATCCAGTAATACACTTAAAGGAAGGATAGATGTAGTGTTGAAGAAAGGGGACAGGGTAATGGTAGTAGGGATAAAGCACAGCAAAGATAATAAGCTTGAAGAAATGTTAAATTAAGCAATGGGACAAAAAAGAGAAAGGAAGTATTATGAGAAATATAAAAAAGATGATACCAGCTTGTTGGCAATAGTGTTTGGAGAGAAAAGAGAGATAAGATGTAGATTTGATAGAGTATAGGTTCAATGATAGCAAAAGGAGAGTTTGTTTATAGAGTTTATGTAGAGGTGTAGTAAGGTAGATAAGGTTTTAGTGTAGAGCAAAGTAAGTGTAGTGTTCCGAGAGGATGAAAAAGTTCAATAGGTGTAAGGTTTTTTATAAAATATTGTTGTTTGAAGGAAGAGTGATAAAGTTGGTAATATAATAAAAGAAGCAAGATATAATAAGACGTTGTATGAAAGAGGGGAACAAGAATGGGGGAATAAAATGTACAAGGATAAGAAGTCGCCAACCCAGACAACAAGCAAACAAAACCAACCAACCAACCAACCAACTAGAGGGTAGTAATAGGGAGTTTCAATAAAAGAGAGGAGATAGGTGTCAAAGTAGTGATAAAGCATTGGGAGTAACTAGCTTAGTAATTTTTTATTGGGAGGGATAGTAAATGGGGACAATAAGAGAAAAGTTGTATGTGATGTATATAATTTTTTTGATTATGCTGATACCAGGTATAGGAGTAGCAGGGCAGACAATTAATATAGTAGCTTATAGCACGTTTAGTGTTGCAGGTAATGGTAGTACAAATGTCGGTGTTAATTATGGTGAGATAAAGATTGGTGGGTCTTATAACTATGTCAGCCCTAGTAGTTATGGTGGTAATAATGATTCTAATAACAATATCATCAACGTGTCTAGTAGTGTAAGTGTATATAGCTATATCTATGGAGGGGTCAATTATCCGTTTGTTAATAGTCCTGTGGCTGGAGATGCTACTGATGTAGCTATTATACATAATATCACTGCTAATAATAATACTGTTAATATTAATTCTAGGATGAATAATGATGTAAATATTTATGGTGGGTATTCTGTGTTAAGTGGTGCAATTAGAAATATTGTGCCTTCAGGGAATATGTTAAGTTCTACTATTACTATGTCAGGGAATACTGTTAATGTTAATGCGCAGTGTACTGTTATGATTGTTTATGGAGCGTATTTGTATCTTAATCCAACGACTGATGAAAGTAATGCTATAAGAGTTAGGAGTCCTATCAATATGGACAATAATAGTGTTAATATTAGTAGTAGCGTTTGTGCATATATGTTGTCCGGGGCGTATGTGAGTTTGTATAATGGATATGGGGCGGCATTTGATATTCCTAGCATATCTGTGTCAGGAAATAGCATAAATATTAGTAGTGATGTGAGTGATAATAATGTGAGTAATGTGAATGTTTATGCGGCGCGTTTGATGATTTCGAATTCGAATGATTATAAGCCTGGAAGTAGTAATATTTCCACGGTTACTGTTGCTAATAATACTATAATCTTATCTAAGAGTGATCTAAGTTTGCCTAAAGTTAATCTGTATGGCGTGCACTATGAAGTGCCTAGTGACGTTGTAGAAAACTATGATGTGCATGATAATGCACTTTATATTAATAATGCAAAGAATGTTGGTGTAAAGTCTATACACGGGTTTGATGTGTATAGGTTT
>JAITSL010000040.1 GCA_031287855.1 Candidatus Endomicrobiellum roisinitermitis
GACAAGGGAAATAGCAATAAGTTTAGCAGTGTTAAATGATTCGATAAACAAGATATCGTTTAATAGGATAATAGAAGATGCAAAACGTAGAACTAAAACTTCTACTAATGCTATTAAAAATATCCTAGGAGCTGCTTAAATACGTATTGTTTGTAAAAGAGATAATATGTATTTTACATTACGTGTAAATGTATGTTATTTTAAAAATCTATGTTAGGTTTATATATTCATATACCATTTTGTAAACAAAAATGTTTTTACTGCAATTTCTTTTCAATTAGATATGAGGAAGATTTTGCAGATGAATATATAGGCGCTTTAATTAAACATAGTTTGGATTTTGAAGGCAGAGCTTTAGATTCTGTGTATATTGGCGGAGGTACGCCATCTGTTTTATCTTCTAGACAAATTGAAAGATTATTATGTTGTATAAATGATAAATTTGATCTTTCTAAACTTTTTGAATTTACTTTTGAGTTGAATTCAGATTCTACAACTCTAGAAAAATTGACTATTTTAAAAAATTATAATGTAAATAGGTTAAGTATTGGCCTTGAATCTGTAGATGATAGGCTTCTTAGTTTGTTAGGTAGAGTTCATGATTTTAACAATTTTTGTAATGTTTATGATCTTGTAAGACAAGTTGGTTTTAACAATATTAGTATTGATTTGATGTACGGTATTTCACATCAAACTCTAAAAGATTGGGAAAATGCTTTAAGAAAAGTTTTAAGTTTTAACAGTGCAAATCTCTCTTTATATCCTATTTCGATAGAAAAAGATACGATGTTTTATAAAAGAGGAATTGTTACGTCTGAATATGTTCAAAGAGATATGTATGATTTTAGCGTAGAATTTTTAGAGCAGAATGGATATAACCATTACGAAATTTCTAATTGGGCAAGAAGTGGTAAAGAGTCTTTCCATAATACAAATTATTGGCGTAATAAGGAATATATTGCAATTGGTGCAGGAGCAAGCGGTTATTTAAATAGGATTAGATATAAGAATGTTGAAAATATAAAAGAATATATGAAGTTGGTAAATAAAGGTTTAAATGCTCAGTTTGAAAAAGAATATATTGATGATAAATTATATTCTTTTGAGTATATTATGTTAGGACTTAGACTTTTAAAAGAAGGAGTAAGTATTAAACATTTTAATAATAAGTATTATCAAAACGTACTTAAGAAATGTATAGATGAAAGGGTTTTAGTGCAAGATAATAATGTAATAAAATTTGCTAAAGGGTATGAATTTCTTTTTAATGAGGTTGTTTCTAAATTCGTAATTTAACGTAATAATAGATTTATGAGATATTAACTTGTAGTGTTTATAACTAAATATTGTATGGTATAATACGTATGAAAAGGAGAGGTAATGGTCCAAGATATAGATTTCCCTTTGCCTAATAAATTATATCCATTAACAGCAGAACTTGAACGTACATGTTTTTTTAAAATGTTATAACTTGGAAGAATATAATTGTTGGGAGTTCACGATTGCAAGTTGTGTAAATATTTCCTTCTCAGGATTTTATGAGGTTTTGAAAAATATATGCAAATAAGAGAAAAATCTACATTCTTGTTTTTACTTGGCAGGCAAATGTTTAGGATAATGTTTAAATTGTTTTATAGGTGGGATATTGAAGGTGTGGGAAATATTCCTAAAACAGGGGGCGCTATTATAGCACCAAATCATACGAGTTTTTTCGATCCACCTTTGGCAGGTTCTGCTATGAGAAGGCCTCTATACTTTATGGCTAAAAAAGAGCTATTTAATATACCAATTTTTGGTTGGACGATAAAGCGTACAAATGCTTTTCCTGTAAAAAGGGGCAGACAAGACGTAAATGCGGTGAAACATGCCTTTTCATTGTTAGAAAGTGGGCATTTGTTGTTGATGTTTCCTGAAGGGACACGTTCAAAAGATGGTAAGTTAGGTGTGGCAAAGGCTGGTCCTGGAATGGTGGCTTGTAATGCACAAATCCCTTTAATCCCTGTGAAAATAGAAAATACCAATAAGATGTTACAATTTGAGCAAATAAAAATTAAATATGGAAAACCTATATATCCACCAAAAGAGTTTACTAAAAATGATTATGTTATTTTATCGCAAAGAGTTTTAGATGAGATTTCTAAAATGTAACTTTTTTATATAAAGACAAGGTGAATTTTAGATATGTTAAAAATTAAAGTGGCTAAAAATGCTGGTTTTTGTTTTGGTGTTAGAAGAGCAATAGAAATTGCTGAGAAGACTTTAAAAAATAAATCTAAAGTTTATACTTTAGGTCCAATTATTCATAATCCTCAAGAAGTGAAGCGTCTTGAAAAACAAGGTATAAAAATTTTGAAATCTGTAAGTAGGATACGAGATGGGTATGTAATTTTACGTACGCACGGTATTCCTTTTGATCTTCATAAAAAACTTAATGAAAATAAAAATATTAACGTTATTGATTCCACGTGTCCTTTTGTAAAAAGAGCTCAAGATGTGGTAAAAGAGTTGAGTAATAACGAAACAGCGGAAAATTTAAATATTATTATTGTAGGAGAAAAGGTTCACCCTGAAGTAGTTGCGCTGGTTTCTTATGGTAATAAAAAGTGTGTTGTTATAGAAACTTCACAAGAAGCTAAAATGTTTAAAGGTAGTAAAAATTTAAGTATTGTAAGTCAAACAACGCAAACTTCTGAAAATTTTAATAATATAGTAAATATTTTAAGTAAAAATTATAAGATAGCGGTATATAACACCATATGCAGAGCAACTTTGGATAGGCAGCAATCTGCACAGGAGCTTGCTTGTATTGTAGATTTAATGATAGTTATAGGTGGTAAAAATTCTGGTAATACTACTAGACTTGCGCAGATATGTTCTTGTAAAACTAGAACTTACCATATAGAAACTTTTAAGGATTTAAAAAAAAGTTGGTTTAAAAATATTTCTACTGTTGGGTTGACTGCAGGGGCATCCACTCCTGACTGGATAATAAAAGATGTTGAAATTAAAGTAAAAGAAATTGGCGATACTATAAAAGAGACATTAGGAGAATTTAAATAAACCTAGGAGTTCAAATGATAGAAAATAATAGTTCAGATAAAGTGATTACAAGTTTTGACGATAATGGAGATAATGAAAATGTAAGTATGGCAGACTTATTAAAAGACTACGATCTTTCTTTAGAGAATATTAATTTAGGTAAAGAGTTAGATGGAACTATTATTGAGGAGAATTCTGATGGGTTTATGGTAAATTTAGGAATGAAATCTGAAGGGATAATTCCTAAGTCAGAGTTTGAATATGGTAAGATTCCTGATGAGCTTAAAGTAGGTGCTACTGTAAAAGTTAAGTTTATAAATAATCAAGGACGTTCTATTTTGTCGTACAAGGCAATCGTTGAAGAGGCAAAATGGAAAGAATTAGAGAAATCATTTAAACAATCTAAACATATACTAGGTACGATACTTAAAGCAACAAAGGGTGGTTTTTTTGTAGATATTTCTGGGGTGAGAGCATTTTTGCCTGTTTCTCAAGTGGATATTTGTTTTGTCAAAGATGTAAATAGTTATGTTGGGCAAACTTATGATTTTATAATTATAGAGTTTTATAAGAGTAAGAAAAACATAGTTTTATCAAGGAGAAAGCTTTTACAAGAAGCTAAAGATGTTGCTCGTACTGACGCGTTGAAAAAAATTGAAGAAGGGCAAATAATTGATGGCACAATTTCAAATATTACAAGGTTTGGAGCTTTTGTAGACCTTAATGGCATGGAAGGTCTCTTACATATCGGAGAACTTGCTTGGTACAAAGTTAAAAAAGTTGAAGACTTACTTCATATAGGGCAACAAATAAGAGTGCAAGTTTTAAAGGTAGACAAGAGTTCTGAGAAAATTTCATTGAGTATGAAAAATCTTACTCCACATCCTTGGGATAATGCTGAGGAAAGATTTCCTATAGGGCTTGTAACAAAAGGTATTGTAACTTCAATTGTAGATTATGGAGTTTTTGTTGAAATAGAGCCAGGAATAGATGGCTTATTGCATTCATCTGAATATTCGTGGAATAATAGGACAGCCCTGCTTAAGAAAGAAATTAAAAAAGGGCAAGAAATAGAAGTTAAAATAATAAGTGTAGATAAAGCTACCAAAAAGATTGCTTTATCTGTAAAACAAATACAAGAAAGTCCTTGGGATGTAGCTTTTAAACATTATATTCCAGGAACAAAGGTTAAAGGTATTGTTGTAAATATCATGCCTTTTGGAGCTTTTGTTAAGCTTGAAGAAGGGGTGGAAGGTCTGATACATATAAGTCATTTTTCTTGGACCAAAACAATAAAAAATCCTGAAAGTATGTTAAAAAAAGGTGACGAAGTTGAAGTAATTATTTTAGAAGTTAATCCAAAAAATGAAAGAATATCTCTTTCTTTAAAGCATGTTCAAGAAGACCCTTATAAAAAGTATAAAATAGGGAATGTGGTTAAAGGTAAAGTTGTTAGAGTTGTAGATTATGGGGCTTATGTCGAATTAGAATCAGAAGTAGAAGCATTTATAAGAAATAATGAATTTTCTTCCATGTTAAATGAAAGATCTCAAAGTTTATTTAAAGAAGGGCAAGATATAGAAGCTAAAATAATAAAGGTTGATTTAAAAAATCGTAAGATAGAGATTTCTATAAAAAGATTAGAATTAGAGAGAGAAAAAGATTTAATAAAACAGTATTCAAATCAAAATAGTGCAGTTACTTTAGGAGAAACACTTTCTGAAGAATAGCAATTTTTGTAAAAACTAATTTACAAAAAATTTTTTAAAATCAGTAAATCTAGCTGGTATGATATTTTATCGCTTATTTATTGTCTTTCATAATATATTTTATGTTATAGTTTAAGTTAGTTAATATTCTTTCAAGATATAAATTTATTTTTGTCTATTTTTAGACTCTTATCTATGCTACTAGAGCAATCGCAAGTAAACATTTAAACAAATTAGCGAAATGGTAAGACAATAAGGATTTAAATGTATTTAGCTTCAAACTTGCTCTTTTTCTAATGGGTTGATGCTAAGCAATATTAAATGTTTATTGCTCGTAGACCGCTCTTTGAGGGAACTCCGGTCAGGTTCTAAACATACCAAACTAACTATTTCTGTTTCAAACAATACCGGTAACATCAGGGCGGAGTGTTTAGATTAGCAGGGATGAGTGGATGTAGAGATCTGCTGGTGGGTTAAAAATTATGTGGTTATCATGCCTATATTGACGACATTTGTAGAGAAATTATTTCTGTAATATAGAAAAATCTATAAAACCAGAAAATATGTTTTTTATGTACACTAAAAGAGCAATTCTGTTAAGTTTAATATTTTCTTCATTTACCATAATCATAACTTTATCAAAAAAAGAATCAATACTCGTTTTTAGTTCTAAGGCTGTGTTAAATATTTTATCGTAATCATTGTTTGTTGCGTATTTTTCAATTAGATCTTTTGAAATTGTGGCTTTTTCAAATAGATTTTTTTCTGATTCTTCAACAAATAAAGATTGGTTTGGTGTGGTTGTAATGTGTATGTTTTGTTTTTTTGCTTGATTTAAAATGTTGTTTATTCTTTTAAACACGCCAGCAACAGAAATAAAATCACCTTTTTGTTTTGCTTTTTGTAAAGATAAAAGTTTTAATTTTAATGAAGCAAGTTTTTTAATTCCATATATTTTTGATTCATTTATAACAGCTTTAATTTCGGAAGAATCAAATCCTTCAGTTTCAATAAGACTTCCTATTCTTTGCCATAGGAAGTTAGTTAATTTATCTTGAAGGTTAGTTGCTGCTATGTTATTTTTTATATGATCTGGTAGAAACTCAAAGATATGCTTTATTACTTGTGATAAATCTTCCCATGGTACTATCTCTATAGCTATCCTTATAAAACCTATGGCTGTTCTTCTAAGACCATAAGGATCTGCTGAACCTGACGGTTCTAAACCTATAGAAACATTTGTTGCTAAAGTATCTATTTTGTCTGCCATAGATATTATAGAAGCTAGTTTAGATGTTGGTAAACTTCCGGAAGAAGTTAATGGAAAGTAGTGCTCTTGTAATGCTTGTGCAACTTCTGAACTTTCTTTAAGTTTTAAAGCATAAATTTTGCCCATTATACCTTGCAGTTGGGGATATTCAAAAACCATTTCACTTACTAAGTCTGCTTTGGACAACATTGCAGCTTTTTCTATTAAGGTGTTGTCTACATTTAAATTGAATTCTTTGTTCAAGAACAAGGCAATTTGTTTTATGCGTAAAACCTTTTCGTAAACAGTTCCTATTTCTTTATGAAACATAACGCCTTTTAACTTTTCAATATTATTTTCTAAACCGTTTTTTAAGTCATTGTTATAAAAAAATTCTGCATCAGCAAGTCTTGCTGAGACAACTTTTTGATAGCCTTCTTTAACTATGTCTTGATATGTTGAAATACCGTTTTTTATTCCTATAAAATGGTTTGAAAAATTTCCACTTTTGTCATTTACAGCAAAACACTTTTGGCTTTTTCTCATACATACTGTTAAAACTTCTTTGGGGAGGTTAAGGTACTTGTTATCAAAAGAACAACAAATTGCACTAGGGTACTCAACAAGATAATTTACTTCGTTAATAAGTGTTTGGTCAGGTAATATATTGCCTATATTGTTAATGGAAGATTTAATGGAACTTTCTATTTCTTTTCTTCTTTCATCTTGCTTTACTATTACAGATTTGTTTTTTAATATAGATAGATAGTTTTCAGGTAAATCTATTTTTATTTTTCTGTTATCGTAAGAATGAAGTCCTATTGTCCAATTAGAAGATGTAACATCTGCAATTTTGAACTTAATTATATTTTTGCCAAATAAAGCAACTATGTTTCTTATAGGCCTAGCAAATTTAAAACCACTTTCTTCCCAAGTCATACTTTTAGGGAAACTTATACTTTTTATAATTTCAGGAAAAATTGTTCTTAAAAGTTTTTGTGTTTTTTTACCTTTAATTTTTTTTGTAAAACAGAGATATTCACCTTTTTCGGTGACTTTTGTTTGCAGTTTTTCTACTCTAGTGTCATTTTTTGTAGCAAATCCTAACGCTGCTTTTGTAAAATTGCCTTTAGTGTCCTTTGCAGCTTTTATAGAAGGCCCTAAAAATTCTTCAGTTATGTAGTTACTTTTTTCATGAAGATCCTCAATAATTAGCACAAGTCTCCTAGGGGTAGCGTAAGTTTTTATGTTGTTAAAATTTAAACCATAATTTGTAAGAGTTTTAGTTGCAGACTGTTTAATTTGATCTAAAGCAGGGTCAATATAAGACGTAGGAATTTCTTCTACGCCTATTTCAAGTAATGCAGTTTTTATTTTTGAAGCGCTCATTACATACTCCAATTAATTGTTATTTAGATATTACTTTTAGATATTATTCAGCGACTGCTTTTGCAATTGTTCGTACTCTTAAAATGTATCCAACTCTTTCAGATACAGAAATTGCTCCTCTGGCGTCTAACAAATTGAACAAGTGAGAACATTTCATTACAGCATCATAAGCAGGCAGTGGCAAATTTTTTTGGCTAAGTTTTTGTGCTTCTTTTTCCCAATCTGCAAAATGTTGCTTTAATATATTAGTGTCAGTATGTTCGAAATTGTAACAAGACCATTCTATTTCATCTTCCTTATGTATATCTGCATATGTTAACTCATCATTCCATTGTAAGTCGTAAACACTATATTTTTTTTGTACATACATTGCTAAACGTTCAATGCCGTATGCGATTTCAGCTGATATTGGGTTTAGTGGTATACCTCCAACTTGCTGAAAATATGTGAATTGTGTAGCTTCCATGCCATCAATCCACACTTCCCATCCAAGTCCCCAAGCACCAAGCGTGGGTGACTCCCAATCATCTTCCACAAATCTTATATCATGTTTTTTAGGGTCTAGGCCTATAGTTTTTAAACTTTTCAAATAAATTGCTTGTATATCTTTAGGAGCAGGTTTCATAAGTACTTGGAATTGATAATAATGTTGTAACCTGTTTGGGTTTTCTCCATACCTGCCGTCACTTGGCCTTCTTGAAGGTTCTACATAAGCTACATTCCAAGGTTTTGGTCCTAAAGAACGCAAAAATGTAGCAGGATTAAATGTTCCAGCGCCTTTTTCTAAGTCGTAAGGTTGCCACATCAAACAACCTTGTTTTGCCCAAAATTGTTGTAGTTTAAAAATAATTTCTTGAAAATTCATGTAATCCTCTAAATTTACACAATAATAAATTTAAAAATATATTATCAAAAAATATATATCTGTACAAATTTTTATCATTGCTATAAATGCAAATTTAAAATATTAAAATAAGCTTCTTGTTTGTTTGAAAAAATTTTTATATTATTAACATGCAATGAATAATTTTGAGAATATTATATCTCTACTGTACATTTTTATAATTAAAAAAATTTTCTGTTTTTAAAAGAGAATATTTTTGTAAAACAGATAAATAATGCTTTTTAGTAATTTTTGAGTTTTTTGGAGAATGTATGAAAACGCTGTTTGTAATTATTATTTCTTTTTCTTTTTTTATTTAAAATCCTTTGCAGAAGATGTAAATAATTATAATGATTTTAAGGTACTTAATAAGTAATGCTAATAATTGCTATATAAATATAACAGCTCATATGATAACAACGACCGGAGATATAGATAGAGTTGGAAGAGCAACAAAAAATATTACTAGTAGTAGTGGTAGTGTTTTAAATGGTGCCAAATAAATTGTATATTTGAAGGTACTCAGGAAGTGTTTAATAGCTATGGAATTATGACAGGTAAAAATATTTTTGGAATAGGTATTGGTGGAAATTATATTTTGAGTGATGATATTTCTTTATTTGCTAAAACAAACCTCTCTTTAGCTAAAAAATATGAGGGTATATATTATATGCAAATGTTGGAATGGTTTATAAGTTCGATCTTCCAAGAGAGCGCAGGCTTACAGTAGAAAAAGATAAGCTAGGAAATGTCTAATCCTATTCGTAAAAGATTACAAGTTATGAATTAATAACGAAATATAAAGAGGACTAAATATGAAAACGTTTGTTTTAGACACCAATGTTTTGTTGTATGATCCAGATGCTATGTTTACTTTTGATGATAACAAGGTTGTTGTTCCAATGATTGTTATTGAAGAACTAGACTCTTTTAAGAAGTTAAACGATGAAAGAGGTCGGAATGCTAGACTTATATCTAGAAAACTTGATTCTTTAAGAGTAAATGGCAAATTGTCTGATGGTGTAAAAATCAAAAATGGTGGGGTTATTAAAATAGAAATGAACCATCATGATGTAGATTTGCCTAAAGATTTTTCTGGCCAAAAATCTGATAACCAAATATTGCAAGTAGCTTTAAGTTTAAAACAAAAAGGTGAAAAAGTATTTTTTATAACAAAAGATGTTAATTTAAGAATTAAGTCTGAAATTTTAGGTATACCGGCACATAACTATGAAACTTCTAAAATAAAAATAGATGAGCTTTACACAGGCTGGAGAGAAATAAAAGTTAGCGCTAACCAAATAGATAGTTTTTATAAAGGTGGGATTTTAGATTTAGGGCAAGAATTTTATCCTAATGAGTTTGTTATTTTAAAAGATGAAGATGGGTCTTCAAAAAGTGCTTTAACAAAATATTCAAAGAAAGATAAAGTTTTGTCTCAAATTTTTCATCAAAAAGCTATGCCATGGGGATTAAAGCCACTAAATACAGAACAGAAGTTTGCTATAGAGTTGTTACTGTGTAATGAAATTAAACTAGTAACGTTAATAGGTTTGCCTGGCGCTGGGAAAACAATTCTTGCTCTTGCCTGTGGATTGCAAAAAGTTGTTGAGGAAAGATTTTTTAGAAAACTTTATATAGCTAGACCTATAATTCCGATGGGTCGTGACATTGGATTTTTGCCGGGTTCAAAAGAGGAAAAACTTGGAGCATGGATGGGCGCTATTAACGATAACTTAGAGTTTCTTATGGATAAAAGTCAATCTGACTCAAAAAAAGACGAGAAAATAGATTATCTTTTTAGTACAGGGCAGATAGAAATTGATTCATTGACTTATATAAGAGGTCGTTCTTTGCCTCAACAGTATATTATTATTGATGATGCTCAAAACTTGACTCCTCATGAAATTAAGACAATTGCTTCTCGTGCTGGTCATGGCACTAAGATAGTTTTAACTGGAGATCCTTATCAAATTGATAATCCTTACCTTGATGCGTCTTCTAATGGTCTTAGCTATTTAGTAGAAAGGTTTAAAGGGCAAGAAGTTTTTGGACATATAACTTTTTCAAAGAGTGAAAGGAGTGCTTTAGCTGCTTTATCTTCACAGCTACTGTAAAGAGAGATAAATGGGTTATAAGCTTATAGATATGCATCTTCATACAAATTTTCTGACAGTATCTTTCAACTTGAATATGGCCAACAAAAAACAATTAAATAAGTTAATAATATAATGGAATATATAAACAAAACGGTTTTTATAAATTATTTAAGTTGTCCTACTCTTGCTTGGCTTACCAAAAGAAATAAAATCCCAAAATTTACAGGTTTAAATAACGATTTCCTTGTATATGAAGGTGAAATTATTCGCCAAAAAGCATGGCAACTTTTTAATAATTCTGTTGTTGTACAAAAAAAAGTTGAAGATGAAGATGTGTTTTTACAGACAAAAAAGTTGCTTGCAAACTCTAATATAAATACAGTTTGTAATGCTTGCTTTGTTCAAGACGGATATTATGTAAAAGCAGATATATTAAAAAGAATTGACAAAAATTCATGGCACTTGTTTGAAGTAAAGTCTGGTAGCAAGTATAAGGTAAAATATACAAACGATGTAGCTTTTACTGCGATGGTTTTATCAAAAGCAAATATAAATGTGTCTAAGTATAGTGTGTTATATTTGTCGAATAGTTATCGTTTAGGCATGCAAATAGATAGTCTTTTTAAAGAAATAGATTGTACTGAAAAAGTAGAACTTATGTTTTTAGATTTCCTTTCTGTTTCAGAACAAGTGATAAAAGAGATAAGTTCTGAAAACATGCCCGAACCGTATTTAAAAAGAAGTTGTAAGAATTGCCCTGTGTTTGATGTATGTATGGGTAAAAATGTTAAGAATCATATTTTTGACTTGCCAAGATTATCTATTCCTGCTATGGAAGAGTTAATAGCACTTAAAATATACACCATTGATAAAGTCCCAGATGATTTTGAACTTACTCAGATGCAAAAAATAGTTAAGGACAGCGTTTTAACAAACACAACTTACATTTCTGATACTTTGCTTAGTGAGCTTAACAATATAAAACAACCGTATTATTATCTTGATTTTGAGTCTGTCACTGCGATATTGCCTTTATATTCTGACATTGCTCCGCACACTCAAGTATTAACACAGTTTTCTTTGGATGAAGCTGGCAATGTAGGAAATGTATTAAATCATTACGAATATATTGCAGACTATACAAAAGATTGTCGTAGAGAACTTGCAATACAACTTATTAAGTATTTAAAACAAGATGGTAGTATTATAACTTATTCAAACTCAGAACGCATGTATATATTAAAGCTCGCTAGCTTGTTTGAAGATTTAAGTGACAGTTTAAGCAAAATAGCTGATCGCATAGTTGATTTAGAGCTGATTTTAAAGAAAAATTATTATGATGTAAATTTTCATGGACGAAGTTCAATAAAAAAAGTTTTACCTGTGTTGGTACCAAAAGAAACTTACTTAGATTTAGAAATAGGTGATGGCGGTGATGCTGCAGCTTCTTTTGCTTTTATGGCTATGGGAATGTATGGTGAAAAACAGGTAGAACAAACAAAAATGAATTTATTGAAATATTGTGCAAAAGATACTGTTGCTATGATTTATATACATCAGTTTTTAATTAATATTTCTAAAGATAGATGTAGTTAATGTATAAGTTAGCACATAATTATTATCTTACCCACGTTACAATAGTGATCCACTAATGCAGCAATCGCAAATAAGCATTTAAAAAATAAGCAAACTTGCAAAATGGTAAGACAAGAAAGGCATAAATGAATTTTGCTTCAAACACTGATATGGAGTCTGTCTAAAAACCTTAACGCATATTTCTACTATGCCTTTTTCTACACTGCTGCGTTAAAAAACTTGTGTTTATTACGCTATAAAGCCCAGTGTTTTTTGCCTTACATTGTCAAAAAATTCACAGTAATTATAAGCATTTAGAGTTTTTAGACAGATCCCTTACATTAAAATGACAAAATATATTAAAAATTATATAATTAAAACCAAAATGTTTTTAATGAGGTTATATGTATAAAAGTTTGCTTGAAAAAATTAATTCTAAAAATGCAAAAATTGGTGTTATAGGTCAAGGGTATGTAGGGCTTCCTTTATCTTGTCAGCTTGCAAAACAGGGGTTTAGCGTTACAGGTTTTGAAGTGGACGAGTCTAAAGTTAAGATGATAAATAGTGGGAAATCGTATATTGGTGATGTAAGTTCTAAAGATTTAAAAGAGTTGGTTGATACTAAAAAGATTTCTGCAGACACAAATTTTAAAAACCTTTCACATATGGATGTTTTAATTATTTGTGTACCAACTCCTCTTAGGAAATCTAAAGATCCGGATGTCTCTTGTTTACTTGAGGCAGCAAAGAATGCTAGAAAAACTTTAAAAAAAGGCCAACTTATTATATTAGAGTCTACAACTTATCCTGGCACTACAGAAGAGTTGGTGCTTCCGATATTAAAAGAAACAGGTTTAGTTGTGGGAAAAGATTTCTTTTTAGCTTTTAGCCCAGAAAGAATAGATCCGTCAAATAAAAAGTTTGATATAAAAAATACACCAAAAGTTGTTGGTGGTATGTGTGCAAAGTGTGCTGATCTTGCTTTGGCAGTGTATTCTTCTTTTACGGAAGTTTATAAAGTTTCGTCAACTCAAACTGCAGAAATGGTAAAACTTTTAGAAAACACTTTTAGAGCAGTAAATATTGCTTTGGTTAATGAAGTTGCTTTAATGTGTGACAAGTTGAGCCTTAATGTTTGGGAAATTATAGATGCAGCTTCAACAAAACCGTTTGGATTTATGCCTTTTTATCCTGGTCCTGGAATAGGTGGTCATTGTATACCTTTAGATCCACACTATTTGTCTTGGAAACTTAAGACAGTAAACTTTTATTCAAGGTTCATAGATTTGGCTGGAGATTTAAATGCTAAAATGCCAAACTATGTTGTCTCAAAATTGCAAGATGCGTTAAATGCAAGGTCTAAAGCTTTAAAAAATGCAAAGATTTTAATTTTGGGCGTAGCTTATAAAAAAGACGTATCTGACGGTAGAGAATCACCAGCAATAGATGTTATAAATATATTGATGGAAAAAATGGCAAACGTTTTTTATTATGATGCACATGTACCTGTTGTAAAAAATTGTGTGTGTGGTAAAATTTTGAGTTCATTAAATAATCTTAACAATTTAAATAAATTTGATGCTGTCGTGGTAGTTACAGACCATTCAGATATAGATTATAAAAAAGTTTTAAAAGATGCTAAAGTTATTATAGATACAAGAAATGTTTTTAAAAATGTTAAGTCAAGTAAAATTGTAAGAATATAATCAATTTGTATAAGTGGTTAGTATAAAACAAATCTGAAAATAAGTAGTTTCTCAGAAATGTCTAAAAATTTTTTAAAAATAGAATTTTTAATAACTCCGGAGGAAGTATGGTAAAAGATGAAAAACTTAAAGCTTTGGATTTAGCGTTATCTCAAATTGAAAAAGATTTTGGCAAAGAAGCAATTATGAGGCTTGGTGAAAAACATGCAAAAGAAAATGTAGATTCTATATCTACTGGCGCACTTCCCTTAGACATTGCTATAGGTATTGGTGGTATTCCTAGAGGGAGAATCATTGAGATTTATGGACCAGAATCTTCTGGTAAAACTACTCTTGCTTTATGTATGGTAGCGCAAACTCAAAAACTTGGTGGTATAGCAGCATATATAGACGCTGAGCATGCAATGGACCCAGAATACGCAAAAAAGATAGGTGTGGATATAGAAAATTTGTTAATCTCTCAACCAGATTCAGGGGAGCAAGGTCTTGAAATTGCAGATAAACTTATACGTTCTGGAGCTGTAGATATAATAGTTGTAGACTCAGTAGCGGCACTTGTTCCAAAAGCTGAAATTGAAGGCGAAATGGGAGATTCTTTTGTAGGGCTTCAAGCTAGACTTATGAGTCAAGCTTTAAGGAAACTTACTTCTAATATTTCAAAATCAAAAACCTCTATTGTATTTATAAATCAATTAAGACAGAAGATAGGAGTTATGTGGGGAAGTCCGGAGACAACTCCTGGTGGTCTTGCTTTGAAGTTCTATTCTTCTGTAAGACTTGATATTAGAAGAATTGAGTCTGTCAAAAAAGGTGATGAAGTTTTGGGTAACAGGGTGAGAGTAAAAGTTGTTAAAAATAAAGTAGCAGCTCCATTTAAGCAAGCGGAATTTGAAATAATTTTTGGACAGGGTGTAGATAAGTTTGGCTATTTAATAGATATGGGTGTAAATGATGGCATAATAGAAAAAGCAGGTGCTTTTTTTAGTTATAAAGGTGAGAAACTTGGGCAGGGTAGGGAAAATGTAAAAGTATTTTTAGTTGAAAATCCTGCTATAGCAGAAGAAATAGAAACAAAAATAAGAGAAAAAGCTTTTGGTTTAGAAAAAAATGAAGAAAATAAATCAGAATCTTCTGTTTCAAAAGAAAAGAGTTCTAAAAACTCAAAAAAAAGAGAATAAGCAATGATTGTAAGTTGTAGCCCGGACAATAAACAACTTCTAGAAGAGTCTGATTTACACATATCTAATTTAAGTAGAAAACTTTTAAGGGAGAAAGTGCGCATTTCTTTTAGACGAAGTTTAAAAGACTTTTTTAAAAGTTTGCCAGAATCTTTAAACTTTGTCTTAAAAAAGAATAATAAGACAAAGATATATATTGCACTTGTGCTTGCTGGTGGTATGGGCGATATTTTAAGGCAGAAGGACGCTCTTTGTGCTATTTTAGAGGTGTTTCCTTATGCCGTGGTTGATGTTTATGGTAAAACTTACAAGTTATTTTTTAAAGATATAAAAAATGTAAGATTTTTTTTCAATAAATATTTTATAAGTTTTTCTAGAAAAAGATATGACATAGTTTTAGACTATTTTTCTAGTGACAATATTACAAGTGGTATTTGTGATTTAGCTGTTAATTCATTAAGAACTGATAGTTTAAAAAGCTTTAAAGCAGATTTTGAATATTTGAAAACTCAGTACCCTTATTGTTTTAAATTTGAAAATCAATATTTTTTTCAAAAGAAAGCTGTAGAAAACAAATTAAAATTTAACAATGTAGTTAAACTAACTGCAGGGATTAAAAATTTTACAAAAATTGCGTTGCCATTAAATTTTAGAGAGCAAGATATTTTAAAGTTTGGGTTAAATAAACAGTGTAAATATATAACTTTTCAACATGGATGGGGAAACAAAGGTTATATTCCAAATAAAATGTATATGTCTACACATCTTTGGGAGACAAAAAATTGGGAAGAATTGCTTAAAAAAATAAAAAGAATGTTACCTGAATATAAAATAGTTCAGCTAGGTTTGGCAAGTCCGCATGTTACATGTGCAGATGTAAACTTAGTAGGCAAAACTTCTTTTGATGAGCTTTGCTCTGTTATTAAGTACTCATCATTGCATATAGATACTGATTGTGGTTGTGTTCATATTGCTCAAGCTGTTAATACTAGATCTGTAGTGCTCTTTGGTCCTTCAAATGCGGAATATGTTGGATATGAAGATAATATAAATATTGTTGCTAATTCGTGTCGTAACTGTTTTGTGATAGAAAAGTGGTATGAAAAGTGTGTTAGAGGTTTTAAGGATCCAATATGTATGAAATCGATATTACCAAATTTTGTTGCAAACACCATAAAAGAAAATTTAAGGGATAGTAGATGAAAGTTCTTGTTACAGGAGGGGCAGGCTTTATAGGTTCTAATATTGTAGACGCTTTACTTGGAAAGAAGTATTCAGTTGTTGTTATTGACAATTTATCTTCAGGGAAAAAGGAAAACGTCAACAAACAATCTAAATTTTACAAAGTTGATATTTGCGATCAGAAAAAAATGTTAGATATATTTAAACAAGAAAAACCGCAAAATGTAATACATCATGCCGCGCAAATTGATGTAAGAAAATCTGTTGCGGACCCTGTTTTTGATGTAAATGTAAATATTATAGGATCAATTAATATTCTTGATGCGTGTAGGCAAACAAAGGTTAAAAAGATAATTTTTGCTTCTTCAGGTGGTACAATTTATGGAGAATGTAAAGCTGTTGCTCCAAAAGAAGATTCAATGCCAAACCCTTTGTCTCCATATGGGATTGCCAAAAATTCTGTGGAGAACTATATAAAATTTTATTCTGAGATTTATGGTTTAGAATATACAATTTTAAGATATGGGAATGTTTTTGGGCCAAGACAAGACCCTTACGGCGAGGCAGGTGTAGTTGCTATATTTGCTCAAAGAATGCTTAAAAATGAAGATATTATGGTTTTTGGAGACGGTAAACAGATGAGAGATTATGTTTATGTTTTTGATGTTGTAGATGCAAATGTTAAATCTTTAACAAAAGGGAAAAATGAAGTTATAAATATAGGTACATCTAAAACAACTTCTGTTAATAAACTTGTAGAAGTTATGAGCAAAGTTAGTGGGTATAAGAAAAAAACTATACATAAACCTAAAAGAGAAGGAGAAGTATTTAAAAGTTTTTTAAACATAAATAGAGCAAGAAAAGTTTTAGGGTGGACACCTAAAGTAAATTTAAATAATGGTATAAAAGTTACTCTAGAATATTTTAAAGAGAGACTAAATAAATGAAAGCGTTTGTTCTAGCTGCAGGAATTGGTACAAGGCTTAAGCCTCTTACTACAGATATACCTAAGCCAATGGTACCTATTTTAGACAAGCCAGCTTTATATTATACATTTGCTAATCTTTTAAAGTATGGTTTTGACAGTGCTTGTGTAAACACACATTACCGGAGCGAAGTTATAACAGAATATTTTAAAGATAATAAATTGGGCATAGATTTAAAGTTTTCTTGTGAGCACAAACTTTTAGGTACAGCAGGAGCAATAAAAAAGAACGAATCTTTTTTTGATGGTACATTTGTTGTTATGTCTGGCGATGGCTTAACTGATATTAACCTTAAAAAAGCTCTAGGATTTCATAAACGAAAAAAATCTATTGCAACTGTTGTTTTAAAAAGAATAAATTTAAGATTTGAATATGGTATAGCAATAACGGACAAAGCAGGACAAATTAAATCTTTTGTGGAAAAGCCATTGTGGGGAGATGTTTTTAATGATGAAGTAAATACTGGTATATATATATTTGAGCCCAAAATTTTTGGTTTTATTCCAACTGGCAAATTTTTTGATTTTGGTAAAGACTTATTCCCTCTTTTAATGCAGAAAAAAGAGAAGATGTACGGGTATTTAATGGATGAATATTGGACAGATATCGGGAACATTTCTGAGTATAAAAAGGGTGTTTTTGATATTTTAGATGATAAAGTTAAAGTAGATTTAAATGCTATAAAAAATTCAAGTAATAGGTATATATCTTCTAGCGCTAAAATAGATAAAACTGTAAAAATACAAGGGCCTTGTTATATTGGTGACAACGTTGCAATAAAAGGAGGGACAAATATAAAACCTTATAGTGTTGTATCAAAAAATGTCATAATAGACGCAAACAGCTTAATAGAGAAGTCTATACTTTGGGAAAATACTAAAATTGGTAAAAGTGTGAAATTAACTAACACAATTGTTGGTAGTAATATACTAGTTGCTAATCAAATAACATTGTTTGATTCCATAATAATGGAAGAAAAAACGTCAGTCAGGTGAAAATTTAATTATTTTTAACATTTCTCTAATTGAATATTATAGGTGGATTATTTTATGTCAAATCAAAACGGATACTTTTTTACATCTGAGTCTGTTACAGAGGGGCATCCAGATAAAGTATGTGATATAGTTTCAGATACCATTTTAGATGCTATTTTAGAACAGGATACAAAAGCTAGAGTAGCATGTGAAACTTTTATATCTAAAGGACTTGTTATTGTAGGTGGAGAAATTACAACCACGGCAAAAATAAATACAAGGAGAATTATAAAAAATGCAATAAAAAAAATAGGGTATGATAGACCTTCATTTGGTTTTGATTATAATACTTGCGCAATAATAGATACAATAAACACGCAATCTCCTGATATTGCTATGGGTGTTGACGATGGTGGAGCTGGTGATCAAGGTTTAATGATGGGGTTTGCTTGTAAAGAAACTCCGGAGCTTATGCCTCTTCCTATAACTTTAGCTCATAAGCTTTCTATGCGACTTGCTCGAGTAAGAAAAGAAGATATTTTACCTTATTTAGGACCGGATGGTAAAACTCAAGTTACTGTAGAATATGTTGATTGGGAACCTAAAAGAATAAGCGCTGTTGTTTTATCTACACAGCATACGGAAGCAATTTTAGATAAAACGGGTAGCCATATAACAGAAAAATCAAAAAATGAAATTTTTGATGCTGTAATAAATCCAATTTTAGAGAAATTGATAGATAAAGACACAAAGATTTATATAAATCCAACGGGCAAATTTATTATTGGTGGTCCTGCAGCAGATACTGGGCTTACTGGTAGAAAAATAATAGTTGATACATACGGTGCAATGGCGGCACATGGTGGTGGTGCTTTTTCTGGTAAAGATTATACAAAAGTTGATAGAAGTGCTTGTTATATGGCAAGACATATAGCAAAAAATATAGTTGCTGCAGGCTTTGCGCAAAAGTGTACAGTTCAGCTCGCTTATGCTATAGGGGTTAAAGATCCTGTCTCAGTTATGGTAGATACTCATAGTACCGGCCAAATTCCAGGCTTTAAATTTGAGCCTATTGTAAGAAAAATTTTTCCTCTTACTCCTAAAGGTATAGCAAATTATTTGCAACTGTATAAACCTATTTTTGCTAAGACAGCTTCTTATGGACATTTTGGTAGAAAAGAGTTTACTTGGGAAAATTTAAATAAAGTTGAAGAGCTTCATAAATGTTTGAGACAATAAAGTAAGCTAAGTGTAAAACCTGGAACTTACTATATAAAAAAGCAACTTTAAATTTGCTTTACGAATGTAAAATAAATCCTTTAAACACTAAACAAGGTTTAAATATTAAAAAATTAAGGTCATAAAGTTAATGAGTTGGTATATAAAAAAAAAATTAAAATCATTACGTAAAAAGGTTGCAAAAAAAATTTTAGATAAAAAAAATAGAAAATTTAATATTTTTGCTGTTAATAACATTAAATCAATTCTGTTTTTTAGGAATGATGATAAAATTGGTGATATGGTAGTTTCTACACTAATTTTTAGAGAGATAAAAAAACATTATCCTGATGTTAAAATTATAGTTTTGAGTGGTAAAAATAATGCTAAAATTTTAAAATACAATAAAAATGTTGACTCAGTTTATGTAATAAGTGGTAGCTTTTTTAAAGATTTGCTGATTTATATTAAGCTGAGAAACCAGCACATTTCTTTAGGTGTAGATTTCTATACGTTTGGGCTTTACTTTATACCGTTACTTATTTTACGTATTATTGCTGTTAATACCCTAATAGGTTTTTATAAAAGTTTATATAATGTTTACGATATATCAATAGATAAAGATTTTTTTAATGAGCATATTTCAAAACGTTATAAATATGTTTTAAATATATTAAAAATTAATAAACCAAATTTAAGTTATGATGTTTTTACTAGTAATAAAGAAGATAGTATAGCTGTTAAGTTGTTAGAAAAATCTAATTCAAAGTACAACATAGTTTTAAATCCTTTTGCAGCAAGTAAGCATAGAAGTTTTTCATTTAGTAAATTGCAATCTTTAATCTCTCTTTTAGAAAAGCAATTTAATTGTAGTATTTTTGTAATAGGTCATAAAAATAATAAGTTATATTCTTTAGAAAATGATAGGACTTTTATTTGTTTATTTGATGACATTTTAGAGAGTGCAAGCTTAGTAAAATATTCTGATATTATTATTACTCCAGACACATCTATAGTACATATAGCGTCTGCTTTTAATAAAAAAACAGTAGCTTTGTATTTAGACTATTCAAAAGTATATGAAAAAATAAATATAATTTGGGCACCTAATAACAAAAACGCTATTAGTGTATCTTTAGATGCTAGAAATGGCTTGAAAAATGATGTGAAAAATATACCTGATGTCGATATTATAAGTGCAGTAGAAAAACTTTTATAGAGGCTTTTATGAAGTTAATGATTGCAATTCCTGTTTATAATAGAAAAAATTATCTTAATATAATGCTTAAATCTCTAAAAGAGTGCGACCATATTAACAAGACTTTTGTTAAAGTATTTAATGATTGTAGTACGGAATTTGATGAGACTTATTTAAGACAGATATTTAAAGGTTTAAATATAAACATTATTACAAGACGTGAAAATTTAAGAGCAGATAGAAATAATTATCAAATAATGCTTGACTTTTTAAACACAGATAACGATGTCCTTTTTATTTGCGATTCTGATCTTTTGTTAAGACCAGACACTATCGAGTATATATATTCTAATTTTAAAAAGACTGATGGTTTTTTAAGTGTATATAATTCAGATCTTCATAGAGATATTTATGTTGACGGTAAATTTGTATATAAGCAAGATGTTGGTTTTGCTGGTATGTGTATATCAAAAGATTTGCTTAAAAGTTTTATTTTAAAGCAAAAAGAAGCTCCGCGTTCTATGGACTTTAAACTGTCCTCTTTTCTACTCAAAAAGGGTGTTAGGCTTATAGTTCCAAAAAACAGTTATGTTCAACATATAGGTTTTGATGGACAAAATTGTAGTAGTGAATCTGTAGACTTTTCTTCAAGTTTTGTTCCTTTGTCTGACTTTAATAAGAAAATAATTGATGAAGTTGTTCCTATTGTTTTAAAACGTCAATCAGAAATGATAAAGTATCTTTTATTTAAAGATAAATATAAAAGATGTGGTTTTATGTTCCACCAACCTAAGAAACATTTTGCCAAGAATCTACTTTTTAAAAAATTAAGAAAACTTTATTTTAAGCTTTACCCAGCTAGTAACTAAAAAAGGAGTTATCCTGAAATGAAGAAGAAACTTATAATCAATGCGGACGATTTTGGAAAAAGACTAGATATTACTCAAGCTATTATATTTGCTCATAAATATGGCGTGCTTTCATCTGCTACAGTTATGACAACAGTGGAAGCTTTTGAACTTGCCAGTAAATTTATTAAAGAAACCCCTAATTTGAAAACAGGTCTTCATATAGATTTAGATCTTATATTTTTAATGAAAGAACCTAACAGGTTTTACAAAAGACTTATAACAATTACTCAGTCTATGAAAATAAAAATAAAAGATGAAATAAACAAACAATTGGATAAATTTTTAAAAGCAGGTTTTGTTTTAACGCATTTAGACAGTCATCATCATGCTCATATGCATCCTGAAGTTTTACCTATTGTAGCTTGTAAAGCAAAAGAGTTAGGTGTACCTATAAGGTTTCATAATGGGTACTATGACAGTAGTAAGTTTTTTTATAAAAATCTTGAAAAAGAAGTTTTAATTCCAATTTTAAAACATTTTGATTTGAAGTATCCATACTTTCTTAGAGATAAGATTGATTTAGATTCAAACTATGAAGTGGGAGAAGTTATGATGCATCCTGGGTTTTTGGAAAAATGGAGAATTTATGACCTTGTTAGATGCCTAAATCCAGAACTTAAAAAGAATATTGAAGAAAAAAATATAGAAATAATTTCTTTTAGTGACTTAAAATAATCGGAAATTAAATTGGATAAATATAATAAAAATTTGTTCAGACTAAAATTAACTTTAGTATACTTTTCTATCTTAATTGCTGCTTTTTTTGCATTTAGGGTTGCGCTGTTGTATACTAATTACAGATTTTTTAATCAATTGTCTTGTCTTGAACTTTTATATTCTTTTTTGCTAGGGTTTCGTTTTGATGTTTTCGCGATTTCTGTGGTTTGTGGAATTCTTTTGTTTTTAATAAATATACCTCTAAAATCTAAATTATTTTTAAAAATCAATTGTAGTTTCCTTAATATTTTTATTTTCTTTACTACTTTATTACTTGCTGGAGATATAATTAATTTTAAATTTTTTAATAAACACTTAACTACAGAAATTTCATTAGCTAAAAATCATGTCAGTTACTTTTTGAGTTTAGCGTTTAAAGATTATTTTTTTATCACTTTAACAATTATATTAGTTTTTATTTTGTTATTTTATTTTTCGTTCCAATTTATAAATAAAAATTATTATTATTCACAAAAAGATACTGCTTTAAATTTATTTGTAACTTTTATAGTAGCTTTTATTTTGGTTGTTTTTGCTAGAGGTGGGGTGCAAGAGAGGATTCTTTCTATTACAGATGCGTATTCTAGAAATAAAATTTCAGGAGAATTACAGCTAAACGGCGTTTTTACTTCTTTAAAAAGTATAAGCGCTCAAACTTTGCCAAATGATATAAATGTTTCTTACCAAAATGCACTTTCTGTTTTAAGAGACAATCTTTTAGATAAAAATGAAGAAGTTTTTGTAGATGATAAATATCCTTTAATGAGGCAAAGAATTAAGTTTAATGTGAACATGCAAGGGTATAATGTTATAATTATCTTGCTTGAAAGTTGGCAAAAAGATTATATAGATTCGTTGGCTGGAACAAACTATGGTGTTACTCCAAATTTTGACAACATTTCTAAAGAATCAATAATATTTGACAATTTTTATGCTAATGGACAAAGAAGTATAATGGGGTTGATGTCAGTTTTGTTGAGTATTCCTTATGTAAAAGGTATGCTATACTTTGGACAAGGTCTTGAAAATTGCGGTCAAACAAGATTGCCTGCGATACTAGGAAAAAGTGGGTATGACAATGTATTTGTTCAAGCTGATAAAAGAGAATCCGATAATGCGATAGCAATAGCAAATTATTTAGGTTTTAACGAATCTTATGGTAAGGAAGATATTCCACTTCATCATAACTATTTGCAGATAAATAAGGGTTATGATATAGAGGGTCTGGAATTTTTCTTTAATAAAGTTCAAAAATTAAAAAGTCCTTTTTTGGGATTTTACTTTACTTCAACTACGCATATACCTTACACAAAAACAGTTTTAAAATCCCTTGAAAAATATCCTGAAGATGGTACAGAGAAAACTGGATATTTAAACAGACTGTATTACTCTGACTATGCGTTGGGCGAATTTTTTAAAAAAGTAAAAGAGTCTAAATGGTTTGATAAAACAATTTTTATATTACTTTCTGATCATCAAGCTTATGGAGTGGGTGGGATAAATGGACTTTTTGAAAAGACAAAAGTAGACAAAACATTTAAAATTCCAGCAATAATATACTGCCCAAAGTTGTTTAAGCTTCAAAGGAATACCAATCTTGCAAGCCAAATTGACATTGTGCCTACAATAATTGATTTGTTGAACATAAGAACTCCGTACTCTTCTTTAGGAAAAAGCTTGTTCTCTAAAACAAAAAATAGATTTGTTTTTCTTTCTTATGAAGGAGAACAAGTTTATCTGATAAATAGTGAAGGGGTTTTAAGTTACGATTGGAAAAATATTTGTGATAAACAAAAAAAGTTGTTGTTTGAAAAGAATGAAAAGTTATTGTTTTCAATAGAAAAAGTGATCTATTATTTAACTGCAAAAGACAAGTGGTACGATAGTGAGATTTTAAATTAAATTTATAGAGAGTTTAATTTTATGAAAAATTTTATCTGTTTGTTTTCCATCCTTTTATTAGTTACTATGCTAAAAACCGTAGAAGCTTTTTTTAGTAATTCAGGTTATCAAATTTTTAATTATAATAATTTCTTCATGTCATGTGACTTTTTGTATGAGGATAGTATTATTTGCCCTTTTTGTACTAAGATGTCTGCAGGTAGTAATGAAAGTTATGTGGAGGTTACGAACTTATATTTTGAAGAGTTTGATTATGAACCTAGTTTAGAATTTAAACTTTTAACTCCACAACATCAAAATGGTTCTGTTTCTATATATGATGAAGAAGATGTTGTTTTTAATGTAGTACATAATGATGTAGCAAATAATGCCCCTCAAGAAGGCTATCCAAAAATTCTATTAAAGCTTCCTGATGGTTCAGCTAAAACTTACTCAATGAATGAAGGTGGGTCTGTAGATAAAGATAAAGCTTCATATACGTATACTTTAAAATTGGATAAAGGTAGTTATGAGTATAAGTATATAACTACAAACAAATATGACAGTAGTAACTTGTGCGAAGTAGATGGAAATTGGCATGTTACTAGTAGGCCTTACAATTTTGTCAAAAAAGCACCACATTCTACATTTGAAGAAATACCAGACAATGTATGTTTTTCTTGGAACATAAATACTGATGAAAATGATGATAAACTATCTTATGATTTATATTTAGGACTTGAATCAAAAAAGTCTGATATTAAAAAAGTAGAAAAAAATCCAGATATTAATTCTTTATCTCATAACATAGTAAAATTAAAACATAAGAAAAAATATTATTGGTATATGATTATAAAAAATAAGTTTGGAGTATCTCTTGAAACTGAAATATTTTCTTTTTTTACAGGAGGGTTAATAGAAAAGTTTTATAATGCACCTAATCCCTTTAATCCTGGTATAGGTACAGTAACTGACTTTGTTTTTCCTATGTATTATGACGGCACTGCTGAAATAAAAATTTATTCTGAATATGGTGACCTTGTTTGGGAATCAGATAAATCTTTTTTTGAGGGCAATACTACTGGCAACATAAAGTATGATGGAAAAGATAATTCAGGCAGAAGTCTTTATAATGGTAGTTACATTGCAATTTTAATTAAAAAGTACGATGATAAAACGGAAATTCAACGGTGCAGAATACTTATAATAAAATAATATTAGCTCTTCTCTTATTGTTATTGATATTTCAAGTTAAAGAAATATATGGATATTCGGGTAGAAGAAAACATTTTTTATCGCATGGCCCAAGCGTTGCTGCTTTTGGTGCTGGAGAAACTGTTTTTTCTGCTTACAGAGATCCGTCAGTTTTACAATATAATCCAGCTTTAATGTCTTTTGCTGCAAATGCTGTATCTATATCTCGTTTCAATTTGTTTGAAGGTTCTTCTTATAATTCTGCAACACTTGCTTTTAGATTAGGTAAAAAATTTTATCTTGGACTTTCTACATCTAATTTAGCTAGCGGAAATATTGAAATAAGAGAAAATATTTATGCTTTAGAGAAAGTTATTTCTGTAAATAGTTGGAACTATGTTTTTTCTTTTTCAGGTTTTGTAGAAAGTTTGACAGTTATGTATGGATTAAACGTAAAATATGTATATTTTGATATGTACTTAAAAAAAAGAGCAACATATTGTTGTGATTTTGGTTTAGCAAAAGAGGTGTTTTTGGCAGATACTATAAAAATAAGAACTGCTTTTTCTGTGCAAAATTTTATTTTAAATAAGCTTGATTACACCTTTGAGGAAAGCCCTTTAATTTGTAGAGTTAGTTCTGCTTTTGTTTTGCCAACATATTATAGATTTACGTCAAAGGATACTCTTAATATTTATATAGATTTAAAGTATGAAGATTCTTTTGGTGATGTTTGTATAGGGGTGTCTTATATTTTTGCAGAAAAATATGCTTTACGTACAGGATATTATAGTAAGCACATTACATTTGGTGCGGGAGCTGATTTTTATATGTTTACAGTAGACTATTCTGCAGATTTTAGTGAGATAGATTTGATAAACAGATTTATGTTGACATATAGGTGGGGGAAAAAATGCGATGCTTTATTAAAAGAAGCAAAAATTGCTTTAGATGAAGAAATATCTTCTATGAAGATAGCTCAAGAAGAGTTTAAAAAAGCAAAAGAATTATATAATAAAAAAGAATATTTAAAAGCTACAGATAAATTGTCAAAAGTCATTGTTTCTTATCCAAATTTTGAATCGTCAAATCATTTTTATAACGATATTATTAGATTGATGGATGATAATGCTAATGATAAAAATCTTAATTTTGCTGAAAAATATTATGCTAAAGCTTATATTGAATATTATGATGCAAACTATAAGGAAGCTTTAAATGAGTGGACAAAATATATAGCGTTTACTGGAGGGAAAGCAGAAGTTTTTGAGTATAAAGATAAGATAGATAACATTTTAAAATTAAAAGAAATGGAAGATAGAGAAAAAGAGGTTACCGTTAAAGTTCAAAAACTTTTTCAAGAAGGAATTGAACTTTATAGTTTAAAAAAATGGATACATTGTATTAAAAAGATGGAATCTGTAGAGAAATTTATAAGTAATAATAATTTTTCGAAGTCTGTAGAATTTTATAATAAAGCTAAAGAATATATAAATAAATGCGTTATTGAATTGTCAAATGATGCGTTACTAGTAGACTCAAATGATAAAGATTCTTTAACAGAAGAAGTCAAATATGATGAAGCTACTTCAGATGAAAAATACAGAGAAGGGCTTGTCTTATATGCTCAAGGTAAGTACTATCAAGCAAGCAGGATGTGGGAGCTTTCTTTAAGATTAAACCCTAATCATAAAAAAGCAAAAATAGCTTTACATAGAATAAAAAAAATTAAGCTTGAGTAATCGTAAATGAAACCTTTTCAAAAAGTTAAATTTTTTATTTTAATACTTCTTATATTAATTACTCTAACATATAAAGTAAATTCTAAAGATGTTGAAAATAAATATTCTGTGCTTGGGACTTACAAGGATGAAGTTTATAAAGGGTTTGATAAGTACAATATGTTTAAAAATATTGATGCTGTTGAACCATCTGGAACAATAATATCCCAAGACTATTTTTCACCTCATAGTGAGTTTGAATTGCCAGAATCTGCTCAAGAAATTGCAGGTCAGGAAATTTTAAAATATTTTAAAAATAAAGAAGATGATAATATAAAGTATTCGCAAAATAGTTGGCTACTAAAAGATCTCATTATCTCTGACACAAATACCGTTTTAGTTTCGTCTACTTCTTTGTCTAAAATAAAGTTACCGTTTCAGTCGAGTTTATCAATTACTGGAAGAAAATTGATAGGCTTTAATTATTCACAAAGAGTTTATGATAATCAAGAATATGGTAAACGCCAAAATTTGTCATCATTTAAAATGGAACAAGAAATGCAAATGAGAGTTTTAGGAGGGGTTGGTGATAGGTTTAATGTTAATATCGATTATGATGATAAAGCAGAAAAAAAGGATATATCTTTAATATATAAGGGAAAACCTAAAGAATTTATACAACAGGCTTCATTTGGTGATATAGAAGTATCATTACCTACGACAGAATTTACAAGGTATAAAAAAGAGCTGTTTGGTTTAAAAGTGGATACTCGTTATAAAAATTTAGGCGTTAACGCTTTTTTTAGTAAAACTAAAGGTCTGTCTGAAGTTAAACGTTTTGTAGGAAATACTCAGCTAGAAAGAAAAGTTATACCAGATACTGCTTATATAAAATTAAAATATTATTCTCTTTTAAGAAATGGGGATAATCGTAAAATAAAAAGTGGAACAGTTAAGGTATATGTGGCTTATCAAAAGTTAGATCCAAAATATAATTTTTCTATTACTTCAGGTGTAACTCTTTATGATTTAAATGTCACTACTGGTTTTTCTTATAAGGGGAACTTTGTTCTTCTTGTTGCAGGGCAAGATTTTAGTGTTGACTATAATACTGGTGTGCTTGTTTTTAAAAACTCCATATCTAAAGGTGATGTTGTAGCTGTAAATTATGATTTTGAAGATGGTATGCCTCTTTCAGTTAACCCTTTAATTATTAAGGATATTAATGATATTCAAAATATCACGACAGAAATTAAAACTTTTTATAATTTAGGTAATTTGAAAATAATAAGAGATAATGGAAGAGGGAATTTTTTACTTGTAATTAAAGATCTCAATGGTAATACTCCTGCAGTTATTGATGGAGGTAAAAATGTGCCATTATATCCTCAAAAATCAGGATATAATGCAAATATTGACGTTGATTTTGAAAATGGTATTTTTAGATTGTCTGAAACTTTGCACGATTCTTTGTATTTAACTAATGAGCATAAATATAATTTTGAAACAGAGTATCAGTACAATGTCAAAATAATAATGTTAAGACCAAACATAGTTCCAAAGTCAGAGAAAGTTGTTGTTGAGGGTGTCACTTTAAGTTCTGAGATAGATTATATTTTAGATTATGATTTAGGTATTTTAACAATAAAGAATGAAAATATAATAAAAGAAAACTCTGTAATAGATGTGTCTTATGAGTACTCTTTATTAGGTGCTCAGGCAGAGACTGTTCTTCTTGGAGCTAGTAGTAAGCTTAACTTAACTGAAAACATTTCTATTGGTGCAAGTATGTTGCACAATTTTATGTCTAAAAGTACAGTTTTGCCAGATATAAGGAATGCGCCTACAACTCTTACTGTAGGAGAGGGCGATTTTAAAATTGATAACTTAAATATAGATGCATTAAATATACAACTTAATGCAAATGCAGAGTACGCTTTAAGTGCTTATAATGAAAATAGTGTAAATAAAGCTTTAATAGATTCTATGGACAGTTCTGTTAGAGAAGATTCAATTATTCTTTTAGAAGATAATTGGTTCCCTAGCGCAGATAAATACCCTACAACAAGAAGAATGTTAAACGATTTATCTTGGAATAGTTATGAGATCAACATAAAAGATATTGATCCGAGTTTAGAGCTAGTTGATGGTCAAAAACAACTAGTTTTAGAGTTAAATTACGATGTTAGGTATAGAAGTCAAATAGCTTTTGCTCAAAAAATTTGTCCAAATTGGGACGGTTTAGATTTTTCTAAAAAACTCTATCTTGAAGTGTGGATAAAAGATAATAATTCTAATTTGCATGAAATGGTGATAGATTGTGCTTCATGTATTAATGAGGATTCAGATGGATGTGGTGTGTTAGATACTGAAGATGTCGATGGTACAGGCATTTTAAGTCCTTGGAAAGATACTGGTAGAAAATTTCACAATGTTGATGGCACAGTATCTTTAATAGGTGCTCATAATGGTAAACTTGACACGGAAGACATAAATGGGAATGGACTACTAGATACTTTAGAAGACATAGCTGGAAGTTACAGTCTTTCAAGCTTGAGTGCTACTGTAATTAAACAGAATATTAATGGTTGGAAACAAGTTAGGATACCTTTAGGTATAAATGATGCTAATAGGACAAATTGGAAAAATATAAGAATTTTGCGCATTAGAATGAGACAAACGGATTCCGGAGGTGATACAGGTAAGATTATTATAGGTAAAATTTCTATAGTTGGGAACAAGTGGGAAAAGACAGGTCTTAATGCAGATAATTTTAGTATTTCTTCTATAGGAAGATATGATCCTGAATATAAGTCAGTTTTAACTAGTAAATACTATTTAGATTTATATGGAATAAGTGGTCAAATTAAAAAAGATGAAAATGCTTTAAAGTTTTTTTATGATACGTTTATTACTAATGTTCCTTTACTGGCAAAAGCAGTTTATAGTGGAGATGTTTTAGACATATCTAAATATGACAGTATATGTTTTATGATTTATGCAAAACCTAGTGATGGTTTTGCACAAGTAGGAGATGAAATAATATTTAGAGCTTGTGGAAATGATGATAATTATTTTGAGTATAAAACTATAGTGAGTAATGATGTATCGTGGCAAGATTGGAAAGTTATTAAAATTAATCAATCAGGTTTTGGAAAGAATGCTTCCTGGACAAGCGCTGACCCTGGTGGACAAATAACAGTAACTGGAAACCCGTCATTAAATAGGATTTCTCAATTTGTGTTAGGTGTTAAGTCAAACTCTGTGGGAAGCAAACATCAAATTTGGTTTAAAGAATTGCATGTAATTGGTAGTAAAGAGACCATAGGTAAAGCTTATAAAACAGCAGGTGATATTAAGTGGAATGGAACATCTAGTTTAGGCGCAGTTTCTGTTGGAGGATCTAAAAAATCTATAAATAGAAATTTTCAAAATCTTGCAGCAGGAGTGTATAATAGAGAGTTGCTTGAAGAAGACGCTTATGTTAGTTTGGGAGGCTTTACTCCTAAGGAAGATATAAGTATTCTTCCTATTAAAACTGGAATTTCAAGAAGGTGTACAATAACCCCTGAAGTTATAGAAAACAGGTCTAATTTAATTTCTTTAAACGAGGAAGGGCGAGTAATAACATATGCAGGTTATACTCAAACTGATTTAAGTTTAGGCACAAATTTACCGCAAGTATCTGCAGAATATAGTAGGTCTATTATAGATACTTCTAAAATCAGTCGTTTAGAGGATAGGGAAACTTTGTCAGGTAATATGGTTTACAATAACCCTATTAGAATTTTTCTGTTGCCTACAAATATTAACGCTGATGTAAAAACGATAAAATCTTATTATAAAGTGTATCCTTCAACTCCCATACTAGAGTCCGATTCTTTTTTAGGTTTAGACAAAATAAACGAGTATTTGGACGTTAATCAATACCATACGTTAGAGCAGTCTAATATGTTTATTTTTAAACTTCCTTTTAAATTTTTTGATAGTGTTACATTTTTACCAGCTTATTCATTAAATATGGTAAAAGAAAAAAATAATGATTTTACTGCTGAAATTGAGTACGACAAAACTTTAAACCAAGCTGTAGGTGCAAGTTTAATTTTAGGGTTTGTAAATTGGTTTAGTCCGTCTTGTATATATAGTATTAACACAAAAGAAAATTATGATATAAATTTAAGCACATCTCAAACAACCTTAAAAATACCTGGTCAAAAAAAATATATAGAAAGAAGTGGTGTTGGTGAAATTGCATGGAACTTAAATGCTTGTGATATTACAAATTTAGCTCTATTTAAAAGTTTAACTTTTTCAACATATTATAGATTACAAGATTCTGATTCTTATGATAAGGTAAATAAAGATTTTAGGTCTATAGGTTTTGCTATGGACAAACTTTGGGTCAGAGGCAATATTTTAATGGATTTGGAACCTTTTTATTCTAGCAATTCTTATATTGTTAAAACAATTTTAAATAAAGATGATATTCGTTTTTCTGGGAAATATATGCCTTTTGAAATATTTTCTTTTCAAGGATACCTTTTACCATTAAACACGGTTACTACTAATTTTACTTACACACAAGGAGATGAAAATTCATATATAACTGGAACAAGACGAACTATATGTACGTTGACTTGGCCAGATATTCTTATAGGCATATCTAAAACAGAGAGACTTTTATTTAGTACAAATTTTTTAAGCGATACTCAATTGAATGCTAAATATAAAAATAAGCAGATGACAACTTATGGAATTTCATATTCTGATAGTCTTTTATGTGGTTTAGAGTATAGGTTCAAATTTGTAAAACTTTTTGATTTGTATTTAGGTTTAGATAATACAGACTTTAAAGAACATGATTATATTACTTACGATGTTCTTTATAATGGTAATGGTCAAAAATATGCGTGTCAGGGCGCTGTTGATGTGGGTGAATGGAGGTTTTCTATAAGATATGAAAATGAACATAATTGGCAAAAAAATGCTTCTGGAAGATATATGTCTAATGTTAAAAAAAATACTTATTTAGGACAAGTAAATTTAGACACTTTGTTCCCTTCGGGGTTTAGGATACCAATTATAAAAATATTTGTTCCACTTAGAAACAGAATTATTTTTACGTCTAATCTTAAATATATAGACCAGCAGTCTCAAGTAAATGTAGAAAAAGACAATAATACAAACTATGGTGTTTCTTTAAATACTGATTATGAAATATCTAAATATTTTAGATTCATTTTTGGACTTATTTGGGATAGGTTTGAGTTTCGATATAACAGAAATTTGAATTATCACGATATTACTGCTTTGAGTAAACTAACTTTTCAGTTTTAAAATTTTGAAAATGATAAAAAAAATATTTTTTAAAACAATTAATTTATTATATCCTGTTACTTGTTCTTTATGTGGTAAAGATTTGACTGCTATATCTAAATATAAAATTTGCGATGAATGTAAAAAATCTTTTAATAAAATACGAAATGATATATGCCAAAAGTGTGGTATTAATTTAGGTGATGGAGGAAATTTGTGTTGCACATGTAGGAAAAATTTACAAATATATGGCTTTGACAAATTAAGATCAGTTTATTTATATAAAGGAAACTTAAGAAAATTAATTTTAAAATTTAAGTATTCAAACAGACCTTTTTTGTATAAAGACTTTGCTTTTGAAATGAATAAGTCGATACAAGAATATGATTTTTTTAAAAGTTCAGATTTCATTATACCTGTCCCTCTAAATATTTTAAGGAAAATAAAAAGGGGTTATAATCAAGCAGAACTTTTAGCAAAAGAAGTGTCTATTAAAACAGAAATTCCTATATTAAGGAATATTTTGTTTAGAAAAAAAATTACAAAACCTCAATTTAAATTATCTAAATCTGAAAGAATAAAAAATATTGACAATTCTTTTATTGTGAAAAATAAAAATGTGATAAAAGGCAAAACGATTTTGTTAGTAGATGATATAGCTACTACTTGTTCAACTGTGTCTTCTTGTGCTAATGTCCTTAAAGGCAATGGAGCACAAAAAGTTTACGTTTTAACGCTTGCTAGAGATTAATATGTTGTTGAGTTGGAATTTGACAATATAGAGTTTTTTTATTATATTAATAAAGTGCATATACAG
>JAITSL010000056.1 GCA_031287855.1 Candidatus Endomicrobiellum roisinitermitis
CCGAAAACTCTACGTGATTTAATGCTTAGATTATTACCTGAAACACTTCATAAATATTGTGAAATTTATGATCCATATGGTAGACTTACTGCCCTCTAGTTAACTTAAAATAAACAATACCAATTTTAAACATCCTAAAATTTGTTTAGTATTAATATAAAAGATATAATTATGAGCTTATATGCGTTATCGAATTTATAAAAACATAAAAAGACGCTGGTTTGCTACTGCTGGCTATGAAGAAATTTTTAAAATAGCAATCCCACTAATTATTTCTACAAGTGCATGGGCTTTTCAATCTTTCATTGATAAATTTTTCCTTGCATGGTATTCTAAAGATGCTTATGCAGCATCGCTCCCATCAGGCCTTTTAAACTGTTCCCTTATAAATATTTTTGCTGGAATGACAGCCTATGTAGACGTTTTTGTTGCCCAATATAATGGCAAAAAAGAGTACCATTCAATAGGGAACACTGTTTGGCAAAGTTTTTATATAGCAATCTTAAGTGCTTTAGTGCTTATTATTTTTACTTTCTTTTCTCAAGATATATTTAATTTTATAGGGCATCCAAAAAGTATAATATGCGAAGAAATTAAATATTTTAATACGCTATGTTACGGATCATTAACATATTTTGCACTTACAGCACTATCTGGCTTTTATTCAGGTAGAGGCAAAACTACTGTTATTTTGCTTGTAAACATAGCAGGTGTACTAATAAACATAGTTTTTGACTATCTTTTAATTTTTGGTAAATGTGGGTTTCCTGAACTTGGGATAGTTGGAGCTGCAATAGGAACTACCATAGGTTTTTTTGTGGCTTTTATGTTACTACTCATACCAATGATATCTAAAAAAAATAACACGTTATATAAAACAAGGAACACAGGACTAAACGTCGATAAAATAAAACGTTTAATAAAGTTTGGATTACCAAACGGAGTACATATGTCTTTTGACTTATCCGTATTTACTCTTTTTACACTTGTAATAGGTACTTTGGGTAAAAATGAACTTATAGCGTCTAACATGACAATGAACATATACAATATTGCGTATATGCCATTGTTAGGGTTTGGCATGACAACTTCAATAATTGTTGGAAACTATTTGGGTAAAAACAAAGCTTCTATTGCTGAAATAGCTATAAAATCAGTAATGCATATAACATTTATTTATGTTACGATTCTTGTTATTGCATTTTTAATATTCCCTGACATGTTTATATACCCTTTCTCAAGAGGAAAAGATACTTTCATCATTGAACAAATAAGGCCAACTGTAGTAATATTATTCCGATTTATTGCTTCGTCTGCTTTGTTTGAAGCTGCAAGTATAGTATTTTCTTCCGCAATCAAAGGTGCAGGAGACACCAAATTTGTAATGCAACTTGTTATAAAACTTGCACTATTTATAAGTGCACTGATGTACTTGATCGTTGGAATTTTAAAATCAGGGTTATATCCATGTTGGAGTGTATTAACTGTTTACTGTGTTATACTCATGTTTTTCTGTTATAAAAGGTACAAGACAGGCAAATGGAAACATATGCGCGTAATTAAAATGAAAATTATTGATGGCTAAGTTTAGTAAAACTATTTTAAACTTTTTAACCATTGCTCTTTGCTAGCCTCTGTAGGCATTCTCCAGTCTCCCCTGGGGGATAGAGATACTGTACCAACTTTTATACTATCTGGCATACAATTGCGTTTAAACTGATTTGAAAAAAAACGCTCTATAAAGTTTACAAAATACGTCTTTACCTCTTTTTTACTATATTTTTTAGAAAATGTTTTAGTTGCAAGAAAAAGAGTTTTATCAGGACTTTGCCCAAAACGCACTGTGTAATATAAAAAGAAATCACAAAGCTCGTAAGGGCCAACTATGTGCTCTGTTTTTTGTAAAATCTTACCGTCTTTAGATGGCAAAAGCTCAGGACTAATCTCTGTATTTAAAATGTCTGTTAAAACTTTTTCATATTTTTCAACTCGCTTGGCTTCATAAGAGACAAGATATTTTACAAGCGTTTTTGGAATAGATGCATTTATAGCATACATGGACATATGGTCGCCATTATAAGTGCACCATCCTAAAGCATTTTCTGATAAGTCACCTGTACCTATAACAAGTCCTTTTTGTTCATTAGCTATGTCCATTAAAACCTGTGTACGTTCTCTAGCTTGAGCATTCTCGTAGGAAACATTTTTGTTTCCATCATGTCCAATATCTTTTAAATGTTTATTTAGCGCTTCTATTATAGAAATTTCTTTTATTTTTACCTCAAACGATTCAGACATGCCATACACATTTTCAAGTGTTTTTTTGCTTGTACCAGGGCCAGGCATAGTAACAGCAATAATACCTTCTAAATCTCTTTCTAAAAGTTTATAACTTCTTAAAACAACTAACAATGCAAGTGCAGAGTCAAGCCCGCCAGAAATACCTATTACAGCATTTAAATTTGTAAATCCTAACCTTTGAGCTAAAGCTTGAGACTGCATTTGCAGTATTAGCTCAGCCCTGTTATATAAAGAGTTGCTATCGTCAGGAACAAAAGGTAAAGGCGAAATATTGCGTGTTAAATTTGTAGTGTTAGCGTCAAAGTCAAACTTAATAACTTTATAATTAAAAACACCTGTTTTAAAAACATTTAACCTACGACGTTCATAGTCCAATTTTTGCGTGTCAATTTCTGTTATTGTAAGACCTGTTTCAAAAAGAGGGCTTTCTTTAATTATTTCCCCATTTTCGGCTATTATACGGTGGCCAGAAAAAATTATATCGCTTACAGACTCTCCAGTTCCTGCAGAAGCATACACATATCCACAAGAAAGTCTACCACTCTGAGCTTTAATAAGCGTTTTTCTATAATCGCTTTTGCCAACAAGTTCGTTTGAAGCAGAAAGGTTTAGTATTATAGACGCTCCAGCTTTTACATGTCTGCTAGACGGTGGTACAGGGACAAACATATCTTCGCATATTTCAACACCAATTTTTAATGTTTTAGTATTTTTTGCTTCAAAAATTATATCTGTTCCAAAAAAACAGTTTTGCCCACAAATGTTAATTTCACTAGCAATATTGTTCCCAGAAACAAAATGTCTAGCTTCATAAAATTCAGAATATGCTGGCAGAAATGTTTTAGGAACTACCCCTAAAATTTTACCGTTTTGTAAAGCAATAGCACAAGAATAAAGTTTATTATTGGTACATACAGGGCTACCCACAAAAACTAAAATCTTTTTACCTAAAGTTGTTTTACAAATGTCAGAAAGCGCATTATTAACAGAACTTAAAATAACATTAGATAAAAACAACTCTCCACAAGTATAGCCCGTTGTGCAAAGTTCAGGGAAAACTAAAACTTCAACATTATAAGAATTTGCCTGTTTTATTAACTTTATTATTTCCTTGCTATTTGCTAAGGGATCTGCAACGTGTAAATATGGAGTAGCTGCTGCAACTTTTACAAAACCAAATTTCATGTTTATTTCCACAAAATAAATTTACCAACACTTTATAGCAACTTTAATTAATGCATATCCAAAATAAAAGCCGCTCAACGATAATACAATTGACAAAAACACATATAAAAACCCTAAAAAAATTTGAGAATTTTTTATTAACTCAAAAAACTCTAATGAAAAAGATGATAAAGTTGTAAAACCCCCTAAAAAACCTACAAGCAAAAAATGCTTAACGCTATTGCTGTGATCAAACAACTCAAACAAACTACTAAAAATTCCCATAAACAAACAACCAAAAAAGTTTATAAATATTAAAGTGAATGGAATTCCCCACTTTGTTATACAAAGCAACTCTGATATTAAAAACCTACTCAAAGCGCCAAAAGCTCCACCAAAAAATACACAAATAGCAGATAGTAACACCTTAAATTTCCTATTATCAATAATACTTTCTAGTTTTAAAGCAAATAAACTAAACATTCTAAACGCTTGATCCAAATAAGTCAGGAGTGGTTAAGCGCTCAGCTCTTTTTGATTGTTTGTTCAACTTCTTGTGCAAACCTGTAGTTTTCACCTCTTCTTCTGTGGGCAGGATATAGTCTTTCCGATAGCGTGTATACGCTAAGTTTTTATTTTTTTATCTTTCGATATAGATAGACTAAGTCATGCGTCCTCTCTAGCTCCCACCCATTTCCTAGTAAGAACACTTTCAAATATTTACCTCTTGTACTTTGCAAGATTGTTCCCGTCTTTCCGCACTACTCTAAACAGCATGAGCACTGTCTAGTACCACCATGAGGTCTATACCGCTACCAGGTTTTGTGGTACCTTTAGAGTAAGACCCAAACAAAAGTATCTTGCACAGATCTGCAGCTTTTAGTCGTTCAACTATTTGATTTAAATAATTATCAACTTTTGCAGGTCTTTTTGTGTTCATATATTTCCTCTAAACCCCATTAAAATAGTCGCTATCAGTATGCTACTTAGCTTTTGATTGTACCAACAGTAAAGGGATATAGCTTACATACATTCTTACATCTTATCACTTTCTTCTCACTAAACACTATTCCTAAAAGCATTGGATTATCTTTCATATACTTCTCATAATACTTCCTTGATTATCCTTTACAGCTTTTACAAAGTCTGGCACAAGTCTATCTAAAGAATAATCCCCACCACCTATAACATTTCCAGCTCTTGCAGTTGCTATAAGAGTGTTATGCTTTACTCTAAAATCTTGTACATTGAAAAAAGAATC
>JAITSL010000057.1 GCA_031287855.1 Candidatus Endomicrobiellum roisinitermitis
TCCTTTTTCTTCTACTGCATCTACCCCATTGTTTATCAAATTACTCATCATCCTACTAAAATCTGTAGAATCTCCCTTCATAAATACAAACTTGTTATTCTCATCTGGCTTATATTTAATCTGTATTGGACTGTTTGAACTTTCATATCTTTTCCTCTCTATTAGCTCCTTTACACTATATGCCCCAATATATTGCTCTTCTATATTGGCTTGTAGAATTGCATATCTATCTTTCCACACTCTCTTTGTTTCAGACTCCTGTATTTACTTAACAATTTCTCTACAAAAATTTAGATTACCATCCTACCATCAACTATGTTTATAAGCCTATCAGTTCTAAAAGCAAGTTTTTGATTGTGTGTCACTAATACAAGCGTTGTTCCTAAACTTGTAGAAAAATCAAAAAGTAAATTCTCTATTTCTAGACCTATGGTTCTATCTAAATTCCCTGTGGGCTCATCTGCAAAAATTATCTTTGGATTATTTATTAAAGCTCTAGCTAAAGCTACACGTTGCTGCTGCCCACCAGAAAGTTCGTTTGGGAGACAGTTTATCTTAGAGTACAACCCAACTCTATTTAAAATTTCTAAAGCATAATCTTTTTTGCTTATTTTGTTTTCCCATACAGGGATTAAAACATTTTCTAAAACTGTAAAATTCGCTAAAAGATAATGAAACTGAAAAAGAAAACCTATACTTTTTTTTCTCATATCGCACAAATAGCTATCATCCATTAAAAAACAGTCAATTCCATCTATGAACACTTTACCAGAAGTAGGTCTATCCATTAAACCCAATATATGTATCAATGTACTTTTGCCTGCACCAGATGGACCTGCTAAAGCTATTTTTTGCCCTAGAGGAATTTCTAAATTAATATCTTTCAACACTTCTAAGTCAGGGCCTTTTTCCTGAATATAATTTTTGTTTAAATTTTTAGCATGTATGTTCATTTAGTTTATCATCCAAATCTTATAGCTTCTAAAGGATCCAACTTAGAAACTTGATATGCAGGATAAATGCCAGCTAAAACAGTTATTACAAACGCACTTAAAGCAACAAATATAACATCTTGTGCCATCACAGATACTGGCAATTTGTCCACATAATAAACACCTTTGGGAAGTTTAAATATGTCTAAATATTTTAAAGCAAAACTTACTGTAAGTCCAAAAACAATGCCTAAAAATGTACCCACTAAGCCTACGGTAATACCTTCATAAAAAAAAATTTTTGAAATAGAAAACTTAGAAAACCCAACAGCTGACATTATTCCTATTTCTTTTGCTTTTTGTACACTTAAAAGTAAAAGATTAGAAACAATATTAAATGCTGCTATCAAAATTATAAGACCTAAAATCAAAAACATCATTATCTTTTCTAACCTTAAAGCATAAAAAAGATTTTTATTCATGTCTATCCAAGACTTTGCTTTATAAGGGTATGCTAAACTTTTTGCTATTAAAGAAGTTATTTGTGCAGTTTTGTCTAAACTTTTTACATAAACACCTAAACCAGTAATAGCATCGCCTATATTAAGTAAACGTTGCCCTTCCTGCAGATCTATAAAACCTAAAGAAGTATCAAAGTCATAAATACCGGACTTAATAATTCCAACTACTTTAAACTTATACATTTTTGGCAAACTTGTAAAACTTTCTGGAAACATCAAAATAACATCATCGCCCGAACTTACAAAAATACTTTTTGCAAGTTCCTGACCTAATATTATTGAATGCTCTCCTATCTTGTTTGAACTAAAATGTATACCTGAAGATACTATTTGTTTTGACAGATTAAGAATATCATTTTCCCGTTTATAATCTATAGCTTTTATTATTATGCCAGAAGAAGAAGTGTTTTGACCTCTAATAACACCTTGTTTATATATAAAAGGCAATACGTTTTTGACAAAACTATTTTTTTTTATTATATCTTCAATATTTTTATAATCCTTAAAAGCATAACTATCGACCCTAGTAATAACCACATGAGGTTGAATACCTAAAATTTTATCTCTAATATCATTCTGGAATCCACTCATAACTGCTAAAGTTATAACTAACGCTGCTACACCAAGAGCAGTACCTCCTATAGCAATTAAAGTGGTAGTAAAAGAAAACAAGCTCTTTTTTCTTGATTTCAAATATCTTAACGCTATAAAAAGTTCTACAGGCATTATACTCATAAAGCTTATTCAGGCCTCATAGCGGGAAATGTTATAACTTCCCTAATTGATTCTACACCAGTTAAAACCATAACTAATCTATCTATACCTATACCAAGCCCACCAGTAGGAGGGAGTCCTTGCTCCAAAGCAAAAATAAAATCGCTATCATAAGGCATAACTTCATCGTCACCTTTCTTTTTTGCTTCCATTTGTTGAACAAACCTCACTCTTTGCAATTCAGGATCGTTAAGTTCTGAATAGGCATTTCCTATTTCCATACCATTTATGTAAAGTTCAAACCGTTCGGCTATTTCAGGTTGATCAAATTTTACTTTTGATAAAGGAGAATAAATAGAAGGGTAATCTGTAACAAACGTGGGGGTCTTCAAATTAGGGATAACTTTTTGGTCAAAAACTTGATCTAATATCTTTTTATCTGTAGCGTCTTTAGGTAAATCAAGGTTTAAGTGTTTTACTTGTTCAAACATTCTTCCACATTCAAGATAAGAAAGCAAGTCTAAACCTGTATACTCTTTTATTAAATCAAACATTGTTACTCGTCTAAAACTTAAATTTATTTTAGAATCAACTTTTTGGGCCGCTGCTTTAATTAAAACTTCCGTTAAGTCCATCATATCATTATAATCTGCATATGCCTGGTAAAGTTCCATCATAGTAAATTCTGGGTTGTGGTTTTTATCTATGCCTTCATTCCTAAAGTTTCTACCTATCTCAAAAACTCTGTCCATACCTCCAACAACTAAACGTTTTAAAAAAAGTTCTGGAGCTATCCTCAAAAAAAAATCTATATCTAAAGTATTGTGATGTGTTATAAAATGCCTTGCATTTGCTCCCCCTGCAAGAGATTGTAAAATAGGCGTTTCAACCTCTACAAAATTTAACTCTTCCAGTTTATGTCTTATAGCCGATATCACAAGGCTTCTTTTTACAAATATATCTTTTACATACGTATTTGCAATTAAGTCAAGATACCTTTGCCTATATCTTGTTTCTGTATCTTTAAGACCATGCCATTTTTCTGGGAGAGGCCTAAATGCCTTAGTAAGCATTGTCCACTTTTTCACCATTATGCTAAGTTCATTGGTTTTTGTTCTAAAAGTAGAGCCTTCCACTGCAATAAAGTCAGATAAATCTACCATATCTTTAAATAATTTGTATTCTTCTTGACCTACTTGGTCTGCTCTAATATATATTTGGATTTTAGCATGACCGTCTCTGATATCCAAAAAAGCTGCCTTGCCCATGTTTCTGTAAGTCATTACTCTTCCAACAGCTTTAACATTAGCATCTGAAACTTGTCCAGTTTCTAAAAAAGAAAACTCTTTTTGTAAATCTGCAATATTTTTATCTAAAACATACTTTGCAGGATAAGGATTAATTCCAACTTTAACAAGATCTTTTGCTTTTTGTCTTCTTTGGTCTATTATGTGTTCAAGAGGAGCTGTTTGTTGGCTTTGTTCTTTGCTTTCCATTTGAAACATTCCTTAAACTAAAATTTATTATTACTTAACATTTACTACACCATGATATTCTTATGATTTTACCATTTTTTATAAACACGGTCAAAACGATGTATTGGTTTTACATATTTTAATGCTATCCAACAATTTCATATTAAAACTTTTCAAGTCAATATATTACTACTCATCAAAACCTGACTATTTAAAAATCAATACTTTTAATATTTGTAAGGTTTACTATGTTTGATGGAATTTCAAGAATAGAAAAAGAGTTCTTTATTGGAAGCACAACTCTAAAAGGTTTAAGATTTCTAATAACTTTAATAACTTTATTTTTTCTATCTAAAAAAACTATGTCCAAATTAAATCTCATAAAAAAAGTGTGTATTGACCTACAATTTTTAAATAACAATGCATAGTTTACATTTTTTTTAAACATAAAACCAAAGAACTTACTAAAAAAAGTTTCAGCTACTTTTATCTCAATATTAATTCTCATACTTTTATGATATAATTACCTCTATGAAGAAAAATATTATATTTTTATCATTTTTCTTACTTATAATTTTATGTGGAATTTTTTATACATTAACTAATTTTCTTTCAAAAAACAAAGCAAAAGAATTAGAATTTTTAGAAACAGAAAAAGTAAAAGCACAAATAACTGCATTAGTACCTTATTTTAACAAAGCACTTGAAAATTCAGATGATATAAATCTTATTACAAACATTGAAAATCTTGCAAAATTAGAAAATATTACATCTTGCTTCATATTAGATTCAAAACAGAAAGTGTTTATTCATAACAATACAAGTCAATGGAATACAGAAAAAATTTCTCGAATTTACAATACAGCTATAACACAAAAAATGTATACTCTTCAAAAAACTACTAGTCCTGAGATTTTATTAATATCACAACCATTAGCGCTAAATTATACATTATGTTGCACTATGTCTATAAAAAAAGCACTAGAAAAGGCAAAATATTGGCAGATAAAGTATTATACTATAATGACAAGCATAACTATATTAACAATTGTAGCTTTTTACTTTCTTGCAAAATTGATAATACTTCTACCATTTAACAGAACAAAAAAATATTTACAAAGGCAATATTTAAAAGATCATAATGATGACAATTATAACGATATTACAGACATTTTCATAAAACAAAAAGACAAAGAAGCACAAAAAATACAAAGCCTCATGCAAGAAAATAAAAGTTTAAGCAAAATTATTGAACACCTAAACGATCATAATAAAGATAAGAATTTAGCTTTAATAATTTTGGACTCTTTTAAACAAATTGTGTATGCCTACGATGAGACTAAAATTTTCTTAAAAGAAAATTTTACACTAAATAAGCACATTTTTGAAAGTTCGTCAAATACAACCATTATAAACATGGTTTCTCTTTTAAATCAAAATTTAAATGATAAAATTACAGAACATTTGCAAGGTTTTACAATAACAGCACTCGCAATTAAAGACAAAAATACACTTTGTGGAATCATTATAAAAATTACAAAATAATATTAATTAAATCTTTAAAAGAATTTACTATAAAAGTAGGTTTATAAAGATCTGTTTGCTCTTTTGTAGCATAACCATAAGACACAGCAATAGAGTCTATGCCAGCTTGCTTAGACACTAAAAAATCGTTAGCACTATCTCCTATCATAACAGTTTTTTTAATGTCAGAATTTGTAGCTTCAACTAAACTAAATATTGTTTTTGGATCTGGCTTTTTTACTTCCAAAGTGTCTCCTCCCCAAATTTTTATAAAATAGTCTGCAATTGCTAGCCTAAATGTAATTTTTTCACAAAAAATCTGAGGCTTATTTGAAAGTATAGCTTTTTTTTTACTTTTTAAAATGTCTAACATTTCTTTAACACCATCATACAAAACTGTAAAATCTGTTAAATGTTTGTCATAATAAAAGCTAAATTTTTTAACTAAATCTTGATTGTCTACCTGCTTTAAAGGGACAATTTGCTCCATAAGAGTATTTACTCCATTGCCCAAATAAGCCTTAACTTGTTCTGCAGTTAATGGCTTTAAATCATAGTCTGCTCTGATTAAATTTACAACATTTGTTAAATCATTTTGAGAATCCACTAAAGTTCCATCTAAATCAAAAATTAAAAAATCGTAACTCATTAATTTTTACATCCATTTAATTATTTCAGGTATATACTGAATTTCTCCATTGTATTGAGGCAAAATTCTTATTGTATAGCCGCATTTACCAACTTTGTCAATTACGGTCTTAGTTTCAAAAATATAATTATTTTCATCTTTATGAACTAAATACATTTCATTTACTATAGGGCTATTTATAGCGCTGTTTGTGTCTATATAACCACTATATACTTGCACAATGATATCGTCAAGAGAAAGTTCACCTAAATACACTTTAGCACTAATAATAACCTCAGTTGATATTTTTACTTCCTTAGGCATATTATCACTACACGAAATTATTTTAATATTATTCCAATTAACATATATATTTTTTAACCACTGAGCTTTTTTGTTTGCTAGTTCAAAATTGTTTTGCACTAACTTATTATGTTGGATAGAGGTTGGGATATAAAATTTTCTTGTATATTCCTCAATCATCCTATTAGTATTAAATACTGAACCTATAGTCTGCATAGAAAATTTCATTTTTTCTATCCATCCTCTAGGTATACCGTCCTGCCCTCTTGTAAAAAAGAGAGGAATAATCTCTTTTTCTAAAACTTCATAAATGTCATTGCTTTCAACTTCATCTTGATAAGCTCTATCTGTATAATAATTTATAGAACCTATAGTCCAGCCATTGTTACCGTCATATCCTTCACACCACCATCCGTCTAAAACACTAAAATTTATAACTCCATTTACTGCAGCTTTCATACCGCTTGTACCAGAAGCTTCTTCTGGCCTTAAAGGATTGTTAAGCCAAATATCTGCACCCTGCACTAAATAGTGAGCAACATTTACATCGTACTCTTCTAAAAACACGATTTTATGTATAAGATCTGGATCTTTAGACAATTCCACTATACTTTGTATTATAGCTTTCCCAGCATTGTCCTGAGGGTGCGCTTTACCGGCAATGATTATTTGAACAGGAAATTCTTTATTAGTAAGAATTTTTTTTATTCTTTGCAAATCTTTAAATATTAGATTTCCTCTTTTATAAGTTGCAAATCTCCGAGCAAATCCAATTGTAAGAGCATCTGGATCTAAAACTTCATCAGCATAACTTAACACTTTCTGTGAGGCTCCATTCCTTTTAAGTTGACGGCACAACCGTGCTCTTGCAAAAGAAACTAACCGTTCCCTTCTTCTTTCATGACTCCTCCACAACTCCGCATCAGGTATATATAAAACTCTACTCCAAATAGCATGATTTGCAGGCTCATCTCTCCAAGCGTCTCCAAGATACCTGTCAAAAAGTCCAGAAAACTCATAAGAAAGCCAAGTGTTAGTATGTATGCCATTTGTTATGTAAGTGATTGGAATTTCTTTTCTGGGGAGGCCTGCCCAAATACCTTGCCACATATTTCTGGAAACTGTTGAGTGCAGCCTACTTACACCATTAGCTTTGTTTGCAGTTTTTAAAGCAAGAACTGTCATAGAAAAATCTTTTAAGTCACTATAATCTTTTGTAGAAAAAGTTCCTAATTGTAAAAGTTGTTCTTTTGTAATCCCAATTTCTTTATAAAGTTTGTCAAAATATTTTAAAAACAACTCATTTGAAAAAACTTCATTACCTGCTGGTACTGGTGTATGAGTTGTAAACACACTTGTACTCTTTACCATTCCAAAAGCCGCACCAAAAGAAAGACCAAAATCTTTAACATATTGTCTAATTTTTTCTAAAAGCAAAAATGCAGAGTGACCTTCATTTATGTGTATAACGTTAGGTTCTATATTTAAAGCTTTTAATAGTTTTATTCCTCCAACACCTAAAACAATTTCTTGGCGAATACGCATATCTCTATCCCCGCCATAAAGCTGGCCTGTAATATTTTTTATGCCATCAGAATTTTTATCTAAGTATGTATCTAGTAAATAAAGAGGTACCCTGCCAATTTGAATTTTCCAAACTTTAGCGTAAATTTTTTCTATATTACTCTCTATTTCTACTATTAAATCTGTACCATTTTCATTTTTCACAACTTGTAAAGGCATATGCAAAAAATTATTTTCAACGTGTTCCTCTTGTTGAAGCCCATCAATACTTAATAATTGTTTAAAGTAGCCATACTTATACAAAAGACCAACCCCAATAAGTGGCAGCCCCATATCACTTGCAGATTTTAAGTGGTCCCCAGAAAGTATTCCAAGCCCTCCTGAATAAACTGGTAGACTTTCATGTATAGCATACTCTGTAGAAAAGTAAGCAAACTTAAAATTAGAATAGTCTACACACTCCTGATCATACCACGTACGCATAGTCATATACCTATCAAGAGAACTTTTAACTCTTTCAATTTGAGAAATAAAACTATCATCTTGCGACAACTCAACTAGCTTTTCTTGAGAAATTTTTTCAAAAACTGCTTTTGGGTTATGATAAGTTTCTTCCCACAAATCTCTATCCATTCTTCTAAAAAGTTCTACTGCATCACTATTCCAGCTCCACCACATATTATTGGCAATATCAATTAAAGGTTGTAAAGATTTAGGTAAATCAGGTATTGCTATAAAAGTCTTTGCATTATTAGCAATATAAGTTTCTTGTTTTTCATTAAACAAATCCAAATCCATACTAGCTCCTTTAAAAGAAATTTTTATTTATTAGTAGTAAGATTTTAGATAAATGTACACATATATGTACATTTTTTGTCTTGCTTATTACCTGGCTTGGCCACTAGGGGTTTCCCTTAATTAAGGATAAGCGTACAAATAATATATAATTTTCAATCAAAAATATACATATAGTAATTTAGATTATAGCATAAAGACTGCAACAAAAAGTCTATTTAGGGTATCATTATTATGGATATAGCAGGAAGGTCAAACCTAAACGCGTCAAAGTTATGTATAGAATTTACTGATACTTATGGTATTTCCTGACACAAAAACAGTTTGTTTGTTTGGTATAGTTTAGAATCTTACCTGCGTTACCTCAAAGAGCAGCTTATGAGCAATAAACATTTAATATTTCAAAAGGGGTCTGTTTGAAGCAAAATACATAATAAGCCTTTTTACAAGTTTGCTAATTTGTTCAAATGCTTACTTGCGATTGCTCTAGTAACGTAGATAAGATTCTATACTAGATCAAACCAGTAACTTAGACACTAGAGACATTAAGCACCGTCCCGAAGTTATTATACAACCCCGCATACACCCCAAACAACACATCTGATGTAACGCCAGTACTAAATTATATACAAATTAATAGTTTGACTATACTACACTTACACCTGGGGAAATCACCAGACTAAGGGTACCAATTTAAGCTTCGTTAGACTATTTACTTTATCAGCTTATTGTCATAATCTTATACTTATGCCAGTATAAAACGTTATTTTTCTCATAGCACTACTTTTTAGTTATAGGAAATACAACTAGTTTTTTTGAAATTGGATTTTCACTTACAACAACTTTAACATTGTAAATCTTTTCTATATTTTTTGCACTTAAAACTTCTTTTGGTGTCCCACAATCATAGATATTTCCATTTTCCATCAAAGCTATTGTATCACAAAATTCACTAGCTAAATTTAAATCATGCAAACTTAATATAATAGTTTTGTTAAATTTTATATTCAACTCTCTTAAAATTTCTAAAACAGTATTTTGTCTACCTATATCTAAGTGAGATGTAGGTTCATCAAATAAAATAATATCAGTTTCTTGAGCTAATACTTGAGCTATTAGAACTATTTGCCTTTCACCATCAGAAAGTTCATTTATTTTTCTATTTGCAATATGCGAGATTTTTAAAAAGTCTATAACTTTATTTACTACTATATAATCTCCTTTTACAGGAATTCTAAATATATTCATGTATGGATATCTTCCAAACATAAGAAAATCTTTTACAAGCAAACCATAAGTGGTGTCCACATATTGAGGCAAAAAGGAAACTTTCTGCGCAAAATCTTTTTTTGAAAATGAATTTATATTTTCAAAATTTATAAATACATCACCACTATAAGGTTTAAGTAGCTTAGCTATAACCTTTAACAACGTACTTTTACCAGCACCATTTTTACCAATAATTCCAAAAAAATTATTTTTTTCTATGTTGAGGGTAACATTTTTTAATACTTGTTTTTTCAAGTATCCTGCAGATATATTTTTTACTTTTATCATTATATTTTTCTTTCAACTCCAACAAGCAAGAATACAAAAAATATTCCACCTACAATGCTTGTTACAACTCCAACTGGCACCTGTATAGGTAAAACCACAATTCTAGCTGTAGTATCACAAACTAAAAGGAAAACCGCTCCACAAAGTGCACATGCTGGTATTAAAACTGTATTATTTACACCTAAAAATTTTCTCGTTATGTGAGGTATCATAAGACCTACAAAACTTATAATACCGCATATACTAACAGTAACAGCGGTTAGGATTGAAGCTATAATAAACAATATTTTTATAGTTAGATTTATGTTTACCCCAACCGTCCTACATTTTTCTCCACCTAAAGCTATTAAATTCAAAGTATTTCCACAAAAAGTCAAAAATAATACGCCTGCACAAATTAAAATAGAAACAAATGGGAGGATCTTAATGTCAACATAAGAAAGGCTACCCATAAGCCACACAACAGCTGTATGCACACTTGCAGAAGGTGCTAAAACGTATAGAAGCATTACGATAGAAGAAAAAATATAACTTACAACAACTCCTGACAAAATCATAGAATTAGAGTTAAAATTCTTATAAGAACTTAACACATAAACTATAAAAACAGATACAAAAACTCCAGCTAAAGCGAATAAAGGAACAAAAAAAATGGATGTTACGGTAAACAAGCCTGACACAAAGGCTACTGCAGTACCAAAAGCTGCACCACCAGAAATACCTAAGGTAAATGGGTCTGCTAAAGGATTTTTCAGGATACCTTGAAAAACACAACCACTTACTGCTAAAGCTGCACCTGCCATGACAGCCATTACAACTCTAGGCAAACGAACATAAAAAATCATCTTACGTAAATCTATATTATCATTCCCAATAAAAGAGCACACTACATCAAATACAGATATATTAATTGTTCCAAGCCAAAGTGAAACTAAAATTGAAAGCACTAATAAAATAAATAAACATACAAAAATGACCATTATTTTTCTATTAAAAAGCATCAGTTGATACCTTCGTATATAACTTTAATAAGAACTTCTACACTTTGCGAAAACGTTAAAGGCGTTAACATAAATAAATCTGCTTCATCTAAAATAAAAACTTTATTGTTTTTTACAGCATTTAACAATTTATATTTCCCCCAAACTTTTTTTTCTTTAATACCAGAATATCCCATATTAATAATTATTATGATATCTGGGTTACGTTCAAGAACATCTTCAATATTTACAGGAAAATATCTCAAATTTATATCTTCATACAAATTTTTAGTTTTTGTATAATAGTTATAGTCGTTTATAAAACTCTTATTTCCTGCAGTATATAAAGGAGTTGCTCCTATTTGCCAAAATAGTTTTAAATCCTTATAATCAACTATTTTATTGCAAGAGTCTTCAACAGATTTTTTTGCTTGCTCAATTATATTTTTAGCATGTCCTAATTTTCCCAACTTTTCTGCCAACTTTAAAAAATTAGTACAAATATCGTCAAAACTTTTAGCTAAATCGACTACATAAATATCAAAACCAGTATAACTATACTGCCTTAATGTTTCAACCATCTTTTGAATATTACCATCTTTAGAGGCAATAATTAAGTCTGGCTTAAGATAAATTATTTTTTCTATATCTTGTTCTAGTAAACTTCCTATAACTTCTTTGCCAAAACTACCTTTTTTAGAATCTATTGTTATGCCTTTGACAAAAGATTCCATGCCTAATTCATATAAACTCTCTGTTACAGATGGAGCTAAAGATATAATCCTTTTATACTCTTTACAGAAAGGTTTACCAAAAAATAAAAATAATATAGAGATAATAAAAAATATTTTTCTACTCATATTTCTAAAATGGTTTGTTTGGTCTAGTTTAGAACTTTATCGGAGTTACCTCAAAGAGCGGCTTATGAGCAACAAAGTTTTAATATTTCAAAAGGGGTCTCTCTAACAAACCCTAATACCTATAATTACTCTGAATTTTTTGACAATGCAAGACAAAAACACAGGGTTTGTAGTGTTATAAACACAAATTTTTTAACGCAGTAGTGTCGAAAAAGGCATAGTAAGAATATGCGTTAAGGTTTTTAGACAGACCCCTTTACAGTGTTTGAAGTAAAATTCATTTAAGTCTTTCTTGTCTTACCATTTTGCAATTTTGCTAATTTGATTAAATGTTTACTTGCGATTGCTCTAGTAACGCAATAAGGTTCTAAACTAGACCAAACAAACTAACTGTTTTTGTGTCAGAAAATACCATAAATTTAGTACTCTATACCTTTTTGTGCTTTAGCGCCAACACTATACGGATGTTTAACTTCTTTCATTTCAGTAACCAAATCAGCAATTTCTATTAGCTGTGTAGGAGCGCCCCTGCCTGTAACAATAATATTGGAATTACAAGACAGTTCTTTTATCAATTTTAGAAAAATGTTAACATCTATAAACTTATCTCTTAAAGCTACATTAAACTCTTCTAAAACTATTAAATCGTACTTTTTATTATCTTTTAAAATTTCTCTTATTTTATCTAGCGCTTCTAAACATTGTTCTAGTACAACATTTAAACTTAAATTATGATTAAAATACGGGTGCTCTTTTGCAAAATAAAAAAAATCTAAACCTTCCAAATTTCTTAAAATATTTTGCTCTCCATAAAACTCACTACTTTTAAACAATTGTATTATGCACACTTTTAAATTATGCCCTAAAGCACGCACAACTTGTCCAATCGCTGCAGTTGTTTTACCTTTACCATTTCCAGTATTTACTATTATCATAAAAAATAATCTACTTAAAAAATTCTTTTGATGCTCCACACTTAGGGCATTTTCCTGGAGGTTGATCGCCTAAATGTTTGTACCCACAAACAGAGCATTTCCATTCCTTCGCATTAGCCTGAGAACCATTAACTTGAGAATAAGTAACATCAAAAATTTTGCCTCTTGGACGACTTTCAGGGATAGATGAAATTACTTTTTTATTTTCGTAAACATCTTTAGACACATACAAAGCACAAAAACAAGACCCATACTTTTGCACATCATTTTCCATATAAGCACAAGGGCATATAAGATCTGAATCTAACTCATAGTTTCCTGTAGACAACCTACACGGACAAGAAGAATATCCATAACGATTTAAATTTTTTATTAGCCCTTCTAACAAAGCGTCAACAAAAGCAATATTTGGATTTAAATAGCAATTCTTATCTTTAGCGTTCTTTTCTAAAAAAACTCGCAATTCTTGCGCTGGTTTTATATTATTGCTCATAATATTTTATCCTAACGTTTCTTTTATTGATTCAGGCTGATAACCAACTATAGTTTTTGTTTTATCTATAACTATTGTAGGAAATCCACCTTTAGGATTAACTGCAGAAATTTCCGACATAACTTTGTCTTGCTGAGTACCTTCAAGCAAATCTACATCAATGTAATTGTATTTAACGCCCATATCAAGCAAAAATTGTTTTGTTTTTTTACACCAAACACAAGTACTCAACGTGTAAAGAAAAACCGAATGTCTGTCATTTGAGCCTTCAACATGTTTTATCATCTTGCTCTCCTTTTACCGCATAAATACGGTTATTGTAGTGCAGTGATCAGTATTTGTAAAGTTGCTCTGACAATACTATTAATGTACTATCTTTTTTCGGTTCTGATTGATTATCAAACCATTCTGGAGTTTGCGTTCTATCAAATCTTAAAATAAACTCCGTGCCCACGCCCTTGTGTGTTTATTTTTATTTCCCCTTTCATCATTTTTACAGTAGATAGTATTTGCTCTGTACCTATTACGTGCCCTCCTTTTTTTGTCGTTCCTACAGGTATCATTTTCATAAGATTCTCTGCCATCTCTTTAGGCATACCTTTTCCATTTTATTGTCATTTAATACACGCGATGAGACATCAACGGTTATCTGTTCCCCTTTACCTGCTTCTATAGCATTATCTATTAAATTATTCATCATCCTACTAAAATCTGTATAATCTCCCTTCATGAATACAAACTTGTTATTCTCATCTGGTTTATATTTAATCTGTGTTGGGCTGTTTGAACATTCATATCTTTTTCTCTCTATTAGCTCCTTTATACTATATGCAGGCATATACTTATCATCTTTGTTATCACATTCATTTACTACTTCTTTATTTCTATTTAGGCCCTTTTATACTTTGTTATAAAACTTTCTGGTATATCTTTTACTCTTCTCATAGCCAGTTCTAGTATCTCTCTTTCTTCTTTACATAATCTATCCTTACACAACTCATGTAACATGTATAATGACAG
>JAITSL010000014.1 GCA_031287855.1 Candidatus Endomicrobiellum roisinitermitis
GCTTTGCCTATGACCCTAAAACTTAAATTTACTATTTCTACTAACTTTGACCCTAAAAGTGTACGGAGAGAGAGGGATTCCTTTTCGGTAAAATCCCTGACTGGATTTTCCTCCAAGCCCGCTCTCGCTCTTTTTGCCTTTCGCTTCGCTCAAACAAAAATTTCGCTCCGAGCTTCGAACCCCATCGCAAAGCCAAATCGTTGGCTTTGCCTATGATCCTAATAACTTAATTTACTATTTCTACTAACTTTGACCCTAAAAGTGTACGGAGAGAGAGGGATTCGAACCCCCGATAGAGTTTCCTATATAATAGTTTTCAAGACTATCGCCTTAAACCGCTCGGCCATCTCTCCTCTTAAATCTTTCAAACTTCTATTTCTTTCATAACCTTCTACTTCCTACTATCAAAGTACTTCTTGCCAGGAGTCGGTTCCCGGGTGCTCACATCTTGCACCCGCCGCAGGCTCATGCTCCTTATTCGTCCCATTGCGGCCCGCTCGGCCATTCATCTTATTTATCACATTGACTAATACTGCACAAATTAATGCTTATGCTTATTAGCACATTTTTCATCTTCAACAGCTATTAAAACTATAGCAGGCTTTGTGCCCATCTGCCCGAACAGTCCAGTAGACCCTTCACTTACCACTTTTACAATAACATCTTCTTTTTTGCATCCTAAATATACTAGACCTTTAGATATTGCTTCTTCTACACTCTTTCCTTTAAACTCTAATTCTATCATTTATATTTAAACCTCTCTTTATACTTTAAGAGCGACTAACTTTTATGCGAGCTTCTTCTTTCTTTAACATAAAATATTGTTCTATCATAGAAATTAAGCTGTTTGTAATCCAGTATATAACAAGCCCTGACGGGAAAGACCAAAACATGAACGTAAAAAGTATAGGCATAATATACATTATTCTTTTTTGTGTTGGGTCAGCAGTTGCAACAGTCATTTTTTGTTGTAAAAACATTCCAAATCCCATTATTAAAGGTAGAAGGTGAACACAAAAAGAACCTATCATTACAAAATGGTCAGCAGCAGACAAGTCTTTTATCCACAAAATCCAGCTTGCACTTCTTAACTCGTAAGCGTTTCTAAGCATTGTAAAAAAGGCCCAAAATATAGGAAGCTGTAACAACATAGGTAAACAACCTCCTAAAGGGTTAACTTTTTGAGTTCTGTAAATGTTTATCATTTCAGATTGCAATCTTTGTGGATTATCTTTATACTTTGTTTGAATTTCTTTAATTAGAGGTTGCACACGTTTCATGGCAGCTGTAGATTTTAAGCTCTTTAAAGTTAAAGGGTAAACTAAAATCTGTATTACCACAGTAATCATAATTATTGCCCAACCATAATTGTTTGTAAGACCATGAAAAAATGTTAGTACAGCAAAAGCAATTTTTCCTAAAAACCCAAAAAAGCCAAAATCTACAGTTTTTTCTAAATCTAAATTGTAAGTTTTTAAATAAGCGTACTCTTTAGGACCTAAATAGAAGTTAACAGAATACTCTTTTTTATTTAACTCTTTAGGGCAAGTCGCTGCTAGACTTAGTCCAAAAGGATGTTTTTTGTCAAGTTTAGATGGGACAATTTTGTCAAAATCTTTTGATTTTTCTGGTATAAAAGCAGCAAGGAAGTACCTGTTATCTATAGCTGCCCATTTATAAATAGAGGCAAGCTCTGACTCGGTTTTGAGTTTTTTTAATTTATAAGGGGTATCTAAAGTGTAAGCTAAAGCTCTTGTTAAAGAAACATTTTCTTTTTCTTCTTTTAAGTCTGTGCCAAGACCAGGCCCCCAACTAATATCTATTTGAGGAACTGTCACATTGCCATGTGTTTTTTCTACTAAAATATTTAAATTGTGCATATAATTTTTGCCTAAATTATATGTTTTTGTTATTTTCCAACTTTCTTTGAAAACATGTTCAAAAACTATTTTGTTGTCAGTTTTAGAAACTATTTTATAAACAGATCCTGGGAAGTTTGCCATTACAGGCTCTGCCCCAGGAAAAACTAAGTTTACCCACTGCCCACTCTTTTCTTTAACAGACCAGCTAACCACAGCTGCTCCTTTGTTTGTAAAAACAGCTTTGTAACTTTCGTTTTCAACGTTAACCTCTTCTTGGTCAATATAATTTTCAGTACTCTTTAGAGCATTCAAAGTAGATCTGTTATTTGTTCTTTCTCCATCTGCAACACCTTGAGTTTGCACATTGTTTTGTGCAACTGGATGTTGGTCTTTAGGTGCTAAGAAAAAAAACCAAACAAAAATTGTAATAGACGATAAAACTACAAACAGAAACGAATTTTTTTGCATTATAACTTCCTCTTTATATGTTAATTTTTCTTTTTAGGTAATGGAACTGGGACAGGATCAACTCCGCCATTACAAAACAGGTGACATCTTAAAATACGCTTAGCTGATAAATAAGATCCTTTAACAAAACCGTATATTCCTATTGCTTGATAAGCATAACTAGAACAACTTGGCTGGAAACGACACCTAGGAGGAAGCGTTTGTGAAATAAGTTTATAACATCTAATTAAAAAGAGCGCAAAAATTTTCATACATTAGCCCTGCCATTATACAGCTTTGCGCTTTTTAATAAACTTAAAACAACTTTTTTAAGATTGTTATAATCTAACAATGCAGTTTCCGGTTTAGATATAAAAATTAAGTCCAAAGTAGGCTCTAATAAATATTTGTTTGTTCTAAAAATTTCTCTTAATCTTCTTTTTGTTCTGTTTCTTGCTACCGCACTTCCAACTTTCTTTGGTGTAACAAGACCTAGTCTAAGCAAATTTGTTCCATCATTCCTTTTATAAGCTAAAATTTTTATTTTTTTATTTTCTAACTTCAGCCCGTTTTTAAATACTTTGTTAAAATCCTTTTGAGCGTGCAAACGTTCTATATATGTAAAAGCAAACTTTTTACTGTTTTGAGGTTGTTTAAATAGCACTTCTTGCATATGTGTGTATGTACTTATGCACTTAACGTTTTACGACCCTTTCGTCTGCGAGCACTTAAAATCTTTCTCCCGCCTGGCGTTGCCATTCTTGCCATAAATCCTATTTTCTTTTTTCTTCTGTCTTTGTTTGGTTGAAACGTTCTTTTCATGTTAATCCTCTTTGGCGCACTTCATGCGTTATTAGTCAAATTATATCTAAAAAGCCAAAAAACTGTCAAACAACAAATTGCTAAGGTAAAATAGATTTTGTATTTTTTAGATTATAATAAAAGTGTAACTAATCTATACGCATTAAACTTTTTTGCATATTGCCAATAATGACAAGCCAGGTAAATGTATAAATATTTTATCGAAAATTTTATTGATGAAAATATCTATGTTTAAAATAGCTTTGACACTAACTGTTATTATATGCTTTTGTGAATAAGACCATTTATCCTCATTGCCTTTAAAATTATCTTTTTTTAATATAACATTAAGCAAGCGGATCAAGAATAAACTTGTGTAAAAATAATGAATCTTTTCAATCTTTAGGTCATCTCGTTGCAGCAATTTCAATAATTGCTTCCGATCATATCGCCTATAATGCTGACTTTTAACATCATGCGCGCTAAACAAAAATTGATATGCGGGAACAGTTATTAAAATTGTTCCTCCTGGTTTTAATTTATTTACAACAATATTAAAAAACGACATATCATCTTGGATATGTTCCAGAACATCCATCATTATAACACAATCTAGTTCATTTTCAGCTAATTTTTTTACGTCGTTGATACAATTGATCCCACTTTTCATCATGCCGTCTTCTGGAAAGAATATATCAACCCCATAAACGTTCCCATCCGCAAAATCTTTTACCTTTTTGGTGTAAAACATATCATTTACACCAATATCAGCAACATTATGCAAATTTCTTTTTTTTAGTACATTTAGAACACATTCCTCTCTTGACAATTTCCATGGATGTTGATTGACTACTTTACTTTCATCAGGCAGACCATAAGTAGTTATTGGCTGGCTGTTCATATGAAAGTCCTATTTAAACGTTTTTTCCTGTACCCTGGCTTATAAGTATTTACTTCTCCTGCAATCTTAACTACATCACTACCAGCCCTACTAGAAACTACACAAAATACAGCTACATAAATAAAAAAACCTATTAATACTTTATCCATTTTTTATATACTCTCCTTTACTTACTTTATGTTGAACAAATTTGAGTATCTGACTATAATACCTGACTTGACCTTCTGGGTTTCCCAAGACATACTTTTGCATGAATAAAATCTTTCTTTTTCCCTTATACCGGAAAAGTCAGGAAGCTAATGCATTACTTAAAATACTTATGGGAGTTCGAAAGCTAGAAAACAAGCGCCTCAAAGTTTCCAATTGTGAGGGAATTCACAGTCAACTTTACACAATCTTTTTTACAAAATCCAAAATAATTCACTTAAAAACTATTCGAACATATAGACTACTTTAGAGCGCTTTTTTACCCGACAAATAAATCAATCACAAATACAAAATAAAACTGTTTCCCACCTGCAAGTTGAGTAATGACGGATAAATAATTTATACTGCGGTACAAGACTCAAAATAAAAAATGGTATGTCAATGATATCAGAAGCTTTGTGATAAATACTTATTGCTAAACGTGGTTTCCATTTTATGATTGTGTTTTTTGCTCCAGTCAAAGCCGCTAATTCAGCTCCTTCTATATCGAGCTTAATGAAAGTAACCTCTCTTCCATCTAGCAACTCATCAATAGAAATAGTGTTTGTCAATGTTACATCATTGGTTATGTTATCGTTCTCATCAAATATTATATGCGAACCGCCTCCACCTGAATTCCAAAATTTTAATTGTGTGCTCTCCTTAAATAATCCTTTGTTATAAAGCATTATTCGCTTATCTTGTAAAGTAATATTATTTTTAATAACTGCTTTACAGTTGTTATAAGAATGTATGTCTGGTTCAAATGCGTAAATGCTATCATAATTTCCGCAACTCCAATTTATAAATGCAAGGCTATCTCTCATATCAAAAGCACCGCCATCAAAAAATATTTCATGTTCCCTAGGAATCATAATATCTTTGGGGAAATACTCCGGCGGACAAGACGCATCAAATAAAAGAAAGATCTTATCCCTATTTATGCCGTTCTTAATTAAATAGTTTTTATCATATTTCCAGCAGGTCCGAGAAAGCAAAAAAACATTCTCGTTTTTATAGGTACTCAAAAACTCATTTTCTGTGATAAGATTTATATCTGGAAAATATTGTCTTACCAATTGTGGATTTTGATTATTTTTCATTACAATAGCACTAAATTTGACACCCAAAAGTTTAAAATCATTGACAAAAATCGAACTCGATACAAAATATACATCCTGTTCTCCAAAAAGTACACAATCACATGGAGATGGTGGGGGGGGGGATTTCAAGAAGTCAATAATGTTTGCGATAGATTCACTTTGTGCTAGATACAGTGGATTAGACGCAAACATTAAAGGATCAGAAATCATAACTTTCAACATAGGCACCATATTATTATTTAAATTTTTATCCAACATGGCTATAAACAATTTTTTGCTTAAATTATCGGCAAAAGAATTATATAGTCTAGTTAAGCTTGAAAACGAAAAGTCATCTGTCTGTACTATTTTAGCAGTACATTTCTTAAACAATGACCACAAATTATTAAGCCTCATAGAAAGAATCCTCCTACATAAAAATAAATTTATTCTATCAGCACATCTCGACTATCAAATCATAACCATCCCAGACTAACCCCATATCCCTCGCCTTACCCACAGAAACTATTTTATACAGAAAATAAAGTGCTACTAATATATTATCTATACATTTTGGCCTTATTTATAAAATAATTTCCTTGATTAATCTTTCTTCTTTAAAACCCAAAAACCCTAAATTCCTCCCTTGAACTGTCGCAAAAATAACTGGACTTTCTGTGTCTCTTTGTTTTAAAGGGTGCTCTACCTCATTATCAATCTTGGATCCTATCCTATTTTTATCCGAATGAATAATGGCTTTCACTTTAACTCTCTGGAAGAAAATGGTATTGTGTAGCAGATATTTAATTTGCTTGTCACTGCCAAATAATATAACTCCATTATAGCTAACAGGATTTGCACTTATATCAGGCAATTGCAAAGCTTTTAATAACTTATCCCGTAAAAATTGAATTGTATTTTCTTCTAGTATCGGAATTCGTTTACGAAATAATTTGCCAAAAAAATACAAGCCCCACATTTTTACTGTACAATAATGCATAAGATAACTCCTACTTCGAATTGTTCCTGCAGCATTAAATATGTACCGGGCAACATTATGGACAGGAATTATTATTGAAAATTTAAGTTAAGGTCATATTTTTGTGCCCATGTTTTACATATTACATTTTCATCTTCTCTTACAGCATCATCCATCCAAATTTGTGCCTGATTATTTAAATTTTCATAAAGCACAGACAAAGCTGGATAACGTGCATACTTACAAGTAGCTGCTGGAGGACCATCAACAATAAGTAAGTCAATATTTTTTATACCCTTTAATGTCTCTTTACAATACCATTGCACATGCTCATCAATACATAAATGTCCATCCTTATAAATTTCAAGTTCACTTAAACGCAAATCAACAAAATTTTGTAAATTTTCACGTTTTATAAATTGCATGGTTCTTTGCGCATATTGCTCTATGTGTTCTACCGATATAAGATGACCACTATTATTTTGACGTAAAGTATCACAAATCACAATAGTTGATACACCACTACCAAATTTCACAATAACTTTTGGCTTTGAAAATATTATATATTCGTGTAATTTCAACAAAACATCTGGTGACATAGCCCAATTTCTAAGAGGTGGTAAACTATTATGAATTTTTAATTTTTTAGTAAGCCAAAAGAAACTTTCAACTTAACTATAATTCAATTTTTCTTTAATAGATAAAACTTTCTTAAACTCTTGCCCTTCATTTACAACCTTTTTCTCAACCATTTCTATCTTTTCTGCTAAAATATTCTTAAAATCCCCTGTTTGTTTTAGCAATGCTTTTATCACCAAATTATTTTGTAATTCAACTTGGGATCGTAAGTTCTTTATACATTTTTCTTGATATTTCAGGTTTGTTAAAAGTATTTGGTATTTCCTTTCGACTTTTATTTTTATATTGAAAATATCAAATACTTTATGTATTCATTCATTTTTAATACAAAATATATGTTCTAAAAATTTAGTAATACCCTTTCTACTTTTCAATACTTTTTCTTTGCGAAATTTAATCTTTAATCCAAACATATTAATAACCTTATGGTTATTTTTATTATATATAGAAAATAAGCTTTGTATATTTTGTAAGGAATAGTATATTTTCTTATCTTCTTTAGAAGTTGAGGATAATAATGAAATATATTTTGTAGATACTCATCATTTCTCCCTTGCTTATTGGTGTACCATAATGATTGATTTTGGCTATTTTCTATTGACTTGCAAAATCTTGTACCATCTTTGACAACATTGATTTTTATATCGTTAAGTACACACATAGCCCAAAACCATATATCATCTCCAAAAAGACATAGCTTTTTTATTAAATCTTCTCTAAAAACATCCTTGTAAAAAACACCTGGTGGATATAAAACTCCTCCAACACCAGTTAAAAAATTACAAAAAGATGGTTTTACTTTATCACCACATAAACAAGAGTCCCATTTCAAATATGGATTTATTTTTCCAAAATTAAAGGTTATACCGTGTGCTCTATGGCAATGTACCATATTTGGTTGATTTAAATAAGCTTTGTATAGTTTGTAAATAAAATCTTTTGGATAATATGTATCATCATCAGCTGTTATTATAGTATAGCTTGGATATTTTTTTAATGTAGGAATAAGTTTCTTATACGACTTAATATCTTCATCACACCAATCAATAATTAATCCATCTTTAGTTAATTCCAATAATTCTTTTGGTAAATCAAGCTCTTTATTTGGAAATTCTTCTCTAGCTAACCAAAGTATAATTTTGTCTGCATTTAGATTTTGTTTTACAAACTTTACATAACCATTAAAGTTATTGCTTTTAACAAAAGCATAATAAGATTTTTGTAAGAAAATATTTTTTTTATATTTGAAATTTTTAAAAGCCTGTACAAAATTATCAAACAATCCTTTCTGCAAATCTTCTGTAAATTCATCAAAAATTAAACTTCTATAAAAAAAATTGTCATATCTCCATAAGCATCTTGCATATGCTTCCACATAGTCTTGCCTTGTTTTATATTTGGCAGAGTTGATAAATTCTAATGTAATTCTATTACAGCATATAAGAGATTTTGTTCTTTCAAGCAAATTATCCTTTGTGGTTACGCTCAATTGATTTGTAACATTACACCTTATATGATAATAAACATTGCTATCTATCCCCAAAGTTTTTTGGGAAAAATAAGTGGCTTGTGCCGTGAAAAAAATATCATTACAATGATAACCTGTAGTCAAAGTGTACATTATTTTAATTAAGTAATTATATCTATATATAGCATTGACACTAATAGCAGGATGCTCATTTACATTCAAAAATAAAGGTTCTCCTCTTTTTCGTTTTTTTTCAAATAAGCCATTAAAATATTTTTCTTTTTCACTATAATCATCATATTCGAAAATATAAGAGGTTCGTACCAAATCAGCCTTGTTGCTTTCTGCTGACGCATAGAGTACTTCATAATAACTTAAATCAATCCAATCATCTGAATCTACAAAAGCAATATATTGGCCTTTTGCAATTTCCATTCCTTTATTTCTTGCAACTCCTGCTCTCTCATTTTTTTGATTTATTATGGTTATCCTATTGTCGTTATTTGTATACTCTTTTAAAATATCTAAACTGCTATCAGTAGATCCATCATTTACACATATTATTTCTATATCTTTAAATGTTTGATTGCAAACACTGCCTAAACATTGTTTTAAATATTTTTCTTTATTATAAACGGGTATTATTACTGAGATTTTGGGAGTAGTCATATGGTAATTCTTATTCTAAAATATCTAAATCCTTTTTTTGATAAGCTTCTAGAATCTGCAATGTGTCTTATATCAAATACAATTTTTCTGTGAGCAACTTTGCCTATCTTATTCCAACCAGTATGCTTAAAGCGTTTACACCATATAAGAATTATAATTATGCCAACATTTTTTGCATCTTCGTATTCATTTTTTATAATAGTTTTTTTCAAAAATATAAAAATCGCAAAACGAAGAACTTCCGTCATTGCCGTTTCCTGGATAACGGTTAGGTATCTTCTTTATCAGCTGCCACTCTCTTTTGTTTTGCTCAATCCAATCTGTGAATTTTCTATGCTTGACATGTTTTGCAGGACTATATTCTACTTTATTGCTTGAATAAATAATAACACATCTTTCCGAACAACTAAATACTAGAGACATATAATTATCAAAAACCTTGTCTTCTATTAAATGAAAAATCACATCCAAAGATAAACTCAGTTCAGCTTTTTCATTATGGTATTCGTCCAACAAATAGAATTGCTTGGAATTATCACCCCTAAATTTATTTCTGCACAAGGCTACCGCTGTTTTGCTTACATCATAGCCCTTATATTTGGGATAGTTCAAAAAGAGCAACTGATTGCCATCTCCACACCCAAACTCGATAACAGTCTCAATATTATTTTCATTGACAAAATTATTTAGAATTTCCGCTTTAAACTCGGCAAGTCTGCCATAAGACCCTGCCCCGGAATTACCACCATCAACATAGCGCTTATCCCAATAGTCACTACTCCGAAACACTTTCTCCATTTTGCAACTCTTATTAATATGTTCTCCACTATTTATTTGTTTCTGTTTTTTACGCTTTTGTCCTGTTGTATTACAAGAAAACCATATTACTTTTTGTGTGACTTCATTTTTTATACACAATATATATTTTTTAAAATATTTTTTTATGATTTCCTTAATTATCATTTGCACCTCTTGGTACTGCCTGCCTTGTTTGTTATCTAGCAACCTATTTTATAACATTCAAATCCATGTTTCAATGTTTCTTGTTTATCCACAATATTTCGCATATCAAAGATAAACTTATTCCTAACAAATCTGCCCATTTTTTGCCAATCAAGAGATTTAAATTGCTTCCACTCAGTACCAATAACTATAATATCTGCTCCTTTGGCAGCTTCATATTCATCTTTCGCATAAAAAACTCTTGATTTTAATATAGTCTTAGCATTCTTCATAGCAGCTGGATCATATACACAAACTTTTAGTCCTTTATTTATAAGCCCCAAAACAATATCTACTGCTGGAGAGCATCTACAATCATCTGTTCCACTCTTGAATGCAAGTCCTAAAAATGCAACTTTTGGCTTCTTGATATTTTTAACACATCTTAAAATCTTTTGTCCAAAGCCCTTTATCCTATTTCCATTAGCACAAATTACACACTCTATAAGATTGAAATTTGCTCCAACTCGTTTCCCTAAAGACGCTAATGCTTTAGCATCTTTGGGAAAGCATCCTCCACCATATCCAGGGCCTGGTTTTAAAAACTCTCTGCCTATCCTTTTATCCAATCCCATTCCATAAGCAACTTCATATACATTGCCTCCCACTTCTTCACAAAAATCTGCCATTTCATTAATAAAATGTACTTTCGTAGCAAGAAATGCGTTGCTGGCACATTTAATAATCTCACTAGAACGCCTTGTTGTATACACTAGCTTTTTCTTTTGAAGAGGCTTATGTAGTTCTTTTATAATCTCTTTTGCTCGTTGTGACCCTGTACCAACAATTATTCTCTCTGGATTGAAAAAATCATATACTCCAGAACCTTCTCGTAAAAATTCTGGAATAGACACAACCTCAATATCTGCTTTTGGATTAGTTTCTTTTATAATCTGTTCTACTTTATCACATGTACCAACTTCTACTGTAGATTTGATTACTATAACTGTATACTTATTAATAAATCTAGCTATTTCTTTAGCAACAGAATATATATCTCTTTGATTATACCCATCTAATTTATCATCAAACGGTGTACCAACTGCTATCATTATGATGTCACTGTTTTCTATATCACCACTATTAGCAAGCAATTTAAACTGTAATCTTTTAGATTTTAAATTCTTAACAAGCAACCTATCTAGGTCTTTTTCAAATATTGTTACTTTGCCTTTAGAAAGACTATTTATTTTTGCTTTTTGTTTGTCAACACAAACAACATTGCATCCAATATCTGCAAAACAAACTGCCATAGTTAACCCTACATACCCTCCACCTACTACTAAAAGATTTAGCTTTTTATTTGGATTTTTTGATATTGATCGTTTTAGCATTAAACTTTCTTGCTCAATCATTTACACATCCCTTAATAATAACAACTTAATCAAAACCTTTTTATCACTTCAAATATCCATACTAGACACTTTAATAATAAAAATAATTTTGCTTGCTTCTCATCAACTACAATTTGCATCTTAATCAAATCCTCAAATTTATTATAATGCTCAAATAAAAAAATAACTTTAGATAATGCATTTTTTAATCTAGGAATTTGAAATGCAAATGTGGCAGGTAAAATAATATTAAATGGTATATTTTGCTCCACAACATCCACCCCATCTGTGTAATATATAAATTTTACTTCTGAATTTTTTAATTGTCTAGTAGCAAATCCATCTTCATAATCAATGTAGTACACATCAAAGCCAAGTTGTTTGGATAAATATTTCGAAAGCGCAACAAATAGTTCTGCATATTCACAAACATCATGTGAAGGCAAATAAAAACAAAAATTTTTACTAACTGACTGATCAAATAAAAGACCAAATTTATTTTTGTATTTAATAACTTTATCTACTATCTTTGATATGTCATTTATACTATTTTTGTCCACATCTGTTAACAACTTAAGTGTTCTGTAACCAACAAAAAATATTTTATTAATAAAAAACCAACTCATATTTAAAAACATGTTAGCATTTTCTTGTTGAAAATAAATAAACATTATATAAAAAAACTTTAGATTCAAAAAGTCTCTTCCTAAATTAGTAAGTCCACCATAAATTCCAGATTCTAGCATACGGTAAACACTTTCTAACTTGTTCTCATAATGTATCTTCCCTTTTCGAAGGTGATAAAAATTTCGAAAAGAATCTCCTCTAAAAGAACTTTCAAATTTTGTATTAATATACTCTTTTATTGTATCTATTTCCTCTTGCGTAAAAACATTTCTAAAAAAAGAACCAGATGTATGTGCAATATATATGTTGCCAGGGTTGTAAAAATCATAATCCATATTTTTGTCACCAAACATGGGCAATTTTTCTTTTTTCCCATCATCCAAATATGTGTTTGTTGCATATCCAGTAAATTCTGGATGATCTTCAAGATAATTTATTGCTGACTGCATTTTTGTAGTACCTAGCCAATAATCATCTGGATCTAAAACAGTCCAATATTTAGTTTCTATAAGCTCATACACTTTTGTTGCAGTAGCAAGTAGCTTTAAATTTTTTTCATTCTGGATGAACTTTATTTTGTCAGGATACTTTCTAATATATTCTTGTATTATTTTTGTACTGTTGTCAGTAGAACAATCATCGATAATAAAAACTTCATATCCAAAATTAACTTCTTGAGCTAAAACAGAATCCAAGGCACAGGCAATATATAACTCTTTGTTATATACAGGCATAAAGACCGTTACTAGCTTTTCTTTATTCCTATAATTATGTGGATACATAAACTATTTTTTATCCTCATTTTCTTTCTCGATATAAAACAACAATTGTTGTAGTAATGAGCATAGTGTCTGTAATTGTTGTTGTTGCTGTTGTATTTGTTGTATTTGTTGTATTTGTTGTATTTGTTGTATTTGTTGTATTTGTTGTATTTGTTGTATTTGTTGTATTTGTTGCATTTGTTGTATTTGTTGTATTTGTTGTATTTGTTGTATTTGCTGCTGTTTAAATATTTCTATATCTGTCTTAATGTCAGCGAAAAATTTCAAAATTTCTTTATGTTTATTTTTAATTTTAATTCTTATACCACAAATCCCTATTACTTTGTGTATGCCTTCATTTTTTACACAAAATATGCTTTCACAAAAATTTGTAATCTTCTTTCTGTTTTTGATCATCATTGACTCCTTGATTGTCATCCAAGCGCAGAAATTCCTCTTATTCAACAAAATATTATATCCAAAAATAAATAATCTTCTTTGTTTTGACTGTATCCTATACTCACTATATAAAACAATTAATCCAAAAATATCTAACTTTGTCTTTTTTCTTATCACTGGATTAATTACATCTTGCAATATTCTTTTTATTTGTTTATTTTTCAAGCCACTTAAAACACATTTCTTCTCGAACTCAAATGTTTTTAATGCATAAGAATCTATTTTTTCTCTCTGATTAATCGTGTTAGAGTTATGTTTACGATAATAAAATAAAATTTTATTAATATATTTCATTTTCCAAAACTTTGATATTTGCAGCATAAGCCACCAATCTTCAAGAGGAGCATTTACAGAGAATAAATCTTTCCCGTTAAAAATTATTTTCCTTATCAAATAACCATTTGGAATATAATTTGTACGACAAAAAGATTCATAAGAACCAAATTCTTTTGAACAAAAATTTATATATGGAACTTGTGCCTGTAAAAATTCTCCAAACGTTTTGTACTTGGCATCTTTTTCAGTATAAACAAATTCACCATTTGATCCATAATATATTCTATTTGACTCCGAGTCTATTATCGCATTGTCACCAACAACAAGTCCATAATCAGGATTTCTATCAAGAAACAAAACTTCTGTTTCTATTGCCTCTGGAACTGCTATATCATCAGAAGCAATAAGATAAATATATTGGCCCTCTGCCAGAGCAACAAGGCGATTAAGTGTTGTGCTCGTACCAACATTATTTTGAGTTTTAAAAATCGTTCTAACAAACCTATTTTTGCAATCAGATTCCATTTCTAATATTTTTTTATATGTAGAATCTTTAGAGCCGTCGTCAATTATAATTAACTCTATATTTTTATAAGTTTGTGCAATAATTGATTTTATAGCACCTTGAATATATTTTTCGTGATTATAAGCGGGTATTATCACTGAGACAGTGTAATTTGACAACATATTACATATCCTTTTTTAATTTTAACAAATTTGATAAAAATTTCAATTTTTTATAATCTACTTCATAATTTACTGAAGAATTCCATTGCTTGTAATCACAGAATATTCTTGTTACCCCTTTATGGATCGTATTCACACTAAAATTTTTAGACAAATTAATATATATTAAATCTATATGAGCTTTAAAATCTTTATTATTTCTAATTAAGTTAATTCCTTTAACAATTTCATAGTCGTCAATTTTAACGTGATCTTCCATAGGACTTTCCAAATATACTAGTAACACTCTATTTTTAGTACATTCTAAAATATTTAATAACCTTTGGATCCTTCTGTCATATTTTTCTTTAACTACACAAAAACTTTCGTCAAAAGGAATGCCTTTAGGAAAATCATGATTAAAAATCAAAGAATTATAATTATTTTTGTAAGCATCCATTTTTTCATTTCTATTGTCTAATGAATAATACCTTAAATCTCTTTTTTCTATAAACTTATCAAATTTGTTAGCTACAATATTTGCTCTCCCAAGGTACCCACCACCATACAACCAATCAAACACAAAACTTGATTTTCTAAAACCAAGCGTTATTAATGCACTTGCACAAGAACATGCCTCACCTAAACTAAAAATAAAATCATATTCTTTTATAAAATTCTGCGTTACATTTTTTTGCTGCATCAATTTATTAATTATTTTCAATAATTTATCTTTTATAAGTCCTGATTTTGCTACCATTATTTGCCTCAACTTGTAAAATGACATTTTATAACCTGAATACCAAATAACCGAATATTGATTATTTTATTACTATTTTTCGAGTACTTTTTAACATATAAAACAGGCACTCCCAGACAATATACTTTATATTTACTATCATTAAATTTTATATATAAAGCCGGTATCAAACCTAACAACTTAAACTTTATAAGATTATAGTGCTCATTACATATTAATAATCGCTTTTTCATTTTTTCTTTTTCCTTAATAGAAAAACCTTCTCTTTTCAATCTTTCTAAATTCATATTTATAACTTCACAACACGTCTCAAGAAATTTATATCCATATTTTGTATCAGGCTCTAAATGACACCCTTCTGCCCATTCATTCCATGCATTTATAAATACGAAACGTTCTTCTTTAGGAAAATCTCGAACAGTTATTTTTGACATTTCTTCTAAAAATTTCTTAAATAGTTGTAGAGTAAATCCTAAAAACATCCACGACCCATCCTTCTTTCTCCTTGCAGTGTTATCCCATGTCGGATACACACAACGAAATAATTTATAGTCTGGACATTTCTTAAGTACGTAAATGCCAATATTAGCAAAATAATCATAAAATGTAGCTCTAGTTTTTTTGTATAACAATTTGGGAGTATTACAACTTAAAGATTGCCAAGAAAGGTAATTCGGGGTAAATTCTACAGCCGCGTTACAATTATACTTTATGGGATTAGGATCACCCTTTTGATGACCAAGAATAAGATAAAGCTCCGTTCCATATTTTTTTCTACTATAGTCTCTCCAAGTTTTAACCGCTAGTAATGGATCAGGCAAAGCATCAATATCGTATATTAAAAGTAGTGGGCTATTATTAATTCTTATATAACGACTATCTTTAAAATATGGATACAGATCATCAATAAATTTCGTATAATCCTTACTGTCATAAACTTGTTCAATAATAACTTCTTTATTACCAGCATCCCACACTTTTGTCCAATTATGATTAGTCCATAACAAACAAAACGGAATATCTACGCTTGATTCTGCAAGCATTTGTTTTAATGGTTTTTCCAATAACGTCTTACCACTAAACCAATAATAATAATAACAAAATCCATAAATTCCGTACTTTTTAGCAATTTTTGCTTGATTTATCATAACACTAATATCATCAAGACAATAATACCCTATGTCTTTATGTGGTATGTGAGGTTGATAATGTTTCTTGAATAAAGGTTTAGCTGGCCTGACATTGGTCCATTCTGTAAAACCTTTTCCCCATACAATATCATTCTCAGGAATAGAATGATATTGTGGTAAGTAAAGTGCTAAATATTTTAAAAAAGTGTTTACATTTTCTTCATTCATTTAATATTTCATCCTTTCCTATTACAGCGTACACTTTTTAAAAACTCACTATAATCTTTTATATATTCTTTAGGATCATAATATCGGCTGGCCAAAACAAGCAATACACATCCTTGTGAAAAATCAAACATTTCTCGCCATATATTATTACCTATATAAAGACCTTGCTCAGGACTAAAAAGGTTAAAAATGTCAACATTTTTACCGTCATCAACTTTTATCTTGCAAGCCCCGTTTACACATATAAGTACTTGTTCTAAAGTTTTATGTGCATGAAATCCTCTTGGCGTATCTCTTTTTGTATCAAAAATATAATACACTCTTTTAATATTAAAAGGAATATTTTTATATTGCTCTAAAGAAACTAAAGAACCTCTTGCATCACCAAAAATTTGTAACTTAATCAATTTAACTTTTTCAATCTTTTTCATTTTATTTTTCCAGTTTGCCCATTGATGTTCTACACCATAATACTTTGGACTCGCTTGACTAGCTGCATGAATAATTATATCTATTTTCTTCCCCATGTTAAACTATGCTACATCGACACATGCAACATCGTAAACTAGCAAGCAAAATTTTTCATTTTTTAAAAAGGTCAAAAATTTAGCTTCTGCTTTCGCTTTATTTCTCACCAATGCAATAATAAATATGGGATCTTCTGAACAAACTTCTTCATTGTATCTAATCAGCGCCTATACTATATAACTTGGAATAAAACCATTTGCTCCTGTTATTAAAATTGTTTTACCTTTTAAATATGACCAATTAATATTTTCTAAAAGTATAAATTTTATGTCCTCATTTATAATAGTATTAGGAAAGCTAAACCTATTCATTATGCAGCCTGCCTAATACATTCACAGTACCTAATAATTTTATCGGGGGGGAGGGGGTAACATCTTCCGTATACCATTTTCAAATGAGATACTTGGTTTCCACCCTGTATCTGCCGTTAGTTCCGATATATCTGCACATAAATACATAGGCTGATGAGGATAATATTGCTTTTGGCCAAAGTGTATCATCTTGCCAGGAGCAACAATATCTCTAATTAACTCAATGTACTCAAACAACTTTCTACATTTACCAGACCCTAAGGCATATACTTTACCATTTATACCCTTATCAACTAATGCAATCAAGGCAGTTGCAGCATCTTCAGAGTATAAAAAATCCCACTCTTGTTCACACTTAGTAAGCTTTGGAGAACGATTCATAAACAATTCTTTAAGAGCATACATAATAACAGTACTTTCTCTCATGTAAGGGCCAAAGACAGAAAGTATTCTAACCCAAACATGACGTATGGAAAACTGAGAGCAAAGTATTCTACTTAATTTCCCTGCAGCATATTTTGCTATACCATACCCACTTTCAGGATTTACTGGAGTATCTGAACTTAGTAAACAAGACGCAATTCCATATTCGGTTTGCGAACCAGCGCCAACAAATACTGAACAATTTAATTTTTTTGCTAAATGGACTGCATCAAGAGTATATCTTATATTTATTTCTTGTCCATACACATCATCATGTAACGAAAAATGTGTTTTGTCCCAAGCAAGATGAAAAAAAGCATCAAATTTCCCTACAATATTAAGATTTGAATAATTACTTAAATCGCAAAACTCAACTTTTAAATTATTTAATTTTAACAAAGCATCTAACTTTTCTGAGTTTTTTCTAACAATACATAAAACTTCCATACCCAGACTTACTGCATATTTTGCAAGAGCAATCCCAATCATACTTGTTGCTCCAGTAATAACAAGTTTTTTCATAGACTATTCCTCAAAATTGATTCTTTCTTTTTCTACAACATATTGCCTAAAATTTACAAAATCTAATATAGTTAAAACGTATTCTGACAATATACCAAAAAAGCAAATTTGTACTGAAAAGAAAAAGAAACATCCTATAATTAAGGGGGCAACGCCCAATTCAAAAGTATTCCAATATAACAGTTTGTATATTAAATAAATCATAGCAACTATTATAGCTATAACCGAACAACTAAGTCCTAAATAAGTACAACATTTTAATGGCACTTTACTCGTATGAACAAGAGATGATAATGCCAAGTCAAAATAAGCAAATAAACTGTAAGAGCTCTTTCCATTTTGACGCACCGGTTGATGATATGGAACCAAAACAACATCATATCCAAGATCAGGAATGATATTTCGTAAAATAGGCATTGGATCATCGAGGTTACGGAAACTGTTTATCACACTTCTGTCATATAATCCCCAGCCTGTAACTTTTTCATATTGTTTAACAGAACTTAAACTTTTAATAATTTTATAATATAGAGTGCGGACATTTTTCATAAAATATTTTTCATCACTGCTAGTTCTCTGTCCCCAAACAACTTTTACACCATTGTCCCAATGTTTTAAAAAAATAGGTATAAGGCCAGGAGGATCTTGCATATCACAAGCCATCTCTATTATGGCATCACTTTTAGAAGACAAAAAAGCATTCATAACACTTCTTTCTACTCCAAAATTACGACAATTAATTATGACTTTTACCCGTTTATCTTTTAATGCTAAATTTTTAAGAACTTGGGTGGTCGTGTCTGTTGAAGCATTATCAACAAAAATGAATTCATAATTATACTTCCCAATATCATTCATTACTTTTCTTATAGCTTCATACATAAGTAAAATATTTTTTTCTTCGTTATAACAAGGTATTACTAAACTTACTTTTTTCATATTTTTTAATATTCCTTATAAAGATCTTCAAAGCTTTTGCCAGTTAATAGTTTAGGCTCTACTTCTGCATTAATATCTAATAAAAAATTGAAAATTTCAGGACTATCAGTTTTCAAAAAATTATCTAATTTATATTCCCAATCTTCATCATCCAAGCTAACGTTTGATGCTTTTAGGCCATAAGCCCATGCTATTTCAGTAAAATTAGGAGCAGAATAGTCTTCTACTGTACAGGCATAACACTTGTTAAAATATTTTTCTTGAAACTGACGAACCATCCCTAAACAAAAATTATTCATTACAATTATTTTTATCTTTAAATTACGACGCTTCAGAATTTCTAACTCCTGTATATTCATTTGCATTCCACCATCACCAACAATAACAATTATTCTATGATTGAAAGAAAGAGCAGCTCCTATTGATGTAGGCAATGCAAATCCCATTGCTCCCATTCCTCCTGAAAAAACCATTCTTTGTTTATACTTGACGTTCAGAGACTGTGCAGTCCACATTTGATTTTGTCCAACATCTGCAATAATTACATCATTTTCCTTTAATTTTTGAGATAAAACATATATAAAATAGTTAGGGTTTTTAATTTTTCCTTTATCTGTTTTATATGATGGGTAAGTATTCTTATATTCTAATATCTTGGCATACCACTCGTTTATTTCAATACAAACATTGCACTTTAACAAACCTAATAAAAAAGTTTTTAAATCACAACAATACGCTATCTCACTTTTCACCTTTGAAAATTTCAGTTCAGATGGATCAATATCAACTCTAACAATTTTCGTCTCACGTAAAAATTTATTAACTTCTGTCCCAGTTTGTCTTGTGTCAAGACGAGATCCCAACACCAACAAAAAATCGCTGTTTGCTAAAGCATAATTACCAAATCTGTTCCCATAAGAACCTATCAACCCCATGTTGTATTTATAATCTTTAGAGACTGAATCTATGCCAAGTAAAGATTCAACAACAGGAACCTGAGTTTTAACCAAAAAGTCCCTGAACTCAGCAACTGCATTTGCAGAACGAACACCACTACCAGCTAATATTAAAGGCCTCTTAGCTTTTTTCAGCAAATCAATAAGCATAGAATACTCTGTTTTGTAAGAACAATTTTTTGACAAATCTTTATATTCCACGCTATCAAAAAATGACCTTGCTCCTTGAAAATTTAAACTAGTCTGTTGAATATTCATAGGAATATCTAGCAAAACAGGCCCTTTTCTTTTATCTTGTGTTAGGAATATAGCTTTTTCTAGTTCATATCTCAAATTTTCTACATTATCAACTAAAACCGAATATTTTGTTATAGGTCTTACTATAGAAACTATTTCTGTTTCCTGAAACCCATTTTGTCTTATGGGAATATTGCCCTTATATTCATATGTGTTAACTTGACCTGTAATAAATATAACAGGAGTCGAATCAAAGAAACAACTCGCAATCCCAGTTACTAAATTAGTAGCTCCCGGACCAGAAGTTACCATAACAACACCTGTATTTCCTGTAATTCTTGCTTCTCCTTCAGCAGCAAATGCCGCACCTTGCTCAGTTATTGTACTAATCATTTCAATGTCTTTTTTTAAATAAATAGAGTTAACAAGATGAGTAATCATTCCACCTATATAGCCATAAACCCTTGTAATATTACTTCTAATCAAATATTCTATTATGTAATCTGATGCTTTCACTACTACTATCCTCCATGTTAACACATAAAAAAGTAAGTACGAAGTCAGGTGCTATAAAAATAATCACTTAGAAAAAAGGGTACAATAACATTCTTTTTTTATTTATAAATTCATATATTAACTTAAATATTTTATCTAAGCCTTTCTTAGTAATAGCAGGATACACACCCACCCAAAAAGAATTATTCATTATAAAATCTGTATTTGGTAAAAGATCATAGTCCTGTTTTGTTAGTGTACTTGATTTTTTTATTTCTGAGTTTCTTATTTTTAGATTTATATCATTTTCAACAAAACAAGGTTGTCTTAGAATATTACCTGCAAAAAGTTGTCTTGTACCAATCATGTTTTTTTCAAGATGTTCAACAAGCTGCTGTTTGTTGAATTTATCATTAGGTTTTACTGAAATTAAGAATCCAAACCACGAAGGTTCTGCTTTATCAAGATGCTTTGGCAATATTATGTACTCTTGTAAATCTTCTAACTTTTTATATAAATAATCAAAATTTTCACGACGTTTCTTAATAAAACTATTCAATCTTTTTAACTGCGCAAGTCCAATAGACGCTTGCCAATCTGTGATTTTTAAATTATATCCCAAATGACTATAAATATACTTATGATCGTATCCTTGCGGCATACTGCCAAATTTCATGGAAAATCTATTATTACAAGTATTATCTCTACCAGGATTACACCAACAATCTCTGCCCCAATCTCTAAAAGACATTAATATTTTGTAAAGTTGAGGGTCGTTTGTACAAACGGCTCCCGCTTCTCCCATTGTTATTTGGTGAGCAGGATAAAAGCTGAACGTACCAATATGTCCTATTGTACCTGTATATTTACCATCAAATGTTGAACCAAGAGCATCACAAGAATCTTCTATAAGCCATAATTTATATCTATCACATATTTCTTTAACTCTTGCCAAATCAAAAACATTACCCAAAGTATGCGCTATAAAAATAGCTTTTGTTTTTGACGTAATTGCTTCCTCTATTTGATCAATAACCACATTATATGTTCCTATTTCTACATCAACAAAAACAGGAATTAATCCATTTTGAAGTATTGGTGCTAGAGTCGTAGGAAATCCTACCGCAACTGTTATAACTTCATCGCCTTGTTTCAATCTTTTATCACCTAACTTATAAGAGGTTAAAGCACTAATTGCAAGTAAACTTGCACTGGAGCCAGAATTTACAGTTAAAGCATAATTACTCCCTAAAAACTTTGCAAACTCTCTTTCAAACTTGTCGTTAAACCTACTAGTAGTAAGCCACATGTCAAGCGATGCATCTATCATATTTTTAAGTTCTTCTTTCCCTAAAACCTTACCAGAAACTGCAATATAATTATCTCTTCTAACATCTGGCTTTGCTAGCTTATAATAAAAACAAGATAAGACTTTAATACTATTTCTTAGAGCTTTTATTACCTTTTTTTTCAATTTTAATTCCTCTATTAATACCACTAAAAGTCATTCTATTCGTAAAGACAAAAAATCATTAGCACAACTACAGAATTTTGTTTATTTTGTTCTGGAACAATGATATTTGATCTAATGAAAATTCAAGCATGTTAACGCCCTCATAATATGCTTTATACCAAGACATTGTTTGGTTTATAGCTTCTTTTACATCATAAACAGGATGCCAATCCAGTTCTTTTTCTGCTTTATTTATATCTAACTTCAACAGTTTTGCCTCGTGAGGATGTTTATTTGTATCTATTTTGTAGCTGCCACCATATATTGATACTAACTCTTCTACTACCTCATTTACTGTAATAATCGATTCTTCTCTAGGCCCAAAGTTATACGCAGTAGCATGTTCTACTTTCCCTTCTAAAAGATCTTTGCCTAATAATAAATACCCTAAAAGTGGCTCAAGAACAAACTGCCATGGCCGCACTGCATTTGGACTCCTTAAAATAATACATTGATTATCCTTTACAGCTTTTACGAAGTCTGGCACAAGTCTATCTAAAGAATAATCCCCACCACCTATAACATTTCCAGCTCTTGCAGTTGCTATAAGAGTGTTATGCTTTACTCTAAAATCTTGTACATTGAAAAAAGAATC
>JAITSL010000021.1 GCA_031287855.1 Candidatus Endomicrobiellum roisinitermitis
GAGCACGTAAATCGTTTATATAGTTAACACAATTATTTGATACCGTCCCAGTAGAAACGCTGCCTCCATAAACTGTATTGCTAACACTTCCCAATTGAGTTACATTTACAACGTTACTACTAACTTCGCTATTTGTTCCTTGAGCCTTACTGCCATATACACTCCCTCTTACAGAACTACTTATAGTTATAGTATTGCCAATTGGACTTTGATCAAAAGGACCAACTCCATTATTATTTGCATTACCATTACCAGCAACATTACCAACAATATTAACTCTAACGTCAATATTTTGCGCTGTAAAACATTGCCCATCATAAAACAAGCTGACCAAAACACATAAACAGCAAAGTTTAGTTAAATTTGAAATTTTCATATTTTTTCTCCTTCCAAGTTTCTTTGATTATGTGCACATATTATAACAGTTTTTTCTAAAGCAAAAGATGTGTCTAGTGTACCTGTTTTAATTGCAATATCAGCCTCTAAAATTTTCTTTAATGTTTCTTTTAGCTTATCAATATCATGCTTTTTTAAATTTGCAAAAAAAGCACTACTATAAAAACTGTGAATTTTAAGATTTAATGCTGCTTGTGACACCGACATTGAACGTTCTTCTAACATACTTTTTGCATTAAGCATCTTTCTTATAGAAGAATAAATAGCAGACAAAACCATAACAGGCTCTTCTCCCCTACTTAGAAGTTTGTCTAATATAAATAAAGCCTTTTTTAAATCCTTTGACTCTATGCAAAATGATAGAGAATATATATTTAATTCTTTTGTATACCCGCTAATTAAATCTAAATCCTCTTGATTAACTTCTTTTTTGCTTTCGCCAATAAATAAACATATTTTTTCTATTTCGCTTGTAATGCTTAATAAATCTGTACCATTATTATCAAGTATTTTTAAAATAGTGTCATAAGAAATACTTTTTTTTCTAAAATTAAACTCTTTTTTTATAAACTCTTTAACTTCATTTTCGTAAAGTTTTCTACAATCTACTGACACACAGTCTTTTAAAGACAAGCAATTATTGATTAACTCTTTTCTTTTAGCAATCGTCTCCTTTTTATAATTGTCATTGTAAAGCAAAACTAATATTGAAGTGTCTGTAATGTTTAACAAATAATCTGAAAGTTGCTCAGCATCAGAAGCTTTCATTTTATTTGCCCCTTTAACAATAATCAACCTTTCTTCACCTAAAAAAGGTAATGTTTGAAGTGCATTTAAAATATCTTGCGCAGAACTTTCTGATGCGTAAAAGATCTCTCTATTTAAACTATCTGCATTGACAATTTTCTCTACTGATTTAAGACAGGCATCTACAAGGTAAGTTTCTTCCCCAGCAAACAAATATACAGGAGCTATTTTTTGTGAAGATATTATTTTATTAAAGTCTGCTATTTTTAAAATAGCCATTAAGCAGGGACCTTTTTTGACGAAATACTTGTAACCGAACCGAATCCTTTGACAACACGTCTTACAATACTTCTAGACACTTTTGTCCATACAATCTGTCTTGCATCTTCTTCTGCCATACCATCACCAAAGGAGCCACCAGATTGCCTTCTTGTTGTATCTCTATAAATTTGTATACCTTCTAAATTTGGTTCTGTCCAAAGACTTATATTATTATCTTTATCCAGTAAAGACGCGCTAACTATCACCCAAAGTTTGTATTGTTCTACCACACCATTTACATCGTATGTTAACGGTTCTAAAATATATCTTTTGATTGTAACTATAATAACTGCATCAGCTTCTTTAGAAGAGTTTACCACAGACAAACGGCCGTCCATCATAAATTCGTCTGTTATATAGTTTGTAAAACTACCTTCTATACCAAACTGATTTGTAGCATTAATAACTGGTTGAACGTATATATTTTTAATATGTTCTGGAATTATTTGATCTGCAGGAGTATACACAGACGCACAAGATGTAAAAAATGCACAATACATAAACATAAAAAGCACACAAACACTTAATATAACTTTTTTCACACTGCCTCCAAGATTACTTAATTATACGTTTTGATATAAAACTTATAAATTTTTAACTACTATTGTGACTATCTCATTTTTAATATATAAAAACTTTAACATTTGCTTGCCTTCTAAATGCAACATAATTTTGTTATCTGTGTTTATAATATTTTTAACTTCAAGTTCTTGTGCATCTGTTGGTACTGTTATTTTTCCTTTTAGTTTTCCGTTTATTTGTACAGGGATCTCTACATAAGACTCTTTTATCGTATTTTCATCAAAAATAGGCCACGCATGTGTTGATATAGAGTCGCTGTGCCATAACTTTTGCCATAGTTCTTCACAAAGGTGAGGAGTAAAAGGTGCCATTAAAAGAATTACAGTTTCATATACTTTCAAAGATAAGCCGTCATCATTTGAATGGTATTTATAAACATATAAGGCATTTACAAGTTCCATAATAAAAGAAATTGCGGTGTTAAGTTGAAGTTTTTCTCCAATATCGCAAGTAACTTTCTTAATAGTTTGATGCATTAATTTTAATAAACTGTCTTTATCTTTTTGACAAGCAACTTCAACAGATTTAGTATTTACTACAATATAAAAAAGACGCCACACTCTGTTTATAAATCTCCAACACCCTTCAATCCCATCTGAAGACCAATCAAGTTGTTTTTCAACAGGGGCAGCAAAAAGAATAAAAAGTCTTAAAGTATCTGCTCCATATCTTGGAATTATTTCGTCAGGACTTACAATATTACCTTTTGATTTAGACATTGCACTCCCACCTAATGTAACCATTCCTTGAGTTAAAAGCTTAGCAAATGGTTCGTCATCTTTTACAATACCCAAATCTCTCATAAACTTATACCAAAACCTTGCATATATTAAATGCATACTTGCATGTTCTATGCCACCTATATACTGATTTACAGGCATCCAATAATTTAACTTAGAACTATCAAAAACAGCGTCGTTATTGTGGACATCGCAGTACCTTGCATAGTACCATGAAGAGTCAACAAAAGTGTCCATCGTATCTGTTTCTCTTTGTGCATCTTTACCACATTTTGGGCATTTTACATGCACAAACGTTTTGCTGGTTTTTAACGGGGAGTCTCCTTCACCTGTAAATTTAACATCTTCTGGCAACAATACAGGCAAATCTTTTTCAGGTACAGTCACAATCCCACAATCTTTACAATAAATCATAGGTATGGGTGTTCCCCAATATCTTTGCCTGGATATAAGCCAATCTTTTAACTTGTAGTTAACTGTTTGTTTGCCAAAACCTTGTTCCTGTATCCATTGCGCAATTCTATCAAAAGCTTCTGTAGATTTTATATCATTAAATTGGCCTGAGTTTACAAGATTACCTTCACCTTCATAAGCACAATTATTAACACCAAAATTGTTGCCCTTAATGACTTCTATAATGGGAACATTGTATTTTTTAGCAAAGTCCCAATCTCTCTGATCATGAGCAGGAACAGCCATAATAGCTCCAGTACCATACCCAGTTAAAACATAGTCTGCTGTAAAAATAGGAATTTCTTTTTCTGTAGCTGGATTTATTGCATTAACACCTTCTAATCTTATACCTGTCTTTTCTTTACTTGAAGACCTTTCTTTATTTGATTTTCTGCTACTAGCAAGCACATATTCTGATACTTTATCATAATTTACAATTTGAGATTTCATCTCATTAATAAGTTCATGTTCTGGAGCAATAACCATAAAAGTTACACCGAAAATAGTGTCTGGCCTTGTTGTAAATATTTTTAGCTTTTTATCTCTGCCAGCTATCCAAAAGCCTATCTCTGTCCCACAAGATTTACCTATCCAGTTTTTCTGCATTAACAAAACTTGCTCTGGCCAACCTTGAAGATGTTTATGCCCATATAAAAGCTCATCAGCATAAGATGTAATTTTTATAAACCACTGTTCTAAATCTTTATGTTCTGTCTGGCTATTACATCTCCAACACAAACCGTTTGAAACTTGCTCGTTTGCGAGCACAGTTTTGCAAGACGGGCACCAATTAACATTAGCACTTTTTCTAAAAACTAAGCCCTTTTCCCACATTTTTATAAAAAGCCATTGAGTCCATCTATAGTACTCTGCATCACACGTTGCAATTTCCCTACTCCAATCATAAGAAAACCCTAAAGCTTTTAATTGCTCTTTCATACATGAAATATTTTGTTTAGTCCATTTTGCAGGATGAATTTTATTCTTTATAGCAGCATTTTCTGCAGGTAGCCCAAAAGCGTCCCAGCCCATAGAATATAAAACATTTTTTCCTTTCATTCTATTAAAACGTGCACAAACATCACCAATACTATAATTTCTAACATGGCCCATATGCAAATTACCAGACGGATAAGGAAGCATTTCTAAACAATAATATTTTTCTTGACTTGAATTTTCTTTACTTTCAAAAATTTTATTTTTTGCCCATATTTTTTGCCATTTTTTCTCTATTGCGCAATGATTATAGTCTGACATTTTTCCCCTTTCAAATCTTATATTTTTTTATATCTTTTAGAATTTTTTCAAATTCAAACTTAATATAAGCAACATCATATTTAGCAGTTTTCCACAAAACTTCAACATCAGCTTGAATAAGAACCAAAAATACCTATATTTTTTACCTTATATAATTTTTTAAGCAAAGGTTTTTGTTTTCCCAATCTATTTAAAAGTATATTAAGTTCTTTCATATTAATTAGTGCTCCTTTTTTGCAACAACACAAAATGCTCTAAGTTTCCTTTTGGCCCTTTAAGACCAGAATCTGTTTCAGAAATAATTTTAAAATTTAAATCCAATGCAACTTGTTTAATTTTACTTATCGCTTTTTGTCTTAAATTTTCATCTCTTACAACACCTTTCTTTACTTCTACACTAGTTAACTCAAATTGAGGTTTTATCATAGCTAAAACAAACCCGTTTTCTTTAACACTTTTATAAGCTATAGACAAAATTTTATCTAAAGATATAAAAGAAACGTCTATTGTTGCAAAATCTATTTGATCTTTCAAAACTAAAATATCAAAATATCTAAAATTAACATTTTCTATATTTATAACACGATTGTCATTTCTCAATTTGTAGTGCAGTTGACCAGACCCAACATCTACAGCATAAACCTTACTTGCTCCATTTTGAAGCATACAATCTGTAAAACCACCTGTTGAAGCACCTATATCTAAACAAATATACCCTTTTACAGAAATACTTAAAGCATTCAAAGCAGATTCTAGTTTTAAACCGCCCCTAGAAACGTATGGGTTTATATTCTTCACTTCTATTAAGACATTTTCATCAACTAAAGCACTTGGCTTATATTCAACTTCTCCATTAACAAAAACATTGCCAGCCATTATAAAGCTGTGAGCTTTAGTGCGAGTTTCAGACATGCCTTTTTTCAGCATAAGAACGTCTAAACGTTCTTTGTTTTTACTTTTTTTCATTTTAAAACATCTGTAAAGCTTTTTGAGCTATATTTTCTGCAGTAAGCCCATACTTATCTCTTAAAATTTTTAAGCTGCCATGTTCTATGAACTTATCAGGAAGACCTAAACATTCCACAACGACCTCACTACCGCAAAGAACAGATTTAACAATTTCTCCAAACCCACCTATCAATGAATTTTCTTCAACAGTAATAAACTTTTTCACTTTTAAGAAAATCTCTTTTACAAGTTTAACATCTAAAGGTTTTAAAAATCTCATATTGACAACACTAGCTTTTATATTTTTAATTGATAAAAGTTCTGCTGCTTGCATACAAGTTGCTACATGGTTGCCTATAGCAAGAAGACAAATATCTTCCCCCTCTCTTAAAGTAACACCTTTACCTATTTGAAGCACATGCGGGGATTTATCTAGGTTTACGCCAAGACCTTCACCCCTTGGATATCTTATCACGCACGGTTTACGTGAATTTAAAGATGTCTTTAGCATATGCTGCAATTCATTTTCATCTGAAGGCGACATTATTATAAGGTTTGGGATATAGTTTAGATACGATAAGTCAAAAGCTCCATGATGTGTGCCTCCATCTTCACCAACAAGACCAGCACGATCTAAAGCAAAAACTACTGGCAACTTTTGCAAAGCAACATCGTGTATTATATTATCTATTGCTCTTTGCATAAAAGTTGAATATATTGCACATACAGGCTTTAACCCAGCTGCAGCCATTGCAGCTGCAAATGTCACAGCATGTCCTTCTGCAATACCAACATCAAAATATCTTTCAGGAAACTTTTTTGCAAATTTATCTAAACCAGTACCTTCAGGCATAGCAGCAGTTATTGCTGCAACCTTTTCGTCATTTTGCGCCAATTTAACTAAAGTGTCTGAAAAAACTTTTGTATACGTAACTGTTTGTTTTTTCCCAGTTGTCCCTGTCTGAACATTAAAGTTTCCAACACCATGAAATTTTATAGGATTATTTTCTGCAGGGAAATAACCTTTACCTTTCTTTGTTACTACGTGCAAAAGCACAGGGCCTTTCATATCCTTTATATTTTCCAAAATAACTATCAAATTATCTATATTATGACCTTGCACTGGACCTACATACGTAAAGCCCATTTCTTCAAAAAGCATACCCGGAAAAAGCATTACTTTTGCCCTTTTTATTAGTTTTCTAAAAGATGCTCCAAAACCGTGGAATCTGCTTACTGTCTTTATAACTTTTTCCTCAAACTTTCTAGCCATTCCAGCTGTTAAAAGTTTTGCAAAATAGCCTGCCACAGCACCAATTTTTTGAGAAATAAACATTTCGTTATCGTTCAATATTACAAGCATGTCCTTTTTTAAATGCCCTGCATTTTGTAAGCCTTCAAAAGCAAGTCCGCCAGTCATAGAACCATCACCAATAATTGCAATAACTTTGTTTGCCTCATTTTTCAAATCTCTTGACACAGCAAAACCTAAAGCTGCCGAAATTGAAGTTGAAGCATGACCAACACCAAAAGCATCATGGCAAGATTCTTCCATTTTTGGAAACCCACTTAACCCATTATGTACCCTTATAGTTTTAAACTTCTCTCTTCTTCCTGTAATAATTTTATGAGCATAAGCTTGATGACCAACATCCCAAATTATTTTGTCTTTAGGAGAATCAAAAACATAATGTATTGCTACTGTTAAATCTACAACACCTAAACTTGAAGCTAAATGACCACCATTCTTTGAAATAGCGTTTATTATTTCTTCTCTAATTTCTAAGACTAAAGTAGGAAGGTTTTCCTTATTTACTTTTTTTAAATCTTGTGGACTGTTTATAGTTTCTAATATTTTCACTGTATCTCCAACTTCAGTTCCATAACAACAAAAACAATAAGTTTGTTAACTAATAAAACCTGTTTGCAATATAGCCAGCAAGCAAGTTAAATATTTCTGCCTTTTGGCCAAATATTGACACTGCTTTTTTTGCCTTTTTGATATGCCAATCAACCTTCTTTTGTGCTAAATCTTTACCATACAAAGACAATGCTGTAAGCTTATCATTATCCACATCGCTCCCTTTTTTACCTAAAAGCTGTTTGTCAGCGCACACATCTAAAATATCATCTACTATTTGAAAAGCAATACCTATATTTAAACCATAAGACTCAAGCACTTTTATACTCTTATTATCTGCCCCAGCTAAAACCGCTCCTATTTTTAAGCTTGCTATTATTAAAGCTGCTGTTTTTTGAGTTTGTATAACTTTTAATTTTTTATCTAAAAAAACTTTGTTTTGCTCGTTCCACTTACCTGTTCCCAAAGTGTCTTGGACTTGACCGGCAATCATACCTTTATAACCACTATAAGTCGAAAGTATTTGTACAGCCTGTACAATATATTCTGCTTTACTTTTAGATTTCGTTATTAAGTTAAAAGCTTCTGTAAGGAGAGCATCTCCACATAAAATGGCAGATGCTTCTCCAAACTTTTTATGGTTTGCAGGCATTCCTCTACGCAAGTCATCATTATCCATAGCTGGCAAGTCGTCGTGTACTAAAGAATATGTGTGTAAATACTCAACAGCACAAGCAGCTGGCATTACATCTTTAGCCTTAACTCCAAAAAGTTCTGCTGCTAAAACAACAAAAATTGAGCGGAGTCTTTTACCGCCAGCCAAAACACTATAACGCATACTTTGAGATATAATAGATTTATCTTTAGGTAAAAACTTTTTTAAAGACATATTTACGCATTCTGCTTTTTTTAATAAATATGTTTTTAGATTTATATTTTTCAAAATTTTACTCCTTAAGCTCCTCTACTCCCAAAGAAGTTATAATTTCAACTTTTTTCTTTGCTTCATCAAGTTTTAAAGAACACTTTTTTACAAGAATATTGCCTTCTTTAAATAATTCTAAAGCCTTATCTAAATCCAAAGAAGAATTTTCTATTTCAGAAATTATCTCCTGAAGTCTATTTAAAGATTTTTCAAAGTCTAAACCAGGCTGCTTTTTAGTCATATTTTTTCACCTGTGCATACAAGTTGCCAACATACAACTGCACTTTTATTTGTTGCCCGATATCGACATCTTTTGCGCTCTTAACAACTTTATTTTTTTCGTCAAAACAAATAGCAAAACCTCTTTTAAAAACATTGTACGGAGACAAAATTTGCAATTTATGACTAACGTTTTCTAATTTTTCTGTTTTATAATAAACAATCCTTTCGATATTTTTTAGAAGTTTGCCAGACACTTCATTGACATAGTCTATTTTTTCTTTGTACAAATCTTGAGGTCTAGTTAAAGCTTTTGAATTTTTTAGTTTAGTCAAATATTGCCTACAGTTTGACAAAGTATTATCCATAACATTGCAGAGCTCTGTTTTTAAAAATACTAATCGTTTTTGAAGTTCGATTTTTTTTCTTAAAACAATTTCTGCTGCTGCAGACGGAGTTGGAGCTCTTAAATCTGCAACAAAATCTGCTATAGTAAAATCTATTTCGTGACCCACACAAGAAACTGTAGGTATTTTAGATTTAAAAATAGACCTTGCAACATCCTCACTATTAAACGCTAACAAATCTTCTAGTTGTCCACCACCTCTACCTATAAACAAGACGTCTAAATCTTTGCGATGAATATTTAAATATTCTATAGCTCTGATAATTTCTTTTTCTGCTTGCTCTCCTTGCACCCTTGCAGGGTATATTAACACATCGACGTTAACATTCAAACTATTTATTACTTTTAAAATGTCGTACAAAGCTGCACCGTCTTTAGAAGTTACAATGCCTATTTTATTAATAATGTCTGGGATTTTCTTCTTATGCTCTTGATCAAAAAGACCTTCTTTTGCTAGCTTACTTTTTAGCTTTTCATACGCATCATATAACAACCCTTGACCATACTGTTCCATACGATTTACAATTATTTGATAATCACCACTTTTCAAATAAGTACTTATCCTGCCAAAAATTAACACTTCATCACCATTTTTAGGCTCAAAACCTAAACCAACGCTTGCATTTTTAAACATTACAGCTCTTATCTGGCTGCTTGAGTCTTTTATATTAAAGTACGTATGCCCAGAACTATAAATCTTAAAATTAGATATTTCTCCTCTTACCCAAACAGCAGGATAGGAATCTTCTAAAATAAGCTTGATTTCGTTGCTTAGTTGAGAAACTGTGTATATTAAACGATTTTGACTGTTATTAAAACTTTCATTTAGTTCTAGTTTCATACATTTTTATCTATAAATTTATCGTAAATATTATATCAAATTTACTTAAATGCAAATATAAGTTTAGTATCTTTGCTATGTTACCTCAAACATTGTATGAAGCTAAATACGTTTAAGTCTTTCTTGTCTTACCATTTTGCTAGTTTGATTATTTGGTTAATGGACAAAATGCGTTCTGTTTTTATATTTTACTAGTTATGCAAAGTCGGATTTTAATTAAAATTTTAAACTAAATTAAGTAATGGAAAATATGGTTAGTACTCTAAAATAGTTAAATCATCATTAATAATTTTTCTAAATTGTTCTGAAATTGAATTTAAATCAACAATATCAACTTTATATGGCAAAAGTGATTTTTCAAAAGCAGTAGATAGTTTTGTATATAGCTCAAATGGAATTTTTTGTCCAGAATAATCTATAGCTAAATCTAAATCAGAATATTTTTTTGTAACCCCAGTTACCCTTGAACCAAAAACATAAACAGATGCATTTGAACTTTTTAAATTTTCATTTAAAATTTTGCATACTAAACTTAGATATCGCGACTCTATATTAAATTTCATAAATTTTTAGATTTTTCAATAAGTTTTTTTAACAAAAAATCAACTTCTTCTAAAAAATCAGGCACTATTGAAATCACTTCATCTGCTTTAATCTCATCGTAAGTATGGCTTGTCATATTGCGTTTTTGCCTATATATTGCCCACTTTTCAAGATCGTTAAGCAAAAGTCCTTTTTCATTTGCAGTGCGCACTATGTCAGCAAATGACATTTCATCTATATTTTGACTACTAAATTGAGATTTTTCTAAAAAACGTTTTAAAGTTTTATGCGACAGCTCGTAAGTGTATTCAAATCTTTGTATAATAGAATCTTTTACAAAGGCATTTGTTTTATCTTTATTAAATTCCACAATCGCTTCTTTAAGACTTTTAATAGCTTTATTAAATGAAGACAAATCTAAGTTCATAAACTAACTCCTTATAAGATATAAGCAAGGATATTAATAATAATTCTATCAAAAAATACATATAATGTTAATTAAATAAGAATTGACAAAATTAAACATCTGCAGTCCCTTAATAATGAACAGATGTTAAATTTAAAACAGGAAAGCTAGTGCGGTTTTTCTTATGCTGGTGAGTCTAAAAACAGTCTGCAATCTAAATTAAATTCGAATCCTAAGACGACATAGCAACCTACAATAGAGGCAGTTCAGTGCGAAATTGATGAAATCACAGACAGAGCTGTACATTTTGAACTTTCTCATGACAAACCAAATGAAAAAACTGATATAAGGTTTAATGCATCTTGTGATTGCGAACATTTCAAAATTTATTTGGCTATATCTTGTGCGCGTATTTCTCTTATTACTGTTATTTTAATTTGTCCTGGATATTCTAATTCTTGTTCAACTTTTTTAGCTATATCGTGAGCTAACACTTGAGCTTGAGCATCGTTTACATTTCCTGGTTCTACAAGTATTCTAACTTCTCTTCCAGCCTGTATGGCATAAGCCACAGAAACTCCCTGAAACCCCTTTGCAACTTTTTCAAGTTTTTCAAGACGCTTTAAATAATATTCTAGAGATTCCCTTCTTGCCCCTGGTCTTGCAGCAGAAATTGCATCAGCTGCAGCTATTACAAAAGCTTCAGGACTTGCAGGAGCTTCTATACCTTCATGATGAGATAAAATTGCGTTTATCATTTTTGACGATTCGCCATATTTTTTAGCTATATCTGCTGAAATTTGGTGATGAGTACCTTCAACTTCATGATCTACAGCTTTGCCTAAATCGTGAAGAAGAGCAGCCTTTTTGCAAAACATTACATCAACACCTAACTCTCCAGCTATAGCACCTGCAAGCCATGTAACTTCTAAAGTATGTTGAAGCTGGTTTTGCCCATAAGACGTTCTGTATTGTAGTTTGCCAAGAAGTTTAACAATTTCTATATTTAATCCCGGAACACCAGCGTCAATTGCAGCTTGTTCTCCAACCTCTTTTAAGTGTTGGTCCATTTCTCTCCTGACTTTATCAACAACTTCTTCTATTCTTGCAGGGTGAATTCTACCATCTGCGATAAGCCTTTCTAAAGCTATTTTTGCTATTTGCCTTCTAACTCCATCAAAAGCAGAAACTGTTATAGCTTCTGGAGTGTCGTCTACTATTAAATCTACACCTGTAGCTTGCTCAAAAGCTCTAATATTTCTCCCTTCTCTACCAATAACTCTTCCTTTTATCTCATCATTTTGAAGTTGTACTGTAGACGTGGTAATATCTGCAGCATGGTCTGCAGCTACACGTTGTATTGCCACAGATAAAATTTCTTTAGACTTTTTATCCGCATTTTCTCTAACTTCTTGTTCCAGTCTTTGTGCCAAAATGGCAGCATCTTGTTTGGCTTCTTGTTCCATCATACTCATAAGCAAGTTTTTGGCTTCTTCTCTTGTAAACCCAGAAATTTTTTCTAAAATTGTTTTTTCTTCTTCTTTTATTTTCTCTATTTCTGCAAACTTTGAAGTTAAAGAGCGTTCTTTTGAAAAAATATCTTTTTCTTTACCGAGCAACTCCTTCTCTCTTTTTTCAACTGCGTCAATTTTTTTATATAAGCTTTCCTCACGCTGACCAAGCCTGTTTTCCATATTTTGGATAGATTGTCTCCTTTCCTTTATCTCTTGATCAAAGTCTTTCCTTTCCTTATCAACAATAACTTTAGCTTCTAAAAGAGCCTCTTTAGTCTTTGTTTCAGCTATCATCTTAGCTTCTTTTATAATTCTTTCTGAAACCTGTTCTGCAGACCTTACATTAACTTTGGCATATATTAAACGCACAACATAGCCTAAGACTAAGGAAAGTAACACCATAATAACTATCAACATATAAAACTCCTCAATTATCTAAAACTTTTATAACTCTTTTTTCTGTAACTATACACCCAACATGCAAATCATATTCTACGCTGGGAACTTCTTTGACAATTTGGAAATCATATGCAAGACCTACAGTTTTTGCACAATCGACATCCTGCAACCATCTATCATAAAACCCTTTTCCATAACCAATTCTGTAACCTTGCTTACTAAAAGCAATGCCTGGCACAAAAATTAAATCTATAAAATCTTTGCTTACAAAATTATTCTTGTCTATTTCAGGTTGTCTTATACCACAAACAAGCTGATTTGCATTTTCAAGTTTTAAGATTCTTACAGCTTGCATCTTTGAATTTTTAACGTCTGTTATAGCAGCAACACACACTTCTTTTTTATCTTGAAAAGCAAAATTTACTAAACAATCTGTTGATACTTCGCTCCCACAAGACAAATAAGCCATGACAGTTTTTGCTTTTTTATATAAGGAAAGCTTTCTAGTCTTGCAAGCTATTTCCATACTATAACCTTGTAAATATTTAAAATCTTGGTTATCTCTTAAAGTTAAAATCTTAGCTCTTATTTGCTTTTTTCTTAAGTCTAAACAAACGTTCACGAAGTTTGCCCTCATACCCTTCTTTTGACAAAACATAAAGTTCTACAGGATTTGGGAAATAATTCTGTTCCACATAATGATCTTTAAAATCGTGAGGATATTTATACCCTTTACCATGGCCTAACTTTTCTCCATCAAGAGTTGCATCTTTTAAATGGTTTGGCACTTGCCTAATTTTGCCATTTTTAACTTCACTTAAAGCTTTTTCTATAGCAAGATAAGCAGAGTTAGATTTAGGTGCTGTTGCTACATAAATTGCTGCCTGAGACAAAATAATTCTTGCCTCTGGCATGCCAACAAATTTAACAGCCTCTAAACCAGAAACAGCAAACATTAGCGCTCTTGGATCTGCCATACCTACATCTTCTGAAGCACAAATGATTATTCTTCTTGCTATAAAACGAGGGTCTTCGCCAGCCAAAAGCATCTTTGCTAACCAATAAACACTAGCATCTGGATCACTGCCTCGCATAGACTTTATAAATGCAGAAACATGATCATAATGAGCATCAGAACTTTTGTCATAAACTATAGCTCTTTTTTGTAAAGATTCTTGAGCTACAAAAATATCAAAAACTCTAACACCATTAGCATCTGTTTTTGTAGAAAGTACACCTATCTCTAAAGCATTTAACAACTTTCTTGCATCGCCGTTAGAGTTTGTAATTAAGTGTTTTTTGGCTTCATCTGATATTTTAACATTATAATTACCAAGTCCATTCTCTTTATCTGTTAAAGCAGATTCCATTATTTTTAAAAGAGCTTCATCATCTAAAGTAAAAAACTCAAAAACTGTACTTCTTGAAATAATAGCAGCATTTATATAAAAAAATGGGTTTTCCGTTGTTATTCCTATTAGTATTACAACCCCTCTTTCCACATCCGGCAGCAAAGCATCCTGTTGAGAACGATTAAAGTGGTGGATTTCATCTAACATCAATATAGTTTTTTTGCCACTAGTTTCTAGCCGTGCCTTTGCAGAATCTATTATTTTTCTAATATCTGCAATACCTATTGTCACTGCATTTGCTTCTTGGAAATACGCTTTAGTTTTTGAAGCTATAATTCTAGTTAAAGCACTTTTACCACTGCCAGGGGGACCAAAAAAAATCACAGATCTTAAACTATCAGATTCTATTAAACGTCTAAGCAATTTACCTTCGCCAACAATACCACATTGCCCCATAAAGCTTTCAAAATCTTTTGGAGCCATCCTTAAAGCTAAAGGTTTATGTTTACTTTTGGCCTCGTTTTTTAAAAAATCTGTTTGTTCCATAAATAAAAAACCCGCAGCGCCGTTAGTTTTAATCTGTTTAAAGCCTTCTCTTTTTAAAGTGAGATACAGTGGCATAAGCCCACGAGCATACGCTCAACTGTTGTTCTCCTAAAGTAGACTTGTAGGAATAAACAAAACTAAAACATCACCAACACTGCAGATTAAATGCAAAATATTTCAATTAGTGTAATCGTGTTCGTCTAACTGTTTAATAATATCTTTGATTTTCTTTTCATAATTATTTGAAATACTTTCTTGTAAATCCTTTAATTTAAGCAACTCTGCTGCGATTTTTACAGCAGTCAGCGCTGCAATTTTCTGAGTGTCGGGAACTTTAATGTTTTCGTTTCTCACTTGCGTCCATTGTTCATTCACAAAATTAACTATTCTATTAAAACTTAATTCATCTATATCATCTATACTCAGCTCTATATCTCTACCCATAATTCTTTCGCGGGTTGTTGCCATAGCTACAAAACCTTTACTGTGTCAATTTTTTTTATAATGCGTTCAACTCTAGAAATTACTTCTTGAGAATTTCTTTTCAATACAATATATTGACTTATTTTTCTTTTATTTTCTTCGTTTTCTTTTTTTAAATAATCAAGTTCTAACCTTAATCTATGGTTTTCACTGTCAAGTTTTTTTAATTTCTCTACAGCTTTTTTAACTTTTAAAGATAAAATTTCAAAGTCTCCCATATATTTCATTTTATAATTTAAAAGTAGTGTTGTCAATTAAACAAACACTCTAAAAATTTACATAAATTTTACATTTAAAATCAAGTTATCCACAACAACTTTAAAACCTGCCCCAACTATATTAGATGATAACCCTTTGTTTTTTTTCATAACCAAATTTTCTTTCTGTTAAAAAAACTTGACACTTCAAGTTTTACAAACTTTACTTAAAAAACTTTAAATTTTAGGATAAGCAATGTCATTTGGTTGGAGATAGTCTTTTAGATATGTTAGCAGGCTTTAAATATATATTAAATTTTTTTAGTTCTTGTGTAAGCTTTATATAAGGTAACCCTACTACTGTATAATAATCACCGTAAATTTTTTCTACAAAATCATCTTGAGTATCTTGTACTGCATAAGACCCTGCTTTGTCCATATGCTTTCCAAAAAGTTGTTTTAAATTTTTTTGTGGCAATTTTTTCATTTTAACTTTGGATACATCATAAAACACATCTCTTCTGCCTCCTTCAACTATAGCAACACCAGTATAAACTTTATGAATACTTCCATTTAATTCTTTTATTATTTTTTTAGATTCTTTTTTACCTTTAGGTTTCCCAATAACTTGCCCATTTAAAACAACGATTGTATCTGCAGCTAAAACAACACTATTTTTATATTGTTTTGCAATAGAGTTTGCTTTTCTTAAAGCAAGCTCTTTTACTATAAAAGACGGTTTTTTTAAGTAAGAAGTTTCGTTTGTATTGCTAGGTATAACTAAAAAAGAAAGACCCCACTGTTTTAACAATGAAATCCTTCTAGGAGAACAAGAAGCAAGAATGATTCTTTTACTTGATAAAGTGCAATAGTACAGCTTTTTGGACATAAAGCCTATTTTCTGCTTGAGTAAATATAGAATTTTCGTGCTTTTCCATAATATCTGAAGTTACCTCTTCGCCTCTTAAGGCTGGCAAACAATGCAGAACTATACACTTTGAAGAAGCTTTTTTAAGCAATTCAGAATTTACTTGATATGGTATAAACATTTTTTTTCTTTTGACTTTTTCGGACTCAAAACCCATAGAAGTCCAAACATCAGTATATATTACATCTGCATTTTCGGCAGCATTCACATCGCTTGTTACTTTAATTTCGGCTTTTGTTTTAGGTGCATATTGTAAAGCTTGCTTTAAAATTTCATTTTTAACTTGATATTCTGAAGGGGAAATTACAGTTAAGTCCAACCCTAAAATTGCAGAAATTGCAATTAAAGAATTTGCGATATTGTTGCTGTCCCCAATATAAACAATTTTAATCTTTTTTAAAGCTTCTACGTTTTTTGTATTAAAAAGTTCCATGACGGTCATTATGTCAGCTAAAATTTGGCAAGGATGTTCATAATCTGTTAAGCCATTTATTACAGGTATAGAACAATGCTTAGAAAATTCCAGAATATCTTCATGTTTAAATGCTCTTATCATAAGACCGTTTAAATACTTAGACAAAACTTTTGAGGTGTCGTATATAGACTCGCCCCTGGAGCACTGCATCTTTTCTGCAGTTAAAAATATTGGTGTACCGCCAAGTTGCGCCATAGCCACAGCAAAAGACACCATAGTCCTTGTTGATGGCTTTTCAAACATAATTCCTAAAGATTTACCTCTAAAAATATCTAAATGTTTCTTTTTACTTTTTAGCTCAAACGCTTTTTTAAGTAAATCTTTTATTTCTTTATTTGATAAATCATAAATTGATAATAAATCTTTCTTTGCCATTATATGTTCCAACATTTTTGTTTATGTGTTAATGTATATAATTTTACCAAAAATATACGTCAAAGCAAACTAGCAAAACGGGTTTGTGCATTGACTGGTTTTAAGCAAAAGAAAAAACTTATTTACCAATATTATTAGCTTATGAGAATACTTAATGATTCTGGAAGAAGGTTTGCTATAACAAAAATAATATTTATAAAAAGTCTTTTATTTAAAAATAATATCATTACTTACTATTTTAGAATTATTTATTACTTGTTGATACCACTCATTCAACATTAAATTAATTTTTGCATTGAACAGTTTTTCTTTTGTTGTTGAAAGATTCTCTTTAGCAATAGAGTCTATCTCATAATTCCAAAGTTTAACAGAATAGGCAAGCAACATTTTCAATTTAACACCTGCAATTTGTTTTTTTCTCAAAGATTCGTACTCTTTAGTCCTCATCCCTAAAACTTTTAAAAAAGATATATATTTTACAGGACTAAAAACTCCATTTTCTTTAAACTGCAAAGAACTTTGCAAGTCTAAGGCTAGTTCTTCATCTGTGACAGAAACACAATAAAGTTTTGATTGTTGATAAAATATTTCATCTTGAATTAAAGCTTGTAGTATATTATTTTTTACTTGTTGTTTTTCATTATCTGAAAGATAGTTGCCTGATGCTCTTTGATAAGACTCTACAGCATTTTCATAAACAAGCATATATATACGTAAAGGGACTCTCTTTCCATTTACTTTCACGGCATAGTCATTTGAACCAAAAAAGTTTACTGCAGCGCCAAAAGCAATCACCCCAACAAAAGTAACAATTGTTATAACAAAAATTACACGCACATGCCTTCTAAAGAAATTCATCATTCTTTCTTATCTCCGTTACTGTTCTCTTTTATTGTCATTGCAGACTTGCCGTAAAAACATGCACCTTGAGCAATAGACAATATATTTGTCTTAATATCGCCAAATATATTTGCTTGAGGCAAAACCTCTATTGTCTCAGATGCGTTTATGTTGCCTTTTATAAGTCCGCTAATTATTATATTCTTAGTTTCTATATCACCAACAATTTCTGCTTTTTGCCCCACAACAACGCCAAAAGCATTAATATTACCTGTAATTTTACCGTCAATCCTAATAACTTTATCCGTGGTTATTGCACCTTCAACAATAGCATTTTCACCTACAAGAGTCTCAACAGACTCCAATAAATTTTTGGATTGTTTTTTAGACATGTTATTTACCTTTTTTCAATAATTATTAGAAAAATAATCTATCAAATATGGTTTTGGGTTTACAGTTTTACCTTTAAAATGAACTTCGTAATGCAAGTGAGGGCCAGTTGAAGAACCTGTATTACCCATTTTTGCAATAAGCTGACCTCTTACAACATATTCGCCAACTTTTACAAGCTTTTTAGCTAAATGAGCATAAACAGTTCTATACCCGTGCCCATGATCTATAACTATAACATTGCCATAACCAGTCCTTTTTCCGGAAAAAACGATTTTGCCATTAGCAGTACACATTATAGGCGTAAAAGCAACGTTAGCTATATCTATACCTGAATGAAAATCTCTTGTACCAAAAATAGGATGTGACCTGAAACCATAAACAGAAGATATTCCGCCTTCGCAAGGCCAACCACATGGCGTTGCCAAAAAAAGAGATTTTTGTTTATAAATATGAGAAATTACTTCATCTTGACTTTGAGACATAAACCTATGCTGTTCATACAAGACATTACTCTGCAACACCAAGTCTGCATAATCAATCTTGTCTAAACTTCCAGACAAAATTGACGAAAACATATTTATTTGTGTAAAAGCAGGACCACCTTTACCAAGCATCGGAGAAAGACCTTCTTCCATTACAGACTTCCTTGTGTTTAGTGACAGGAGTGAGCGTATTTTTTCATCATTTGATTGCAATTTTTCTAATATGCTTTTAGTTTTGTTTAGCTGATTTGTAAACAGGAGAAGTTTTACTTGCATCACTTTAATTTCAGTTTTTGCTTTTATATAGTCAAATTGTTTAACTACTACATATCCTGCAAATGTTGTTGTAGCTGTCCACAAAAAAATGAATATACCCACAAAAGCAAATGAAATATTAATCTTAAAAGGCGACTTGTTATCATAAGAAACAAAAAGTATAGTAAACCTTTTTTTTGCTTTTTGCTTAATATAGTTCAATATATTCATAGAACAATTTTACCATACACTACATTTTATGTCAACTAAATGTATTCTAAATTTTTTTATAAAACAAGTTCTTTTAGAAGTTTATGCATGTAAAAGTTACTGTTTTATATACTAAAGCCCTATACTAATCCTTTAAAAAAGCAAACCACTAAAAATTATAATTTCCTTATTATTTTACAGCGTTAACAGCATTTTGAAATATTATTTTACCCCAACCATACTCACTACCAGAACTTTCTCTACAAGGATGTTGTAGCGAAAAAATGTATCTTTCAGGATGTGGCATAAGACCAAAAATGTTTCCTTTTTTATTACAAATACCGGCTATATTTTCAGCTGACCCGTTTGGACATAAAGGGTACTTTGGTTCTTTACCATCTTTTGTAGAATACCTAAACACAACTTGATTGTCTTTATTCAATTTTGAAAGAAGTTCTTTATCTTTTGGAATAAATTTGCCTTCACCGTGCGCTACAGGCAAACTTATAACCAAAGGAAGGTTCTTTGTCCACATACAGCTTGATTTTTGTTCTGTTTTTAAATAAACCCAACGACATTCAAATTTATTTGAATCGTTATAAGAAAGTGTAGAGTTTTGATCACAAAGCTCAGATTCAGGCAAAAGACCCATTTTAACTAACACCTGAAATCCGTTACATATGCCAATAATTGGCCTGCCACTTAAAGCAAATTTTTTAACTTGACTTCCAAACTTGTTTTTAATTTCATTAGCAAGTATTTTCCCTGAAGCTATATCATCCCCATACGAAAAGCCTCCTGGGAAAGCTAAAATATCGTAATCTAAAATCTTATTTTTATTACTTACTAAAAAGTTTATATGCAGACGTTCAACAGATGCCCCACAAAGTTCAAATGCATTTTGAGTTTCTAAATCACAATTTGTGCCTGCTGTTCTTAAAATAAGTACTTTTACCTTTTTCATATTTATGTCCTAAACAATTTACTATTAACAAATCTAACTAATACCATAAACTTAAATGTATTAACATTGCGTGACTTGATGTCAGTCTAGCTTAAAACCTTACCTACGTTACTAGAGTGTCTCACTCACAGAGCAATCACAACAAATATTTAATCAAATTAGCAAACTTGCAAAATGATAAGACAACAAAGACTTATATGTATTTTGCTTCACACTCTGCTAATTTGCAATATTAAATGTTTATTGCTCATAAGCCACTCTTTGAGGTAACTCCGATAAGATTCTAAACTAGGCCAAGCTAACTGTTTTTGTGTCAACTGACTCTAAAAGTCCAATATATCTTAAACTATTAGATTTATTTACCAGCTGATTGTATTTTTCCAGCTGTTTATAAGACTTGTCAATTTTTCTTTAAATTTTACTTTTTCTTTTTGACTTTCAAATATTACGAAATTATTATCACTTACACAACCTACTTCTGAAACAGTTAATCCTTTAAAAATTTCTTTAAATCTATGTTCGTTTTTTGGTTCAACTTCCACTATAAACCTTCCATTAGACTCGGAAAATAAAATTTCAGCTGCTGACATAGTGTCAGCAGTTTTGATATAGTCAATATTTATATTCACACCATAGCCTGAAGAAAAAGACATCTCACTTACAGCAACCGCAAGACCACCTTCAGAAGCGTCATGGCAAGACTCTATTAAACCTTTATGTATAGCTTTATATATGCCTTTCATTATTTGAACAGATTCTTTTGGATAAACATTAGGGACTATTCCATCTTTTATATTTTTTATTTTAGAAATAACAGACCCTCCTAATTCGTTCCTTGTGACCCCTAAAATGTAAACTTTATTTCCACTATTTTTAAAAGGCATTGTAATAGTATTTGCTACATTCTCTATAACACCAACTGCAGAAATGAGCAAAACTGGGGATATGGAAAATTTTTTGTCACCTATAGAATACTCGTTATGTAAACTATCTTTGCCAGATATAAAAGGTACACTAAACGCTTTAGACATTTCATAACACGCATTTGCGCTACAAACTAAACTGCCTAAAATTTCCGGCTTGTTTGGGTTTCCCCAACAAAAGTTATCTAAAATTGATAATTTTTCTATATTGCCACCAACACAAACAGCATTTCTTAAAGCTTCCTCTATAGCAGAGGCTGCCATCTTATAAGTATTTATTTTGCCATACGATGGGTTTAACCCGTTAGATAAAACTATTCCTTTTTTTGTGCCTTTAATTACAGCGTAGGGGAAAATAACTGCGGCATCTCCAGGCCCTGAAATTTCAATATTGTTGCCTTGTAAAGGCTTTATAATGGTTTGACCTAAAACTTCGTGGTCATATTGTCTTATAATCCATTCTTTAGAACAAACATTTAAGTCAGCAAGTGACTTTTTTAAAACCCTTAAAAGTTCAGAAGGTGTCAATTTAACAGTTTTTTGTAACTTTTCTTCTTTGATTTTGCATTCTGCTTTCCTTGTAGGTTTTGGAATACCGTCATGCAAAAAAGACATATCTATATTTGCAACTGTATTTTTGCCATATTTAAGCACAAGTTTTTTATCTTTTGTAAATTGACCAATAAAAACAGCTTCAACATCTTCTTTTTTAAATATTTCTATTATCTTTTTCTTGTTTTTTGGCGGTACAGCAAAAACCATCCTCTCTTGAGCTTCAGAAATCCAAACTTCCCATGGATAAAGACCGTCATACTTTAAAGGCACTTTATCTAAACAAACAACAGCTCCTGTTTTTTGGCCAAGTTCGCCTATAGCGCTAGACAGTCCGCCTGCACCACAGTCTGTAACAGCTCTATAGAGATTTAAATCTCTAGCGCTTAACATTGCGTCCAAAACTTTCTTTTCTACTATAGGGTTACCTATTTGTACTGCACTAACATCAGAACTCTGGTCTAATTGTACAGAAGAAAATGTAGCCCCATGTATGCCATCTCTGCCAGTTCTGCCACCAACAACTAAAATTAAGTCGCCAGGACTTACTTTTTTTTCTATCTTGTTTTTAGGTATTACGCCCATTGTTCCACAAAAAACAAGAGGGTTTGCCATATAATCATGGTCAAAATAAACAGATCCATTTACAGTTGGAATCCCCATTCTATTACCATAATCTCTAACGCCAGACACAACACCTTTAATTATTCTTTTAGGATGATGCACACCTTTTGGCACTTTTGAAGGTTTTGTAGTCGGATCCCCAAAACAAAAAACGTCTGTATTAGCTAAAGGTTTTGCGCCAAGACCAACACCTAAGATGTCCCTTATAACGCCGCCAGTACCTGTTGCAGATCCACCGTAAGGTTCTAAAGCTGAAGGATGATTATGTGTTTCTACTTTAAACGCCACACCATTTTTCAAATCAAAGTCTATAATACCTGCATTATCCTTAAAAACAGACAAACACCATTTTTTGTTTAATTCCACAGTAGCTTTAAAAATGGTTTCCTTTAACAAATTGTTGTACGTTTTTTTTGTCTTTTTACCGTTTTTAATTTGAATGTATTCTATTATACCTGTAAGCGTTTTGTGTTTACAATGTTCACTCCAAGTTTGAGCTACCGTTTCCATTTCAACGTCAGTCGGATTACGTTTAAGTTTTTTAAAATATTCTTGTAGAGTCTTCATTTCTGCAAGAGATAAAGATAAAACATTCTTTTTACTTAAACTTACCAACTGTTTATCTGATAAATTTAAAATTTCCACAACATCACAATCTTTCATAGATTTCATTTCATACTCTTTATTTTATATTCTTGGATTAGAGTATTTGAAAGCAACTTACAAGCTATATTGTCTAAAACCGTCTTAGAAAATTTTCCACTCAGATAATACCTATGACCTGTTTTAACTTTTATATCTTTGTTTATACCCAAATCTTTAACTGCTTTAACAACACTACTTGAAACTGTATCTGTAACACCTTTTTTATATACAACTTCTATCATAGCTTTAGAAACAAAAATGTTATTTAAGTAACACTTGGAATTTTTACCACCATATTTTGTTATTTTATAACCTTCTGTTATATTGTCGCTTAACAAACAAGAAGCTATCATTCTAATTTCGTTTAAAGACAAATTGCCGTCTACAATATACAAACTACAATATTTTACTTTTTTTACACTTTTACTAACCCCTGATGAATTTATATCATACAGTACATACTCTCCTCGTGAATCTTTATAATTAGTTTTTGTAAAAATTTCTATACCAAACATTAAAAAGGTCTCCCTGTCAACTTTTCATAAGCGCTGATATATTTAGCAAGAGTCTTATCCACAACAACTTTTGGAAGTGTTGGCACAGGAGAAGACTTATCCCAATTTATACTATCAAGATAGTCCCTAACATATTGTTTATCTAAACTGTCTTGAGGTTTCCCTTCTTTATAAACGTTTACTTCCCAAAACCTTGAAGAGTCGGGTGTAAAAATTTCGTCTATCAAAATTAATTTGTCATCATAAAAACCAAATTCAAGTTTTGTATCTGCAAGAATTATCCCTTTTGTAAGTGCATGCCCACTTACCTTTTTATAAAGTGCTAAAGAAATATCTTTTAGCTCTTTAGCTGTTTGACTACCCAATCTTTTTACTGTCTCTTCAAAAGAAATATTTTCGTCATGCTTACCACCCTCTTCTTTGCTAGAAGGCGTAAATATAGGTTCTGGAATTTTTGAAGATTCTTTCAACCCATATGGCAACTTTATACCACAAACAGTTTGCAACTCTTTATACTCTTTCCAGCCTGACCCTGCAAGATAACCGCGCACTATACATTCCACATCTATTCTTTTTACTTTTTTTACAATCATAGATCTATCTTTTAAATATCCGTATCGTTGCAGTGCTGCCGGGAAATTGCTAAAGTCCCCTGTAATAATGTGATTTGGGACTATATCTCCAATGAAATTAAACCAGAACATAGACAATTTATGTAAAATTTTACCTTTGTCAGGAATACTTGTTGGAATAACATGATCAAAAGCAGAAATTCTGTCTGTGGCAACTATTAAATAGCTCTGTCCCAAATCATAAATATTTCTAACTTTACCTTTATGCACTAATGGCAAATCTATACTTTCTTCACTAAATTTCATTTTATAAACTTCTCCTCCTGCAAATTTATATTTAAGATTATAACATTTTTATTTTACTATAAACACACAACAAACTGCCTGATGACTACTCTCTATAACTTTATCTCCGTTACTAGAGTGTCTCACTCACAGAGCAATCGCAACAAACATTTAATCAAATTAGCAAACTAACAAAATGAAAAGACAACAAAGACATAAATGAATTTTGCTTCAAACATTGCTAAGATGTTTAAAAAAGCAAGCGTATAGTTAATAGGAATCTGATAACTCAAAGCTCTATGATAACGTTTGGTATTATACCAAAATAGCCAATCTTGTATCCGCTCATTTGCTTGCTGGCAATTTTCAATACATTCCTCATTTCTATAAACGAATTGTTCTTTGATACTTCTGTTAAAACCTTCTATAAAGGCATTACTTTTGGGATTTCTCGGATAATTGCAAAAGTGTGTTAAATTATTGGCCTTCAGCTAATCGTGTGCCTGGTCTTCAAATTCGCTCCTCTTATAGGTTTGTATCAGTTTAATTTCAAAAAGTCTTGAGTCTTTTGACTCTTTAGACGTCATATTCATAACTAAACTTAACTAGACCACACAATTCAACTGCCTTGATTAAATATCCTCTCTTGCCACCTATAAGCAAATGCAGGCTCTCAACTTGCACCAAATCCCCTGGTCTTTGCCGGTTGTTTTTGCCTCCAGGCTCCTTCTTTGCTTTCTTTACTTTAACTTCACTAACCTTTCCTCTTTTGCCATTAAGTCTTAAATTTAACTCCTTCTCTTTATTCCCTCTTGTCTTTAACTTCCCTTATTATATCTCCAATGCTTGATATTGAAATCGTTTCTAAATTTCCTTCTTTACAATACTCATCTAAGGCTTTATTTCATCTTTATGTTACCCTATTTATACAATAATTATCAATAAAATCCTTTACCTCTTGCCTTATTTGGCTTTGCCTCTTTGGTTTCAGACATCGTTTGCCTTTTATTCCAAAAACCTTCTACACCTTTTGCCATTTCAACAAAAGTTGAACCTTTTACCCGGTAGGCTTCTTGACTTGGCTTGAAACTGTGTTTACTGTAAAATAAAACAATCCTTTCTTGTTCTTTTGCCCTTTTATCAAAATCAGCTAAATTAATGATGACTCTACTAAGTGCATTTGCTGCTTTTATTGGCACCAAACGCTAAAACATGGTATATTTTTATTATACCTGTGATGTTTTAATCCTTTTCAAAAGGCCTTTTAATCGCTCTTTTACTATGACCTTATTTACATCAAATCTCTAATATGTATTTGAACTTTTTCAGTATTACCAAAAAATAACGATCAAAATTACTTATTCCAAAATCAAAACTTACATTTTTGTCAGAAAGTTTTTTTCGAATTTCTTGACAAAAATATTTGCCAAGGCCAGAATTAATACACATCGGAGCAGAAAGCCTAGCAGATACTATATACTGCTCTAAATCTTTGTAGGGGTAACCACAATTAAAAATTCCACCTTTAGCTGCCGCATACAAAACTATTTGGTCATCTTTATTGGCTGTTTGCTTTAAAATTACTCTTGCACCATTTTCTAGCCCCAATTCAAGAGTGTCTGTTTCTTTGTTACTTACCTGTCTTAAAATAGCACCCAGGTTTGGAATGTTGTCTAAAAGATCACCTTGAATATTATTATTCACTGGCGGAACAATTTTTGAATTTTTAACATCTTTTATAATTTTCTCAATTTCTTCTTTTGAAATTAAATTTTCAGTTTCTGGACAAACAGCAAACACTGTAAGGTCCTCATCTTTAAAGTACTCTTTAAATGCAACGTTTAATTCTTTAGCTGTAATTAAAGGAAACATTTTTACTGCTGCGTTAAATATCCACTCATCATCTGCAACTATAGGCTGTTTCCCAAGAAAATTATCAATAAACGCTTTTAACCACAAAGAAGATCCTATGCGTTTTTCAGACACCCCAGGCTTAAAATAAGCAATAATTGACGTTTTTGCTCTATTTATTTCCTCTTGTGTCAACCATATTGCAAAACACGTTCCCTCTCTTCTAAAACAGCTTTGATTGTGTCCTGCAAACTGTTTTCTTTTGCAACTGACCAGAATGAATAAAACCTAGAAGATTCCCCCACAGAAGAAAACTCAGGCCCTAGCATTTATATATGGACAGTCTAAGTCTCTTGATTTATCGCCAAAACGCATATTTATCATTTCGTTTTTAGGGAAATGTTTTTTGCCATCAAAAGTCATGTGTTCTACAAAATGAGCTAACCCTCTCTGGTCATCTTTTTCAAGAACAGAACCTGCACTTACCACGAGGGCTAACATCACATAATTTTCAGACTTAGAATTTTTTAAAACATAATAAGTAAGACCATTAGGAAGAATTCCTTTTCGAACATTTGCTAAAAACGAAACTTGGCTAGACGGAGACCCTAAACCCGCATAAACTTCCTCTTTTAAAGATCTGTCTCTAGAACAAAAAAATGTGAATATAGCAATAACTATAGCACAAAAAACAAAGTATACTTTTTCATAATCTTGCTAACATGTTTTTTCATATTAGATATTCCTTTGGGAATATATTATCTTGACCTAAAATAGCATTATTATCAAGGCTTTTTTTAAATCTTGCCATTTCTTTCATTCCTTCTCTTTGAAGCATTTTCTCTAAAAAAATGTGCCTAAGTTTGCCAATACCATGCTCTGCAGAGACTGTTCCTTTAAGTTCTACCACTTTACAAGCAATATCAACGTAAGACTTTCTACATTTTTCGTACTCTTGCTTGTTTGCAGCCAAAATATTTACATGGAGATGATTTTGGCCGATATGTCCAAAAGTTAAGTTAAAAACGCCCAAAGATTTAAATTCTTTTTCACAAAAGTTTACTATATCGGAAAGCTTCCCTTCAGGTACAGCAAAATCTGTGCCTACTTTAGGTACTTTGTTCTTTTTTATTATTGCATTTACATGTTCAGGAATTGAGTGCCTAAAAGCTCTAAATTTTTCTATCTCTGTTAAGTTTGATGCAAACCATACTTTATCAACATCTATACTACACTCCTGCATAATTTCATACCATTTATCAATTAACAAATCTACACCATTACCATCAACATCTTGCTCAAACATTACACCAGATTCTGCTTCCGAAGGAATAGTAGGATAATCATCTCTAATAAGATTTAAAGCGTTTTTGTCAAAATATTCCAAAGACATTGCATTAACACTATTTTTTAATTTTGCCTCTGTTGCTTTTTTAGAAATAGATTTTATTTTTTCCACAAACCTGTATGCATCGCTGCGACGCTCAAAAAAAATTATACCTCCAAAAATATTTTTAAAATGTGGAATAAGCTTTAAAACAGCTTCAACAATAACACAAAGAGTTCCTTCTGAGCCTATAAAAACATCTATTAAATCTGAATTAGGGTAATTATAATATCCAGCTGCATTTTTAATATAAGGCAAATTATAATGAGGAAGTTTTATATGTTTTATGCCTTTGTCTGTATCAAACATTATGTTTCCTTCTGTATCAGAAAACAGTTTGCCCCTTTCAATAAAACTTTTTGATCCATCTGCAAAAACAACTTTTAAAGCTTGCACATAATCTCTTGTTGCGCCAAACTTAAAACCTCTAGCGCCAGAAGCATTTGTAGCAATATTACCACCTATAAAAGCATTTTTTTCTGTAGGGTCAGGAGGGTACATCCAGCCACTTTTATAAGCTTTTAGTTTTATATCGCTAACACGCGCGCCAGCTTGTACAGTGATAAAGGCCATGTTATCACTAACTTTTTTTATCTCTCCTATATTATTTAGCTTTTCCAAAGATAATACTGCCCCACCAAAAGCTAACCCAGAAGCCGTGTTTCCTGTAAGCGCCCCAGCAATAGTTGTTGGTATTTTATTTTTAGACATTTCAACTAAAAATATAGGGATATCGTTTTCATGTTCTGCTATAGCAACAAAATCAGCATGTGCTCCACAAACACCAGAATTGTCTTGAAAATAATTTTGTATAGTACTCTTATCTTTTTTAATTATCATAAAAATCTAATTGTCCGTGTTATAGACACCATTTTTGCAAGAATAACAGGGACTACCAGAGGAATGTGAAAAAATTGCGTAAAGGTTAAACACTTTCAAACTTACAAGCTATTTCCTTATCCTTACCAAAGGCCACTGCCAACAAACTCACTTCTTGTCCCATATACTTCTCATAATATTTCTTATCACTTATCTGCCTCATCCCTTCCTGCAACATCTTCTTTGCTTGCTTATTCTCACCATACTTTATCTCTACTACTATCACTTTATCTTCCTTCTTTAATATTGCATCTGCCCTTCCCTTATCTGTATGCACCTCTCC
>JAITSL010000045.1 GCA_031287855.1 Candidatus Endomicrobiellum roisinitermitis
ATTTTTTTAAAATATTTTCTGGTAACATGTCAGCAACATTTGCCCCAAAAAAACCACCTATTACAAAACCTATCCCTATAAAGCTAGCAACTGTAAGGTTTACATAGCCCTTTTTATAATATACTAACATAGAAAAAAAACTTAAAACTACTACCGCAAGAGATGTACCCTGAGCTTGGTGCTGAGTCATCTTTAAAACTATAACCATAAGAGGAATTAAAATACTTGCTCCTCCTACACCAAATACTCCTCCAAAAAAACCACCTAAAAAACCTATAACTACACAAACAATCATTTCCATAAAGTCACACCCTTAAAAACTATATTCAATGTCCCCCTAATAAAGATGAACTGTACACCGAATTCTGTCTTTTAATAAATTAAAAGTGCAATCATTTCTCTGCCGTTAAAATTACTTTTAACGATCAAGCGGCCAACCTTCAGCCTTGCTTTCCGGTAAGGATTTAGCCGTTTCATATTTTGCATTGCTGCAAAACTTATCCTGCTGTAAGGATACTTTTTACATTTCTGCAAAAAGCGTCTCTGTTCGCACCTCTACTTTCACAAGCGACAGGGATTACCTGCTACCGTTTACTATGCATAAATAAATGATACATAGTTAAAGTTCGGACTTTCCTCTTTAAGTCTGTATTAAACAAACTACAGCTTAAAGCGATTGCATATCCATCTTTAATAGGAGGTTTCACCTTTTAAATAATATTCTAGAACAATTATCACAAAAAACTAGTCCTTGAGCTTTCTGAGCTTGATTAATTAGCTGTGGTCTTAAAACCATACCACAACCACCACAACTTTCTCCATCAATCAACACTAATCCAACACCGTCGCGTCCTTCTTTTAATCTTTCGTACTGCATAAATATAGACTTGCTAACTTTAGGCTCCTGTTCTTGCCTATTATTTTCTACTACAACTATTTGCTTTTTTAAACTTTCAATTAAAGATTCTATTTCTGAAATATCACTTTTTATTTTACTCTCAAAATCTTGCAAATTTTTTTCCAAATTTTTATTAACTAGCATTTCTTTGTCAATTGTGTCCATAAGTTGTAAAACCTCATCTTCAACTACATTTTTATCTGCTTTTATTTTATCTATCTCAAAAAGAAGCGCTTTATATGTTTCATTAGATTTTACTTTGTTTAAGTCTAGAGAATGTTTAGATATTAGCTCTTCTTTAGAATTAAGAACAGCCTCTTTCTCTTTCCTTACAGAATTTATTTCAACAAAAGACTTTTTTTTGCTTTCAAAATCTATACGTTTATTTTGTAAATCTTTATTTTTTTGTTCAATACTTAACAAAGCTTGGTGTATCTGCTTTTTTAAATTATCAATTTCAGTATCATAACTTTGCAATTTGTATAACATTTCCAAATCTTGTCTCAAATTTTCCATTCCTACCTCATTTACTAAAATAAATTAACAAAAAACAGTAAAAAACACAAATCAAAGTAAGTACACTAAACGTTTTGATTATAGCAAATTAACAAATACTTTATGATGTTATAATGTTTTTAAATTAGATATATAAATTTATTAAACTAACAAGTCATACATCATAAAAAATTTTGACTGAAATTGAGATGTTAAATACAAAATTTTTGCAGACTAAGGAAAGGTTTACTGGATTGGGCCTGGTAGGACTTGAACCTACGACCATTCGATTATGAGTCGAGTGCTCTAACCAACTGAGCTACAGGCCCTTCAAAAAAACAATAAAAATATTTTACAAAAAATACAAATAAAATCAAAGCAAGCTTATTATAAATATCTAAAAACCAATGGGCGGAAAGGGAATTGAACCCTCACGGCTCTTGCGAGCCTCAGGATTTTAAGTCCTGTGCGTCTGCCAGTTCCGCCATCCGCCCAAAAGTTAAAAAGCAACAAAATACAATGACGATATTATACTACATTTTATTGTTTCTTCCAAGATAGTGTATTGACTATTATCTATATACAAATTTTAGTATTTGCTGTAACCACCGGTTATTGTGGTTAAAAACCGATCTATATTGCTTGCAGGAGCAAATGTTGATATATTGAAAGCATCCAATTTTGCCTAGCTTAAGGGATGCCAATAACTAAATGAAGACCATTATTATGAAATTCTATAAATTCAATATTGTTGCTTAAGAAAAAAGAAAGTATATCTTTTTCGTCACTACAGATTATAATATTGGAGAAATTGTGATATTTGTTAATACTATTTATTAGTGACTGCGCCATTTTAAGATACAGTTTATTGAAGCATAAATAAAATAACATCTCTATTTCTCCTTAAAATTGCATACGAAAATAAAGATTTGATATGAAAATTAGTCCTGCATAAACTGAATTTTATAGAGATTTGCATAGTAACCATTTAAAGCTAAAAGTTCTGCATGTGTTCCTGACTCTACAATATTACCTGACTCAAACACATATATTTTGTCTGAATTAATAATAGTAGACAGTCTGTGAGCTACAACTATTGAAGTTCTCCCCTTCATCAACCTTTCAAGACCTTCTTGTACCATTCGTTCAGACTTTGAATCAAGAGAACTTGTTGCTTCATCAAGTAAAAGTATTGGTGCATCTTTTAACATAGCTCTTGCAATGGATATCATTTGTTTTTGTCCACCAGACAAATTGCCACCACGTTCTCCAACAACTGTGTCATACCCTTGGTCCTGATTCATAATAAAATTATGTGCAGCTGCATGTTTTGCTGCATTTATAGCTTCTTCATCAGTGGCATTAGGCTTACCCATTAATATATTTTTTTTAATTGTATCATCAAAAAGCACAACATCTTGAGAAACAAAAGCAATATTATCTCTTAAAGATTCTATTGTTACATCCTTAATATCTTGCCCATCTATTTTTATGCTTCCTTCTTTAACATCATAAAATCTTAATATTAAATTTATTAAAGTAGACTTACCAGAACCCGCAGCACCAACTACAGCAACTTTTTCAGCTTCCTTGACTTCTAAATTTATACCGTGTAACACTTCAACATCTTCAGTGTAGTTAAATTTAACATTGTCCACTTTTATAATACCTTTAGTAGCTTTAAAAACTTTGGCCTCAGGCTTACTAACTATCTTAGGTTTTTTATCTATTACATAAAAAACACGGTCAATAGCTACTATCCCCATCTGCACACGAGAATTTAAGTTTGCCAAAGATTTCATTGGTTGGTATGCAGCGACTATAGCAATAAGAAATACCACAAAATCCCCAGTAGTAAGAGTACCGTGCATAATTCTATACCCACCATAAGCAAGCGTACCAGCTGCTGCAATTCCTCCAAAAAATTCCATTAAAGGACTTAAAATATTATTATTTCTTGACATCTTTACTTCTATATTAGCTATTGACTCAGCACTCCCTTTGATTTTTTTAGATTCCAATGATTCCATATTATAAGACTTTACAATCTTTATCCCCTGGAAAGATTGCGCTAAAATTGCATATAAATTCCCAAACGAGTTTTGCTGACTATGAAAAATTTGTTTTATTTTTTTCCCAAAATATATCATTGGATAAAAACCTATAGGGAACAATATAAACATAGCTGCTGCCATATCAAAACTTTTCCAAAACATAAGCACTATTAAGAAAATAACAGAACACGCGTCTCTAACAACTGTTGTAACGCTATTAATTATTGCATCTCTTATTGTATTTAAATCTCCCATAAAATAAACTAATAAGTTGCCTGAATTATTTTTATGAAAAAATTCTAAATCTTGAGCAATGAACCTATCATACAAATCCCCTTGCAGTCTTTTAGTAAAGTTTGCACCAAGCATAGTCATTGTAACAGACTGAAAATACTGAGCAAATCCTTTTGCTCCAAATGCTATTATGACTTCAACTGCAATTATAAACAAAACATCTCTATTTTGTTCTATAAAAACTTTATCAAAAACAGGTTTAAGTAAACTAACAGACCAAGCATTTAATACAGAATATATACCCATAAAAATCATTGATAAAGCTAAAAGTTTCCATTGTGATAAAACATACCCTACCCATAAACGTTTCATTTTCTTTATTGAATCATGGCTCATATTACCTATAATTTTTTGTTTTAATTTAGAAAAAATATCCATAATTTAATTATCCTTAACTTTATTATCATTTATATTACTTTCTTGTAGCTCATTTATAAGACGCGTAGAATGGTCTGACTCTTTTTCTAACTTTTTAGTATTCATATCAAGTTCTATATATAAATTTTCTATTTTACTTTTTAAAATTTTGTTAAGTTTAGAACTTTCTGACAATAAAACAACATTCCCTTCTGTAGAAGCAACAACAAGTTGTTGTGTATTTAAATTTAATTTCTTTTCCAAATCAAATATATCTTTTTCAATTGTTTTAACTTTTTCTTCTAAAGGTTTTAAAGCTTTAGATCTATCTTGTATTAGTCTAGCTTTAATTTTTTTTATTTCATTTTTATCTTTTTTAAAAGCTATTTGTGTATTAGTTTTTTTTGCTAATACACCACCTTCATCTTCCCACCCTTTTGTATCAAGAAAAATCTGGTACGTACCATCAAAAACTGAAATTTCGTTTCTATCAAAAATTATAAGTTTTGTAGCAACAGCGTGCAAAATTTCTTCATTGTGAGTAACCATAATAACAGAACCTGCAAACTCATTAATTGCATCTATTAAACTCTGGCAAGACTCAATGTCTAGATGATTTGTAGGTTCATCAAGAAGTAACAAATGACATGGATTTGCTAAAATTTTACCTAAAAGAACTCTACTTTTTTCACCACCACTTAAAACTTCTATTTTCTTTAAAGCGTCGTCTCCAGTAAACATTACAGAACCAGCGATATTTCTTGCTTTTTGAGGCAAACAATCTGAATTTGATCCAATTATCTCTTCATAAACAGTTTTCTTAGGATTTAAATTTGCACTATCAGATTGCACAAAATAAGCTGTTTTTAAGTCAGGATGCTTCTTTATGCTACCTTCTGAAGGCGTTAACCTTTCTGCAAGCAATTTTAATAAAGTAGATTTCCCTTTACCATTTTTACCAATTACACATACACGGTCTTTTTTTAAAACATC
>JAITSL010000004.1 GCA_031287855.1 Candidatus Endomicrobiellum roisinitermitis
TAGGGATGGAGCAGATACTAAGGGTAGTAAAAGAGCTAAAAGGGCAGATGGAAGTAGAGAGTAAAGAAGGAGAAGGAACAGAGTTTAGGATAAGGTTTAAGAAAGTAGAGAGTCCAAAATGGTTTGCAGACAAGATAGAGATAAAGAAAGGTAGCACAGTAGTAGTATTAGATGATGATAAAGTATCTCAAGAGATATGGAAGGAAAAGTTTAAGGGATATGAGGATGAACTAGAAGTCAAACGTTTCACAGATGTGGTGGAAGCGATAAACTATTTAAATACAATGGGAGATAAGGAAAAAGAGAAAGTATTATTGCTAACAGCATATAAGTTTAAAGGGCAAGATATAAATGGGATAGTAGTGATAGAAAAGACAAACATGTATGATAAACATATATTGGTGACAAGCAGGTACTTATCGGAGATAAAAGAATTTAAAGAAAAGAGTGCTTTTTTAAAAATATGTCATAAAATATGTTTAAATGAAATTCCTTTTGCAGTGGTGTAACTATTTTTTAGAAAGGGAAGGATAAAAATATTTTTGTTACTAATTATTTTAGTAGGAATACTTTTATGAATAATTTTAAAAAAGTCAAGTTAAATTTAGTTTTTGTCCTTTTTATTTTTTGTATATTTTCTGGATGCAAACAAAAAGAAGTTATTATAGAAGAAACTCCCCCCATATCAGAACAAGCAATAGAAAAGTTTACTATTACTCAGACAAATGCAGGTAAATTGAAGATGATTTTAGAAGCAGAATCTGCCACAATAAATGAAGAAACTCAAATTGTTAATTTAAAATTACCTATTGTGAAATTCTATAATAGTGGAAATTATGCTTCTACTCTTGTTAGTGAGAAAGCAAAAATAAATATGGAAACCTGCGATATAGAAGGTGTTGGTAAATGTACTATTGACACTATAGATAACGAACGACTTCAAACTATGGATTTGATGTATGATGCATCCAAAGAATTAGTATATAGTAATAGAGATATCGTAATTACAAAGCTGGGTCAAAAAATTTATGGAACAAGTTTTCACTCTGATACAAAACTAGATAATATTATAATAAAAGATCAGAGGACAGTAATTGATTAAGTTTAATATTGTATTTTTTATTATTTGTTTTTTTGTTAGGCTCTCTTTTGCAAATATTACATCTGAAAAGACTGTTATAACTGGTGATACAATGGAAATAAAAAATGCAGGTAAGGTAACTATTTCTAAAGGTCATTCTGTTGCAGTTAATGAATATAGTATTGTAAATGCCGATGAAATGTCTTATGATAAAGAAAAATCTTTAATTTCAGCTAAAGGTAGTGTTAAACTGTTTTCTAAAACTGAAGAATTAGAACCTGTTGAAGTTTATGGTAATTATTCAATTTATAATCCAAAAACTCAAAAAGGAAAAGTTTGGGGAAATGCGTTAATAAAATATTTTGTTAATAATTCTACAGTCCCTTTGGTTTTACGCGCTAAAGAAATCTATATAGATAAAAGCAATCAAGCTCTAGATGCACGTAATAATGTTGTAGTTACAACATCTTCTGGGACAATTTACGCTGATAAGGGCAATTTTGACAAAAAAACTTTAAGAGTTGTTTTTAAAAAAGGTAAAAAAAAGCCTTTAGCACATGTGTTAAGTGATGGTAAAAAGGGAGTATATGAAGCAGATGAAATGATTTTTTATCATTCTAAAAATGATGATAAAAGGATAATTATGAAAGGTTCTGTTTTAGGAAAAATTAAAATGGAAGATGAAAAAAATGATACTAAAAACTGAAGAATTATTTAAGAAATATAAATATAGAATGGTTGTAAATGGTATAAGTATAAGCGTAAGGCAAGGGGAAGTTGTAGGTCTTTTAGGTCCCAATGGGGCTGGTAAAACAACAACATTTTATATGACAGTAGGTCTTATAAGACCTTATGATGGTAGTGTGTATTTAGACAATGAGGAAATAACAGATTGGGCTATGTACCAAAGAGCAAGAGCAGGTGTTGGTTATCTATCTCAGGAGCCATCTATATTTCGTGGACTTACTGTTGAGGATAATTTGTTTGCTATAGCGCAAATGCTACCAATTGAAAAATCTCAGCAAAAGGAAAAAGTAAATACATTGCTTTCAGATTTTGGCCTTACAAAATTGCGTAAACAACAAAGTGTGACTTTGTCTGGAGGAGAAAAAAGAAGGCTTGAAATTGCAAGAGCTTTGATTACAGATCCTAAGTTTTTGCTTTTAGATGAACCTTTTGTTGGAATTGATCCTGTAACTGTTTATGAGATTCAAAAAATTATAAAAGGTTTAAAAGAAAGGGGTTTGGGAATATTGATAACAGATCACAATGTAAGAGAAACTCTTGAAATTATAGATAGGGCTTATATAATTTATGAAGGTAAAATTTTACTTGAAGGAACTGCACAAGATTTGTTAAATAACCCAAAAGCAAGGAAAGTTTATCTTGGTGATAACTTTAAGATGTAACTATTGATTGAAAGAGTATAAACAAATTTTGTATATTTTAACGTACTACAAAGGAGACAAAAATGCAGGTCAATATTACCGCTAGACACCTAAAGTTAACAGACGCTATTGATTCTTATGTACGCAAAAAAGTTTTAAAATTTGATAAGCTTTATGATGGAGATGATGTTTATTCACATGTAATCCTATCCGTAGAAAAGAATAGACAGATAACAGAAATAGTTTTTCATATAGGAAAAATTTCATTTAGAGCAAAAGATCAATCAAAAGATTTATACGCATCAATAGACTTAGCTTCAGATAAACTCGAAAAACAACTTAAAAAACATAAAGAAATTTCAAAAGATCATAGAAAGAAACCATCAAAAGAGTATACGACTTTAGAAGAAGTTTTTTCTTATGATGTTATGGACGACTCTAGGACAAAAATTGCCGAGATAAAACGTTTTGATTTAAAACCTGTAAGCTTAGAAGAAGCTATTGATCAAATGGATAATCTAGGATATAGAGTTTATATGTTTAAAGATGGCCAAAAAGATAAAATATGTGTACTTTATAGGAATGATAGTGGTTCAATAGTGCTTTTAGAACCTAATGAAAAAATGTAGCACAAAAATAGGAGAAACTTAGATGAAAATTATGGATTTTTTGAGTCAAAATGAAATTATTGTTGATTTAAAGGCGACAGATAAAAAGTCAGCAATAGTTGAACTAGTAAATGTTTTAGGAAAAACAAAAAAAATTAAAAAAACTGATGAAATTATAAATGTGGTTCTAGAAAGAGAAAAGCTAGGCTCAACAGGAATTGGACAAGGTGTAGCTATTCCTCATGGTAAAACAGATGTACTTTCAGAGCAAATGGGAGTGCTGGGCATATCTCATAAAGGAATAGAGTTTAACTCTTTAGATGGAGAATTAGTGCATATAATTTTTCTTCTAGTAGGACCTGTGGAAGTGGCTGGACAACATTTAAAGGCATTATCTAGAATTTCAAGATTATTTAAAGATAAATTTTTAAGACAAGCTATAAGGGAAGCTGAAACGACAGAAAACGTTGTAAAAATTATACAGCAAGAGGATATATATTAAAATATGGATATAAAAACCCTTCTTGCTGAAAAAGCTAGAGATTTTAAACTTGAGATTTTAGTAGGTAAAGATGGGTTAGATAGAAAAATTTTAGTATCTGAGATGAATAAGCCAGGTTTGGCTATTGCTGGTTTTTTTGAACACTTCCCGTATGAACGCCTACAGATTATTGGTATAATAGAGCATACATACTTAAAACACTTAAGTTATGATGAACAGTTAAAAGTTTTAAATAAAATTTTTTCTCATGAAAAGTCCGTAGGTTGTATTTTAACAAGAAATTTAGAGCCTACAGAAGCAATGTTGAAAACTTTTGCTGATTTAAACGTTCCTTTATTAAGCACACAATTAAGATCTTCTATATTTATGGGGGATTTAGGTTATTATCTAAATGAAAGACTTGCTCCATCGATTAAAATTCACGCTGTTATGACAAATGTTTATGGACTAGGAGTTTTAATTATTGGTAAGTCTGCAATTGGTAAGTCTGAATGCGCTATAGAACTTGTTAAAAGAGGGCATAAATTTGTTGCTGATGATGTTGTAAACATAAGAAAGCGTTCAGGGCGAGTTTTAGTAGGCAGTGGTTTAGAGGTTACTAAGCACCTTATAGAAATAAGGGGTATAGGAATAATAGATGTTAAGGATTTATTTGGTGTTGGCAATATTTTAGATGAATCTAAAATAGAGCTTGTAATAAGGCTAGAAGACTGGGGAAATTCAAAGAACTATGATAGAGTAGATAGAGTAGGTTTAGATGAGTCTTACATTGAATATTTAGGTGTGAAGATTCCAGAAGTTGTAGTGCCTGTGGCCCCAGGTCGTAACCTTGCTGTTTTAGTTGAAACTGCAAGTTTAAATCAAAGGATTAAAAATAAAGGTTGTTTTACCGCCAGAGATTTAGATGTTAGGTTACAAAAAGAGATAAACAAAAATAGTTTATGACTAAATTATATATAATTTCAGGAATGTCTGGTGCTGGGAAAAGTCAAACACTTAAGATTTTTGAAGATTTTGGTTTTGAGTGTGTTGATAATATGCCAGTTGTAATGTTTCAACCTTTTTTAGATATTTGTCTTAAGAACAAAGATAAATATAAAAATGTTGCAATTAGTATTGATTCTAGAGCAGGTAAAGATTTATCTCATTTCAAAGAAATTCTAGTAGTTTTAAAAAATAAAAAGATTAAATATAAAGTTATTTTTTTGGACGCTACTGATAAAGTTTTAATAAGGCGTTATTCAGAAACCCGTCGTAGACATCCCTTAGGTGAGTCGGTTTCTTTAGGCATATCTCTTGAAAGAGGAATTATAAAAGACATTTTTGAGGTTGCAGATGAAGTTATAGACACTTCAGTCCTAACGATAGGTGAATTAAAAAAAACTATTTCAATAATCGCAAAAGTTAATCAATTTGGTAGACAATATTTAAATATATCTGTAGTTTCTTTTGGATATAAATATGGAGTTCCTAATGACGCAGATATTGTCTATGATGTGCGTTTTATAACAAATCCAAATTATGTGTACGAACTAAAATACAAAACAGGTCAAAATAAAGCTGTTAAGGACTATATAAAAAAGCAAAAAGAACTTAAAGGGTTTTTTAGTATGTTTTCTAAATTAATAGAGTTTACTTTGCCCTATTACATAAAGGAAGGTAAAAGTTACTTAACTATTGCAGTTGGTTGTACAGGTGGTAGACATAGGTCAGTTTTTATTGCAGAAAAACTCGCTAATTTTTTAAAAAGTCAAAAATATAAAGTGCAACTAAATCATAGAGACATATTGCAGAGTAGATAGTAGATGGTTACCTCTTTCTTGGAGAGTAATTATGGTTAAAATTGTTATAGCAGCGCATGGTAACCTGGCTAAATCTTTAATTAATTCTGCAGAACTTATGGTTGGCAAGCAGGAAAACCTTTATGCTATTTCTAACGAAAAAAGTGATAGTCTAACGCAGTTACAAAATAAAATAAAAATCCTTTTAAGCGATGTAATAGACCAAGATGGTGTTTTAATACTTACTGACATGATGGGTGGCAGTCCAAACAATGCTTCTTGTAGAATGCTTGATGATTTTAAAGTTGAAATTATTTCAGGTGTAAATCTTCCTATGTTATTATCTGCTATTTTTGCAATTAAAAAGTCTCAAAATGTTTCACAATTGGCTCATAAAGTTTTTACTGAAAGTCAAAAAAGCATAATTAATATTAGAAAGACTTTGTTTGAGAAGAAATAGTATGTTAAGTGAGGAAGGATAGTGCCTATATCTCTTGTAAGAATAGATGATAGACTTGTTCATGGCCAGGTAGTTCAAGGTTGGCTTAAAGTAATTCCTGTGGATATTCTTTTGGTAGCTTCAGATATTGCAGCTGAAAACAAAATGCAAAAAATGCTTATGGAAATGGCTGTCCCAAGTGATATCAAGCTTGAAGTAAAGAGTCTCCAAGATGCAGTGGCGGTTTTAAAAGTGGTTAATTGTAAAAATATTATGGTTTTAGTTGCAAGTCCCAAAGAAGCTTTTTATATACTAGAACATGGCGTGAGATTTAATTCTTTAAATATTGGAGGTATGCACTTTTTTAGTGGGAAAAAACAAATTTTAAGTAATGTTTGTGCTGATGATAGCGATATTAAATTTTTATATAGAATTTATCAGAAAGGCATTGAGCTAGAGTCGAGGATTTTGCCAGGAGATGAAAGGTTAAATATTATTCCTTTGATAGAAAAAGAATATTTAACTTTACCCGAGGTGGAAAAATGAGTAAAGTTAAATTTATTTTTTGTACACATAATCACCAACCGATTGGTAATTTTGGTTGGGTTTTTGAAAAAGCTTACCAGTCAGCATATAAACCGTTTTTGGATGTTTTATCTAAACACACTGGCATAAAATGGAACTTACATTTAAGTGGAATTCTCTGGGAGTATTTAGAAAGAGAACATAAAGACTATGCTCAGATTGTTCAAGGTTTTGTTGATAAAGAAAAGGTAGAAATATTGTCTGGAGGTTATTTTGAGCCTATAATGTCTTCTGTTCCAGATAAAGATAAATTTGGACAAATAGAGAAGTTAACGAAATATTTGAAAAATAAATTTGGGAAATTTCAGGCAAATGGCATATGGCTTGCAGAAAGAGTATGGGAACCTTCTATGGCAAAAATTTTTGCTCAAGCTGGTATGAAATATACGGTTTTAGATGATTGCCATTTTGCAAATGCAGGGTTTGATGTCGATAAATTAAATGGTTATTATACAACAGAAGAAGATGGGTATAAATTAGAGGTATTCCCTATAAGCCAAAAGATGAGATATTTGATTCCTTTTTCTAATGTAGAAGATACGATTGAATATTTTAGATATTTGATACAAAAGAATCCACTAGAAGACAGTATCGTTATTATGGCAGATGACGGTGAGAAGTTTGGAATGTGGCCTAGTACATATAAACATGTTTATGAGAACAAATGGTTGCATAATTTCTTGAGTGCATTAGAAAATAATTCAGATATTGTAGAGACTGTAACTTTTAGTGAGATTTTAAAATTAAGGGAGTCTTCACGAAGGGTATATTTGCCATGCTCATCTTACTTTGAAATGTCTCAATGGGCATTGCCATTTGAGTTGCAAGAGAATTTTGAAAATGTTTTAAATAGAAATACTTGTGATATTGAAACAAGAAAGTTTTTAAGAGGAGGTTTTTGGAGAAATTTTCTTGTAAAATATGAAGAGTCAAATAATATGCATAAAAAGATGCTCTATATAAGTGATAAAGTTGAGTGTTTAAAAGATGATAAGAAAGCTTTTAAAAAAGCTAAAGATTTTTTATATGCTGGACAATGCAATTGCGCGTATTGGCATGGAGTTTTTGGAGGCATTTATCTTCCTCATTTGAGAAATGCTGTTTATAGTAACATTATAAAAGCTGAAAATTGCTGTAATAAGTCTATGTTTAAAAAAGCTTTTTGGAATATTTTTGATATAAATTGTGACGGTCAAGACGAGTATTTGTATGAAGATAAAACACAAAATATTTATATATCTGCATATTATGGAGGCTCAATTTTTGAATGGGACATTTTTAAAATCAGTTACAATTTATTGGATGTGCTTACAAGACGATATGAACCTTACCATAAAACATTAAAAGAAAGTATTGATAAAGCTGTAATAGCAGATGATAATTCATTAGAAGTACAAAGTATACACAATGGTTCTATAAAAGTTAAAGAATTAGGGCTGGATAAATATCTTGTATATGATAATTATAAAAGAGCTTCTTTAATTGATCACTTTTTTTCATGTGATATAGAGTATGATTCTTGTGTGTTTGGCAATTATGAAGAAAAAGGTGATTTTGTGTCTGACAAATATGAAGTGAAGTTAGTTGATGTGAGAAAATTTTTAAAAAAGCAAGCAAAACTTAGCTTATGTCGTTATGGTAGTGTTTGTGGGCAAAACGTTAAGCTCGTTAAAGAAATTTTACCGTTGACAAATGGCTATCATGTAGACTATTCTATAAAAAATAATTGTAGTGATAATTTAGAGATTTGTTTTTCTCCAGAACAAATGTTTGCTTTTTCTTCAAAAACAGGAGATGATGTAGGGAATTTAAAAAATGTTGAAATTTGGAAAAGATACGACGCTTATCTAAAAATAGAAATAGAGCTTAAATTATCTGAAAAATGTGATTTGTTTGTTTACCCGGTTGAAACTGTTATCAATTCTGATAATGGCTATGAACGGACATATCAAGGAACAGCTGTGTTGCCATTACTTAAATGTAATATAGAATCTGGCAAAGAAAAGAAGTTTTCTATGGAGACAGTTGTAAATTTTAAATAATGTGTAGGTGGCCTATGACAGAAAGTATATTTTTTTACGCTTTAATGGGTTCGTTTTGTAGTATGGACATAACTGCTTTTGGGCAGTTTATGATTTGTCGTCCTATATTTTGTGCTCCTATTGTTGGTTATTTTATGGGAGATGTTAATACTGGACTTTGGATAGGTATGATTGTAGAGTTGCTTTGGGTAAATGCTATCCCAATGGGAGTAACAGTGCCAGTTGACGTTTCTTTGATAAGCATTTTATCTACTTTTTGGGTATGCAAATATTTTCTTGGAGTACAAGAAGCAGCGGTTTTTGCTTTAGTTTTAGCTGTTCCTTTTGCATATTTTTATAGAGACATGGATATGTCTGGGCGAAATTTTAACACTAAAATTATGCATTTTGTTGAAGACGGTATAAAAGACCAAAAATATTGGCGTATGTATGCGGGTATATATGTAGGACTTTTTCTTTTTGGATTAAGACTTTTTTTGTTTTATTTGTTTGCTATGTATGTTGGAGGTTTAATATATTCTGGACTTTATTTACAATTATCTCAATTTATTATTTTGGGTTTAAGAAATGCTTGGTATTTGCTACCTATAGTTGGCTTTGCATTAGTTATAAAAGAATTTAATATTTTTAGAAAATTGTTTTTTAAGGAACTTTAAGATGATTAAAGTATATATAAAAATGTTTGTGAGGTCTTTTTTCTTGCAGGCCTTATGGAATTTTGAAAGAATGCAAAACATAGGTTTTGTTTATATTTTAAAGCCATTCTTAGATAAAGTGTATCTAGATCAAAAATCTAAGCAAGAGGCTCTAATAAGACATCTGGGTTATTTTAATACTCACCCATATATGGCCAATTTAGTTTTTGCTATAGTTGCAAAATTAGAAAAAGGAAAAAGTGAAAATAAAGTAAATTTCCTTGACATAAGTATAAGTGGTATTAAAAATCAAATGGCAGGTCCACTAGCAGCAATTGGCGACCCTTTATTTTTTGGTTCGTTAAGGCCTTTAGTAGCTTGTTTTAGTATTTTAGTTATGTTGTTGTTTATGAAATTTTTAGATCAGAGTTTTCAAGAGTATGCAATTTTTGTGCCGATTATTTTTATTGTTGGCTATAATGTTTTTCATATTGTTGCTAGATGTTGGCTTATGTTTATAGGTTTTAAGTTTGGCAAAGATAGTTTTTCTGTCATCTCAAATACTAAAACTTTAATGCCTGTAATAAAATATGCTGGATTTATTGTTGCTATAGTTGCGTTATTTGTATACCTACTAATTTTTAAATCTAGTCCTATAAGCAACTTGTTTTTTGGAATCAAAGAAAACGACTTGGCTTTATATATAATAGTTTTTTTGTTTTCAATAACTCTTAGTAGATTGGGAGTAGTTTTTTTACTTTACAGCATAATAATAATATGTTCCTTAGTATCTTATTTAAGGATTTAGAAAGTGAAAGAAAAGATCATAACTGTTTCTAATAAGATGGGTTTGCATGCAAGGCCTGCAGCTATGCTTGTGCAGACTGCAAGTAAGTATCAATCTTCTGTAAAAATTATAAAAGATGAGTTCGATATAGATGCAAAAAGTATTATGGGAATTATGGCTTTAGCTGCAGGACAAGGAAGTCAGTTGAAATTTATTGCAGATGGTCCAGATGAAAACGAAGTTTTAAGTGAGCTTGAGAGTTTGTTTCAATCTAATTTCAGTGAGTAAGAGGAAATAAGATGCCAAAGCTGAAGAATATCATCTTAAAAGGAGTTGCTGCATCTGCAGGTGTGGCTATAGGGAAAGCATTTCTTCTAGAAGAGGATGATTTTTGTCTAATTTATAAAGAAATTCCTAAGAATGCAAGAGCAAGTGAAAAAAAACGTCTTGATGATGCAATTGAGAAAACAAGACAAGAACTTAAAGAAATTTATAATAAAATTAATGATGCTTTGGGTGAAAATTATGCTCATATAGCAGACGCTCATATTTTGATTTTAGATGATCCAACTATGAAAAAAGATGTTTATAAGCTTATAGAAGATGGCACTAATGCAGAATATGCCATATTTAAAGTAATAGATAAGATTATTCGTTCTTTTGAATCAATTAAAGATGATTATTTTAAGGAGAGAAAAGTTGATGTACAGGAAGTTGGTAAAAAAATCCTAGCAAATTTATTGGGCAAGCAAGCAAGGAGCCTTAGAAATTTAAAAGAAAATTATATAGTGGTTGCTCACAATTTGGCGCCTGCAGATACTGTTACAATAAGGGAAAAGTTAATTAAAGGTTTTGTTATTGATATTGGTGGGAAAACTTCGCATACTGCTATCATGGCGCAAGGGCTTGGAATCCCTGCTGTGGTTGGTTTAAAAGTTGCATCTTCTCAAATAAGAACAGAAGACACAATAATACTAGACGGAAATGTTGGTGAAATAATATTAAACCCATCTGAAGAAGTATTAAAAAAATATCAAAAAGATTATGATAGGCAATATAAACAGATCAAAGAGTTAAAAAAATTAAAAGATTTAAGTATTGAAACGATAGACAAACACAGTGCTTTGATTTTTGCAAATATTGATAACTCTGGTGAAGTGTCAACTGCTTTAAATAATGGAGCAAGAGGTGTAGGGCTTTACAGGACAGAATTTATGTATTTTAATCGCAATGCTATGCCATCTGAGCAAGAGCATTTTGAAGAATATGCTAAAGTTGTAAAAGAAATGTCGCAGTATCCTACAACTATAAGGACACTAGATTTGGGTGGAGATAAATTTACAAAGCTGGGACTATTAAAACTTGGACAAGAGCAAAATCCATTTTTAGGGTTGAGAGCCATAAGGTTATGTCTTAAATATCCTGATATTTTTATTCCTCAATTAAAAGGTATTTTAAGAGCGTCTGCTTTTGGTAAGGTAAGGCTCATGTATCCTATGATATCAGGTATTGATGAACTTAGAGACGCAAACAAAATACTTCAAAGTGTTAAGCAAGAATTAAGAAAAAAGAATGTAAGTTTTGATGAAAACATGAAAGTGGGCGCAATGATAGAAATACCTTCTGCAGCTGTTATTATAGACGTTATAGCTAAAGAAGTAGACTTCGTTTCAATAGGTACTAATGATTTGATACAATATGCTCTAGCAGTTGATAGAGTAAACGAAAATGTTGCAAATATTTATGATCCTAAACATCCAGCAGTGTTAAGGCTTATTAAACAGATTATAGATAGTGCTCATAAAGAAAAAATAGAGGTTGGAATTTGTGGCGAAATGGCTGGAGATCCATACTATACAGCTATTCTTTTAGGTTTTGGACTTGATGAGTTTAGTGTATCGGCATCACAAATTCTTAAAATAAAAAAAGTTATACGTAGCGTATCTTTTAAAGAAGTAAAAGAGATATCAGATAAAATTCTACAATGTGGGGACAAAGAATCTATTTTAAAAATAATGAGTACGATACAAGTGCATTAGCTAAATATTGTAAGATTAAAGATGATATTTATGATAAATAACTTTGCAGTGGAAAGTACAGAAGGTAGAAGTAAGGATGGGATTGTAGAAGTGTCATATGAAGTGGTTGGAGAAGAAGTATAGGTAATAGTTAGTGGAGGATAAAATCCTTAATGCCCCTAGCTGTAAATAAATATCGCTCCTAAGCATGCTTTCCTATAGTCCTTTATGTCCTACAGGGTTTACTTTACAATCACTTCCAAACTTCATTCCCCAGTTGTGTACGGTTGTGTGATGTAAACAACCCTTTTATCATACTGTGTAGCATCCCTGACGGACTATATCCTTATGGTCCTGAACCTATTTTGTTAAGTAAAGTATCTCTTATATCATCTGATATCCTTATTTCTAAACTTGCTGTTTGTTCACCTATCACTGCTATATCATTTTTTACTAGATCTGATTCTTTGTTATAACCTATTACGTGTACTTCATTGCCCTATAATTAATCCTTGCTTCTTCTTTTGTTGAAGATAAAATCTATCCATTTGTTTAATATCAGCCTTTAGACAAGAGAATAATTGTGTATAAGTAATTAATATAACAAGAAAGAATAAGAATATTTAAAGGGAAGTAAATGGAGACAAATTTCCTAAAACAGACAAAAAGATGTAGAATATAATATGTAAAAGGTAGTAAGAAAAGAAGTAAGAAATGATTAGAATGGGTAAGGGAAAAAGATGAAGAGATTACCGATAGGGACACAGTCATTTGAAGTATTACGTAGAAGTGGGAATATATATGTAGACAAGACAGAGCATATATATAATTTGATAAGTAATGGAAGGATATATTTTTTATCAAGGCCAAGGAGATTTGGGAAGTCATTGCTGATAAGTACATTAAAGGAGTTGTTTAGAGGGAAAAAGGAGATATTTGAAGGGTTGTATATATGTGATAAATGGGATTGGACAAAGAAATACCCAGTGATACATTTAGACTTTACAGAGATAGAATATGAAACAGGGGAACAATTAAAAATATCGCTTGAGAAGTTTTTAGATGACACAGCTACAAGAGAAAGTATTAAACTAGAGAAAACAGCAACAAGACTGATAAATGCAAAATTTGCAGAGCTAATAGAGAAGATGCATAAG
>JAITSL010000055.1 GCA_031287855.1 Candidatus Endomicrobiellum roisinitermitis
ATTGCACAATACATAAATAGAAGTAAAAGGCCTACCCTTACTTTTGCTCCAGAAGCGGGTTCTGACAGACTTCGCAACGTTATAGGTAAATACCTTTCTGAAAAACAAATAGTGGAAACTTTACTTACTGCAAACGCTATGGGATGGAAAACTATAAAACTTTATTTTATGATAGGTCTTCCGACAGAAACTAGTGAAGATATATTAGGAATAGGGCACATTGTAAAACTTGTAAAAAAAGAAGCTAAAAATTTAAGTTTTAATATAACAGTGTCTCCGTTTGTGCCAAAATCTCAAACCGCATTTCAATGGGTTCCTATGGCAAGCGAAGATTCTATAAAACAAAAGATAGATTTACTAAATAAGTTGCTTCCTGCAAATGTAAAAGCACATAACCATAGATCAAGTGTATTAGAGGCGTTAATTGCAAAGGGCGATAGAAGGCTTTCTAAAGTAATTTATAAAGCTTGGGAAAAAGGTGCAAGGTTTGACCAATGGGCAGACAAGTTTGGTAACAGTATTTGGGCCCAATCTTTAAAAGAATGTAATGTGGATTTAAACTTTTATGTTTACAGAAGCAGAAATTATGATGAAGTGTTTCCTTGGGATCATTTATTTTTTTGCGTTTCAAAAGAGGATTTATATAAAGACTACACAAAGGGTATAAATGAAACTGCAGATATTACTATAAAATCTTTTGACAAAGTTGGATGTCTTTTACCAGAACATTATGGGGGACCTAAAACTCAAGAAACTGCTCCTATTGTGCGATTACTTCTTCGTTTTGCTAAAAAAGGAATGATAAAATACATATCGCACTTGGAACAAATAGAAGTTTTTAGGCGTTCAGCAAGGCGGTCAGATTTGCCGATTGCTTTTACTGGTGGGTTTAGTCCTCAAGTAAAATCTTCTTATGGGCCTCCGCTTTCTATTGGACAAGAAAGTTCTAGTGAATATATAGAATTATATTTTACTGAGAATATTAGTATTGAAATTGTAAAACTTGCAATATCTAAAGTTTTACCTGAAGGCTATGATTTGCTTAGCGTAAAAAAAATGCCATTGTTATTCCCGTCAATAGATAGGCTTGTTAATGTGTCAGAATACAAAATTAAAGACATAATTGTTTCTCAAAAAGAGATAGGTGAATTTTTATTGCAGGATGAGATTGTTATAATTAAACAAAAAAAAGATAAAATTATAATGATTGACGCTAAACCCTTAATAAGGTTATTAAAAATAGAAAGTAGCGATTTAATATTGCAACTTCGGTTTGGAAGTGGTAAAACAGTTAAACCAGAAATGATTTTGGAAAAACTTTTAAAATTAAAAACAGGCAAACTTAAGGTTTATAGTATTAAAAGAACTGCTTTATATATTGAAACATCTAATGGTACAATACATGAACCATAAATTTTTAATAGGAATAATTGTTAAGTGAAAAAAGAGATAGTAGTTAACAGGGGTTTAGAAGAAACAAGGATTGCTGTTTTAGAAGATGGCAAACTTTTTGATTTGTTTATAGAAAGAAGGGAATCTGAGAAAATATTAAATAATATTTATAAAGGTATAGTACAAAATATTGTGCCAGCTCTTGGTTCTGCTTTTGTTGATATTGGTTTTGGGAAAAGTGCTTATTTAGGGGTTGATGATATAGTAGCTCAACGAGAAGAAAAAAACATTGAAAATATGATTAAAGTCGGACAAGAAGTTATGGTTCAAGTGTATAAAGAAACTATAAGCACAAAAGGGCCTAAAGTAACAATGGATATTTCTCTGCCCGGAAGACTTTTAGTGTATATGCCTTTTAGTAACAATATAGGTATATCTAAAAATATTGAAGATAAACAAGAATATGGTAGGCTAAAAAACATAGTTTGCAAAATAAAGAAAGATATACCTGGTGGTGTAATAGTAAGGACTGAAGCTGAAGAGTCAAGTGAACAAGAAATAGAGACTGAAATAAAATACTTAGAAAGACTTTGGGCTTCTATAGTTGCAAGGTTTAACAATGTAAAGCCTATGAGTATTGTACATAAAGATTTGGGGGTAGTATTTCAAACAGTAAGAGACTACTTTTCAGAAGATGTTATTATGATGCACATAGATTCAAAAAAAGAGTTTAAAGATGTTAGTGATTTTGTAAAAATAGTGTTGCCAGAGTTCATAGATAGAATTTTACTTTATGATGGAAAGCAGCCTATTTTTAAAGCGTATGGAATTGATGAAGAAATAAAAGTGCTTCGATCAAATAAAGTTCCTTTAGAGTCAGGAGGATATCTCATAATACAAGAGGCAGAATCTCTTTGTGCTATAGATGTTAATAGTGGAAAATTTATTGCTAAAAGTTCTCAAGAAGATACTGCCTTGGTTACGAATTTAGAAGCTGCTGTAGAGATAACAAGGCAGTTAAGGCTTAGAAATATTGGTGGGATTATTGTTATAGATTTTATAGATATGAGAAAGTCTGTAAATAGGCACAAAGTTTTAGAAAAGTTGCGTGATACTGCAAAAGGTGATAAAGCTAAAATAAAGATTTGGCCAATAACAAGGTTAGGTTTAATAGAGATGACTCGTCAAAGGAAAAGAGAGTCTTTATTTTCTCTTTTGGGAGAAGCTTGTCCTACATGCAGAGGGTTAGGGCTAGTGCTTTCTAAGGAATCTATTTTTATTAATGTTTGTAATGAGATAGCACAATTACAAGTTGATAGTTATCCTGGGAAAGTTAAAATTAAGCTAAATTGCGATATTGTGGAATATTTTAGAGAAAAAATGCTAAGACTTAAAAAAATATTTAATGCAGATTTTGAGATCAAAGCTAGTCTGGAAATTCCTAGAGAGGAGTATGAAATAATTTTGGAGTAATTTTAAAAACCTTCTATTTCTATATCTAAATCTTGTTTTCTTGTGTCTGAAGAACTTATATTAAAATATTGTGTAGGAGCAGTACCTTTTTTAAATGCTTCAATAAATGCGCCTTCTGTTTTGCTTAAAGCTAGAAGGCCTGTTGAAGGGTCAATTAATGCCCAATCGATGTCTGTTGGTTCTACAAAATCTAAAATAGGTTGTCCTTCTAGTGCGCCTTTCATGAAATTTGTCCATATAGGACAAGCTATTATACCACCTGTAACTCTGTCCCCTAATGTTATTGAACGGTCGTCATAACCTACCCACACGCCTGCAACAAGTTGAGGAGTATATCCTATAAACCATGCATCGCTGGGACCATTTGTAGTCCCAGTTTTCCCTGCACACGGTCTTCCTAACATTTTTGCTTGCCAACCACTACCTTTTTCTATTACTGCTTTAAGCATGTTAGTTAAAACAAAGCAAGTTTGCGAAGAAAGAACTTCCTTTTGTTGAGGTATACTTTCTTCTAAAATTTTTCCGTCTTTATCTGTAATTTTTACTATAATGTAAGGAGTAGTTTTAATTCCGCCTGATGCAAAAACTGCAAAAGCGCTTACCATTTCTTGTAATGTTACATCGCTTGAACCTAAAGCCAGAGACAGAGAGTTTGATAATGGAGTTGTTATTCCTAAATTTCTTGCTGATTGTATAACTTTTATTGGTGTTACTTTCATTATAAGTTCTACTGCACAAGTGTTAATAGATAAAGCAAGAGCCGTTCTTAATGTAACTTTTCCTCTATATTTTTTGCCATAGTTTGTAGGTACCCAAACCTTATTTGTGTCTATTAAGTCGTCTTCAGGTATTATTTCAGCGACTCTTTCAAGAGCAGTTATGTCCCTTGAAACTAAGTCCCAAGCATTATTTTTATAAATAAAAACTAAAGGGGCGTCTTCAAGTATTGTTGCAGGTGTAAAACCTTCTTCTATTGCTGTAAGATATACAAAAGGCTTAAATGCTGATCCAGCTTGTCTTTTTGCTTGAGTTGCTCTATTAAATTGAGATTCTTTAAAATTACGTCCACCAACCATTGCTCTTATTGCACCATTTTTAGGGTCAACTGCTATTAAAGCTCCTTGTATCTTTACTGATTCTTTATTTTCTTTTTCAAAAACTTTAACTTTCTCTTCGTCAAATTTTGTTAAAGCTTGTTCAATAGCTTTTTCTGCAGAACTTTGTGATTGCATATCAAGGGTTGTGTATATAGAGATTCCTGAATTAAATAAAATGTTTGTTCCATATTTTGGCTCTAACATTATTCTTAAAAACTCCATAAAATAATGCCCTTTTTCTTCTTTTATGTTTGTGGCTTCTTTTGTTGGAAGAAGCTCTTTTAAAGCTTCTTCCTTTTCTTTTTTACTAATGTATCCTAGCTCATACATCCTAGCAAGCACTAGATTTCTTCTTGCTAAAGCAGCTTTGGCATTTTTAAATGGGTTATAGTAATTGGGAGATTTTGGAATTGCTGCAAGCATTGCGCATTCTGCAAGGTTTAAATCTTTTATATTTTTATTAAAATATTTTTCTGCAGCTACCTCTACTCCGTGTGAGCCACTACCAAAATATATTTGGTTTATGTAAAACTGCAATATTTCTTTTTTAGAATAATTTTTTTCAAGGGATATTGTCAAAAGTGCTTCTTTTATTTTTCTTATTAAGGTTTTGCCTCTAGTTAAAAATATAGTTTTTGCAAGTTGTTGAGTAATTGTGGAACCGCCTTCTGAAACTTTACCTTTTAGTAATATTTTACAAAAAGCTCTAAAAATACTTTTTATAGAAATTCCCCAATGTTTAAAAAAGTCGTTATCTTCTATAGCTATGAAAGCATTTTGCAAATTTAAAGGTATGTCATTTATTGGTATTAGGACCCTTCTTTCTGTAAATAGTTCGGCTATTAAATCATTGTCTTTATCATAAACTTTTGTAGATAAGTTTGGGGTATAATTGCCAAGTTGTTGTATTGAAGGAAGATTATCTATAAAATTTGTAGTTATTTTACCTAAAGCTAATATAAATAATGCGACGATAATTACAACTATAAAAAATTTAAGATAAGAGGTAGTTTTAGTCTCGCTTTTTTTCATATTTGAGAGATTATATCCATTTTTGCTTTTAGGTGTCAAATTTAGTAAAATCATCCCTTGTCAAGTCCTGTATTTCTTGTCCAGGGGGTACTTCTCAGTGCAAGCTGTTATTATGGCTGGCGGCTTTGGTACAAGATTAAGACCTATCACATGTTGTTTGCCAAAGCCTATGGTTCCAGTAGCAAACAAGCCCATGCTTTGCCATATGGTTAACCTTTTAAAAAAGCACAATTTTTTAGAGTTAACAATGATGTTATATTATCAGCCAGAAACTATTAAGGATTATTTTGAATATGGTAAAGATTTTGGGATAAACATAAAGTATATAAGGCCAGAATCTGATCTTGGTACAGCAGGTAGTGTTAAGTTTGCAAGTCAAAGCATAAAAGATACTTTTTTAGTAATATCTGGCGATATTTTAACAGACTTTGATTTAAAAAAGGCTCTAGATTTTCATAAAAGTAAAAAAGCTCTTGCTACAATAGTCCTTACAAGAGTGAATAATCCTTTACAATTTGGGGTAGTAATAACTTCTAAAGATGGTAAAATTGAAAGGTTTTTAGAGAAACCTTCATGGGGTGAAGTTTTTTCAGATACAGTAAACACTGGGATTTATATTTTAGAGCCGGGAGTGTTTAATTATGTTCCAGATATGTCTTTTGATTTTTCTAAAGACTTGTTCCCAGCATTTTTAAAGGAAAATAGGGCTTTGTATGGGTATATTGCTGACGGCTATTGGAAAGATATTGGCAATAACGATGAGTATAGATTTGTTCATTACGATATATTGGATGGCAAAGTTAAAGTTGATATAGATTGTAAGAAAGTAAAAGTTGGACAAAATGAGATATTAGTCGGCAAAAATGTGTCCATAGGCAAAAATGTTGAAGTAGATGGACAAGTAATTTTAGGAAATAATGTTGCTATTGCAGATAATGTAGTTCTATCTCGTTCTGTTATAGGTGATAATACTAAAATTGCGCAAGGTTCAGAAATTTTAGGTTCTGTCCTGTGGAGCAGCGTTACAATTGGGCAAGAGTCAAGAATTAAAGAAAATGTTATAGGAACTTCTACAAAAATAGGCGATAGAGTTGTAGTTCAGGTTGGAACGGTAGTTGCAGATGAATGTATAATAGGTAACGATGCGGTTGTTAGGACAAATTTAAGAATTTGGCCTCATAAAGCTATAGGCGCAGGGGCAATCCTTTCAAGTAGTTTGGTTTGGGGCGAAAGATGGAATAAAGCTTTATTTAATGCTTGTGGTATAAGTGGGTTAGGGAATGTAGAGATTACTCCAGAATTTGCTGCAAAAATAGGGTCTGCATATGGAGCTTATATAGGAGAAAATTCATATATTATTGTTTCACGAGATGAACACCCTGCATCTGGTATGATAGAAAGAGGTATTATTTCTGGATTACTTTCTGCAGGTCTAGAAGTTGGCGATTTAAGGGGGCTTCCAATACCAGTTGTGAGGTATGAAATTGGCAATGAGGGAGAATCTGGTGGAATATATATAAGACAATCTCCTCGTGATGGAAGGTCTGTAGATATAAAGTTTTTTAACAATAAAGGTGCTGATATTTCAGTAAGCCAAGAAAAGGCTATAGAACAGTTATTTTTTAGAGAAGATTTTAAACGTGCACCCATGGACGCTGTTGGAAAAATAACAGTCCCTCCAAGAGCTTTAGATTATTATAAAACAGGTTATTTAAATGCTATAAATGAAGAAGTTATAAAAAAGTCTAAATATAAAATTGTTATAGATTATGCTCATTCTTCTTCTTCTATGATATTCCCAGCTATTTTGGGCGACTTGGACGTGAATGTTGTTGCGTTGAATGCGTTTATTAATTCTTCAAAAAGTACTAAATCTTATGAGGAATTTGCAAATTCTTTAAACCAGCTTTCAGATATTGTTACAACTTTAAAAGCAAATGCTGGTTTTTTGATAGATTCTGGTTCTGAAAAAGTGTTTTTAGTAGATGAAAAAGGCACTGTTTTACATGACGATGTTGCAATGCTTGTAGTGTCTTATCTTGTAATGAGAATTAATAAAGGTAAAAATGTTGCAATTGCTGTTCCTGTAAATGCAACTTCAACAATAGATGAGCTTGCTAAACAGTTTGGTATAAAAGTTAAAAGGACTGCAACAAGTTCAAGAAATATAATGACTTATGAGAAAAATTTAGAAGTTGTTTTAATATGTGATAGTATGGGTGGTTTTATATTTCCTGAATTTCAAAATGCTTTTGATGCAATGTATGCTATAGGCAAAATAATGGAAATGATGTCGCAAGAAAATTTATCTCTTAGTAATATAAGCAAGGAGATTCCATATTTTGAAGTGTTACATAGAACAGCCCCGTGCTCTTGGGATAAAAAAGGGCAGACAATGCGTAAAGCTTTAGAAGAAGTTAAAGATAGAAAGCACGAGCTTGTTGATGGTGTTAAAGTATATACAAATAACGGTTGGGTACTTTTGGTGCCAGATACTAATGAGGCGTTGTTTCATATTTGGGCAGAAGCAAAAGAGAAAATGACAACGTTAGGGTTGCTTGAAATATATTCTGAAAAAATTAAAGAATGGCAAATTTAAAATAGGGACATAACAATGATAAAATTTGGAACTTCAGGTTGGAGAGGAATAATTGCTAAAGATTTTACATATGATAATGTCGCTATTGTTTCTCAGTCAATTGCAAATGTTATTAATGAAGAGTACAAAAAAGGGCAAGCTAGTGTTGTTATAGGTTATGATACAAGGTTTATGGCTGAAGATTTTGCAAAAGTTGCAGCTGAAATTTTTGCAGGTAATGGTATTAAAGTGTTGTTTTGTAAAAGAAACACTCCAACTCCAGTTGTAGCTTACAATATTGTAAACTCTAAACTTGCAGGTGGTATAAATTTTACTGCAAGTCATAATCCTTATCAGTATAATGGTTTAAAATATTCTCCTTCTTGGGGTGGTTCAGCTTTGCCAGAGACAACAAAGAAGATAGAAAAATATTGTATCTCTTTAAAAAACAGAGATATAAAATACATTTCTTTTGAGACAGGTGTTAAAAGTAAAATTATACAAATGCATGATCCTAGCATTGCTTATATTAAGAAAATAAAAGAACTTGTTGATTTTAAAGCTTTAAAAAAATCTAAAATAAAAGTTGCTGTTGACGTTTTGCATGGTACAGGTAATGGCTATTTGGATACTTTACTTGCTATGGCAGGAATTAAAAATACTACAATAAATAAAGATAGAGATGTAATGTTTAATGGCGGAGCTCCAGAACCTTCAGGGAACAATCTTAAAGAATTAATTAATTTGGTAAAGAAAGAATCATATAAATTAGGGTTTTCTACCGATGGGGATGCTGATAGATTTGGTGTTATAGATTCTAATGGAGCTTTTGTAACTCCAAATCAGGTTATAGCACTTTTGCTGTATCACTTACATAAAACAAGAGGGTGGAGTGGAATTGTAGTAAGGAGTGTTATGACTACACAGCTTATAGACAAAATTGGAGCAAAAATAGGTGTTGATGTAAAAGAAACGCCTGTAGGTTTTAAATATATTGGCAATACTATGACAAATAATCCTAGTGAATTTATAATAGGTGGGGAAGAGTCAGGAGGTCTTACAATTAGAGGACATGTCCCTGAAAAGGATGGTATTTTAGCTTGTCTTTTAGTTGCAGAAGCTGTTGCAATGAGTAAAAAGTCTGTGGTGGAGCTTTTAAAAGATATCAAAAAAATTACTGGAGAAGTTTTAACTTCAAGATTAAATTTTCGTTTAGACCCGCAAGCTATGGAATCTTTTAAAGTTACTTTAAAAGCTAAAGTTCCAAGTAGTTTTGCTGGTATAAAAATTAAAAAATATGTAAATATTGATGGTGATAAGTTTATTTTAGATGATAATAACTGGATAGGTTTTAGGTTGTCAGGTACAGAACCTATTGTTAGAGTATATTCAGAATCTGACTCTCAAATTAAACTCAATAAATTATTAAAAGCAGGGAAGGATTTTGTATATGGGAAATGAAAAAGAGAGTAGAAGTTTAGGTAAGTTAAAAACATATTTAATTACAGGGCTTGTTGTAATAATTCCTGTTTGGCTTACATATTTTGTAGTAGCTATTGTTTTTAAGTGGGTAAGTAATTTTACTTTCCCTATTGTAAAATATTATATTGTAGATAAGTATTGG